>JAJBTJ010000286.1 GCA_020860905.1 Parabacteroides sp. | reverse complement strand
ACAGTTTTCATGGCGATGAACAGAGAAAAAGGACAGCCTGAATCCGGTTTTATCCGGGTAAGCCGGAAAAAAGTGCCTGTTTACTGAAATTCCGGGAATAATAAAAAGCAACCGGCTCGTCGGGAACCAGTTGCCTCGGTAGGTTTATTTACCGGCGCCCGGCTCTCCTGCCGTCTTTTCCGGCGTCATTACCACTTCCACCACATTGCCCTGTTTCAGCAAAGCATCGGCGAAAGCCTGTATCTTAGCCGGCGTCATGGATTGCAGAATCGCGTCGTACTCGGTTTTGGCATCCGTTCCGTAGTAATAATAATCGTCGATTACATTCAGCCAGTAGCCGTTTTCCTGTAATCTTTCGGCATGCTTCTTTATCATATTTTCCTTCGTCTTGTTGAAATCGGCTTCGCGCGGCCCCTCTTTGGCAATGCGCTCCCATTCGGCATGTACAATGTCGTTCAGCTTTTCCTGCTTGGCCGGGTCGGTATCGAAGTACATCTGCAAGACTGTCTGCCCCGCTGGAAACGCGGAAATATTCGCACCCACCTGTACGCCGTACGTTCCGCTTTCCTCCTCGCGTACCTTTTCCACATACACGATATCCAGGATTTGCTTCAGCATCGTAGCGGCAATCCGGTTCTCGAGGGTATAATCCATCTGGCCGGAGTATACGTTCAGGGTAGCCGCTTTCGCCGTTTCCATCGGACGCTCGAAATGATCGACCGTTTTTCCTTTATGCAAGCCCAGGTTCACCGGTTCGGCAGCCGGAAGGGGTTTGCCCGCCGGAAGCGAAGCGAGGTACTGCTCGATATACGGCTTAATCGAATCGGTATCGATATTGCCGACAAACGTAAATACGAAGTCGGAAGGATTTCCGAACACTTCTTTATACATCTCGAAAACGCGGTCGTAATCCACCTTATCCAAATCGGCCGCTTTCAAGCGGGATTTGCGGGGATTTCCGTCGTAAACCGCCTGGTTTACCCGGTCGCTGAACGACACCATCGGGTCGGCTTCGAGGCTTTGTAACTGCGCTTTCATCCGCCCGATAAACGAGCTGAACGCTTCCCGGTCTTGCTTGGGCGCCGTAAAGGCCAGGTAAATCAACTGAAACAGCGTTTCCATATCTTTCGGCGAAACCATACCGCTCATCTTTTCGTAATCGGTAGCCAACGCGGTAGAGAGGGATACTTTCTTACCGGCCAGCAACTTGCCCAATTCCACGGCGGTGAAATTACCCAAGCCGCTGATGTCCATCACGCTGTTAAACGCTTTGATGTTCGGCATATCTTCTTCGCCGAACAAAATCGAGCCACCCTTGCTACTGGCGGTTACCAGTATCTCGTCTTCCTTGAAATCGGTTTTCTTCAAATTCACCCGGATGCCGTTCGACAACACCAGTTCCGTATTGCCGAAAAGCGGGTTTTCCTTTACCGAAACGATTTTCCCCGGGGCAGGCAGCTCGCCGAGCAACGGCTCGTTGCTCACCGTATCTTCGTAAGGTGTTACTTCTTCCTGTTGTGCCGTGCGGTAAGCGGCAAGCAACTCGTCGGGCGAAGGATAGGCCAGCCCTTCTTTTTCGGGGCCCGTCAATCCGATTACCACGTTTTCATCGGTAATCAGGCTTTGTACGAACCGGTTCACCGTCTCTACCGGAATCTGCGGAGCCAGTTGCTCCATCAACCGGTATTCCGTTTCGATACCGGGAATATAGCCGCCGTCGGTGAAATGGTTCACGTACTCGCTTACGTACGTACCGTTCTTTTGTTTGTCGCGGTCTTTGTAAAGCGACTCGTACCGTTTCATCACGTTGGTGCGCGCCCGCTCGTATTCCGACGGAGTAAACCCGTACTTTTTCACCCGTTGCGTTTCGCGTACCAATGCCGCCAGTGCATCATCGATTCCGCCTTCTTTCGCTAACGCGGCCGCCATCCAGGCGTCTTTCGTCTTGGCAATCAGGAACGGACCGTCTTCGCTCATGGCATATACGAAAGGCGGGTCGGCTTTCTGAATGATTTCGTTGAAACGGGTATTCATCATTTCGCTGCTTACCTGGCGCAGGTAATCGCGAATAAAGCCGTCGACGGTAGCGTATCGCTCCGACGGCATCACGTCGTGCTTGTAAAAAATGTACAAAATCGTATTGGTAGCCTCTTTGTCGGTAGCGATGGAAACGAGCGGCTCGGTATTGTCGGGTACCGGATACATTTCGCGCTTCGCTGCACCGACGGGCGCCGGCACATCGGCGAAAATCCGTTTCAATTCCGCTTCCACCCGGGCGGCGTCGATGTCGCCTACCACGATGACAGCCTGCAAGTCGGGGCGGTACCATTTCTTATAATAGTTGCGTAACTCGTCGTATTTGAAATTATCCACTACATCCATCTTCCCGATCGGAAGCCGGTCGGCATACTTGCTGCCGGGAAACATGGCGGGCAGTTGCTGGTCGAGCATCCGCATCTGGGCATTGCCGCGGGTACGCCATTCTTCGTGGATAACGCCCCGCTCTTTGTCGATTTCGGCGTCTTCGAGTGCAATCGCATTCGACCAGTCGTGTAAAATCAGCAGGCACGAGTCTATGATGCCCGGCCGGGTAGTAGGCACGTTGCTGATGTTATATACGGTTTCATCGAAGCCGGTATAGGCATTCAGGTTCTCGCCGAAACGCACGCCGACGGTTTCGAGGTAATTAATCATGTTTTTCCCGGGGAAATGGGTGGTACCGTTAAAAGCCATGTGCTCCAGGAAATGAGCCAGCCCCGCCTGCGAATCCTCTTCCTGCATGGAACCCACCCGCTGGGCGATATAAAAATCGGCCCGGTCTTTCGGCTGCTCGTTGTGCCGGATATAATAGGTTAAGCCGTTCGGCAACTTGCCGTACCGGAGGTTCGTATCGACCGGAAGTACCTGGCTTTGCTGCGCTGCCGCGCTGCATACGAATAGCATCAGGAGCAAGGCGCTGAATAAGAGATTCCGTTTTTTCATATATTCCTGTTTTTATAATGAACCGATAAACTGATAGCTAAAACACAAACGTACGGATTTTTATTGAAATACGGGATGCTCGGGAAGCAGTATTTGCCTTTGTTCCCTTCCCGGCCGATGCCGGAAAGGAGAACAAAGTACAAAAAAGTAAAAAAACGAAGGTTTGGCAAAAAATATCATAGCTGATAAAAGAGTTCGCGGCGGTCGAATTCGAGCCAGTAGCGGATAGCCAGGCTCCGCACATATTCCCAGTAGGCCTCGGTGTGGGTGCCGTACCGGCAAATGCCGTCGGCGATGTTATCCTGAATCAATACCGAGTACTCGGGTTTCAGTTGCAGGGTGACTTCGCGGTTCCAGAAATAAAAGGTGGCTTCGGGACGCACGTTCTTCACATCGGCCACCTGGAATAAACCGTGCCCTACGGTAGCGCCCGTACTTACCTGGAGTCCGTCGTTCATGCAACTGAGCGGCGGCCTGGAGCCGGCATACGAAAGTACCCGGATGTCGTCGAG
Source organism: Parabacteroides sp. (assembly GCA_020860905.1). GTDB lineage: Bacteria > Bacteroidota > Bacteroidia > Bacteroidales > Tannerellaceae > Parabacteroides_B. The sequence goes on along the minus strand of JAJBTJ010000286.1, from coordinate 269 downwards.
GCGGGTGCCCAGCAACTCGTTGGCCCGTATTCCCATTTTCACGCCGATGATGGCATAAATACCCAAATGGCCGTGCAACTCGTTGGTAAGTACGCCGGCACGCCACTCGGGCGAACCGTGCCGCCTGATGATTTCGCGTACGTTGATTTCCGGATAATAAAAATCCGGATTCTCCGGAAATTGCCTGAATACATGCGTAGGACGCTGGGTCCTGCTTTTACCGACTGCTTCTACCGCAGCTGTTTTGAAATCGAACATACTCTTTATTC
>JAJBTJ010000299.1 GCA_020860905.1 Parabacteroides sp. | reverse complement strand
GATCAATAAATTGTCTATTTTGAATAATGTATTATTTAAAAAGGCTTATCTTTGTTTTTTATTTTGAATAATACTTATAAATTTAGGGAGATGCATACGGAATTTTAGAAATTTTATGGAAAGATAGGGAGCTCTATCCTTACATTGTGCCTAATCGGGTGTACAACCAATTTATACGAACCTGAACCGGTTCCTGAGCCTGCGCCGGATATGGATAAAACCATCTGGGACATTTCTCCGGTAAGGGATTATACGCTCACTTTACAATACGATGTGCCCCGGAATTACCAGGTAAAATTCGATGTGTATACGCAAAATCCTTTGGAAGAAGGTGAAGGCGGCCAGGTCACTTTGCGGAATATTCGCCCGGTCGATGCTGGATATACCGACGAAAACGGTTATTACAGCGAACGGATTACCGATATTCAGAGCACGATAAAAGAATTGTATATTTATACCGATGCGCCCGGGGTGCCGCGCTTATTGGTGGCAAAAGTAAACGGCAATACCCTGTCGCCCGCTACCTTACCGGAAGAGAACACAGAAACCAAGTCGCCGGTAATGCGTGCGGCAGACGATTACAAAACGGCAATATACAATCAGTTTGTTGACGGATTTACACCGTGCCGCCTAGGGTACTGGGTAAACGGAAATGGCTATTATGGTCGCCCCGACTATCTGTTGGCCGATCAGGTAACAGTGTCCGACAAAGTATTGAAAACGATTCGGAAACGTTTGCCGGAGGGTAAAACGCCAGCTGATATTAAAGAAATCCTGGTCGAAGGGGATATTCATGTTACGAAAGACGCTCGCATCAAAGTATATCTGATCGATGAATTTACCGCAGCCAACAGTGTGATGGGGTATTATACTTATCCCACCGACAAGCGTCCGGCTACCCGGGACGATGTGGCAGGTTCTACGGTCGTGCTTTTCCCTAATGCCAAAGTGCGTGGCAGCGGCGCCGGCGGATACGGCGCGGTAAAGCGGGGAGAAGGTATCCAGTTGCATTATTTCGAAGACGGGGTGGATAAAGGAGAGGTCTTTCCGACCGGCGTTTCGGTTGGTTGGGTAATTTATAACAATGGCTATAAAAATGCTGTTGGTTCGAATAGAAAAGTTACCGATTCGGGTAACGGAAAGGATGTTCCCAGTACGTTTTACTCTACCCCGGAACTGAACGGAGGAAAGAAGCAAGTGGCGTTGTTCCGTATCGATCAGTTTGTTGTGCTGGGTATGGAAGACTGGAAAAAAGACAAAGACTATAACGATGTGGTTTTTCATATTACAGCCGACCCGGTCGATGGCATTACCGATAAAATCCCGGAAGTCACTCCTGAAGATACGCCTTTGGTACCGCTCACTGTGAACCCCCAAGGTACCCTGGCTTTCGAGGATCTTTGGCCACGTCAAGGCGATTTCGACCTGAACGATGTGGTGGTGAAATACAAGTCTGAAATTACGTATAATGAAAACAACGAAGTTACCCGTACCGAAGACTATTTCGAATTATTGTGGTCGGGCGCTACCATACACGATGCCTTCTGTTATCAGTTGAATGCCCGCCGCACGGATGTCGACATTACTTTTTCGGGCGAAGCTGCCGCAGGCGCTTATGTCGACCCGGAGCTCGACTTGGCAACTGTACGTCTTTTCAACGATGCATTGCTTCAAACGGCCAACAACACCAAAACGACTTCGGTAACGGTGACTACTGTTTTTCGTAAACCCTATCCCAAAAGCCAGTTCCGGCAAGCTCCTTATAATCCGTTTATAACCACTTCGTCGAAAAGTAAAGAGGTGCATCTGACCAATTACCCGCCGACTCTCTTGGCAGACCCGGGTTATTTCGGTACAGAAGACGACCGGTCCATCTATGGACAGGGAACCTATTATATAACCTTTACCGGAAATGGTATTCAGATGCCGTATGCCCTCCATATTCCTGCCGATCCCGATCCGGAAAAAGATATTCCGTTTGTTATTCCCAGAGAGAGCAAGCGTATCGATGTTTTCTATCCTAAATTCTTGAATTGGGTGACGAGCAGTGGCGAACAAGATGGCGACTGGTATCTTTCTCCCATAGACCATCCTGCAAATTCCGCTCCGGAAGGAGAGTAAGCAATAGAGGCTGCCGCAGGAGATGCGAATTTCCTGCGGCGTGCCTGTTTCCCCTAGGTTGTAGCTGTTTTTTTCGAATCTTTCCCCTATCGACCGACCTGCCGAAAACAAAATCCATATACCCCCTACCTTAACTACGTAAGCAAAAAAAACTTTTTCTGTGAATTTTGATAGCGAAATGCCGGTTCGTGCACTATTTCGTAAGTTCGAAATGGCTTGTTAAAGAGCTTGTTTCCTTTTCGCAATTGAAAATTTTATTGTTGCTAAAAGTTGCATGCTAACGTAATTGCCTGTACTTTTGCCCTCCATAAGAAAAACATATGAATCAGAATCATTCGGCTCGTAAAAGAAATAACCGGTCCGACGTTCTCCGCATACAGCGCTGGACAGTGAACGAAGCCTCTTCCCTGTTGGAATTCCTTCTGGCCAAGTTAGCCGGACAAAGCAAAACGTCGCTTAAAACCCTGTTCCGCAACCGGCAGGTAAGTGTGAACGGACAAGCGGTTTGTAAGGATGTACCTGTGCATCCGGCCGACCGGGTAGAAATCGATTACGATAAACGGCAGGTCGATTTCTCGCATCCTCTGCTTAAAATCGTCTGGGAAGACGATTCGTTTATCGTGGTGGAAAAGAGCGCCGGCCTGTTGTCGATGGCTACCGACAAGGAGAAGAATCGTACGGCTTACCACTTGTTGAGCGAGTATGTGAAGAAAAGCAATCCGGGCAACCGGATTTTTATTCTCCACCGGCTCGACCGGGAAACATCGGGGTTGATGATGTTCGCTAAAAACCAGACGGTACAACACGAATTACAGGATAATTGGAACGAGATGATTACCCGGCGCACTTATGTGGCGGTGGTGGAAGGATGCCCGAAAAAGGAAACAGACTTGCTTACTTCGTATCTGGCCGAAAATGCCGGGCTGAAAGTGTATGTTACACCCGTGGGCGGCCAACAGGCCATTATGCGTTACAGCGTGTTGAAAAGCAACGGCGTGTATTCGTTGCTGAAGTTGGAACTCGAAACGGGGCGGAAAAACCAGATTCGCGTCCAACTCGAATCCATCGGCTGCCCGGTGGCCGGCGACCCCAAGTACGGCGCAACTACCAATCCCGCCCGGCGCCTGATGCTGCATGCCTCCGGGCTCGGGTTTATCCATCCGGTAACGAACCGCGAAATGGTATTCGAAACGCCGGTGCCTGCCAGTTTTAACGGATTGGTAAAGAACCGTGAACGCGAAGCGCGATAGTTGCTTCATATGGTAAATGCTTGTAACTTTGCAACAAACAACAAAAACACATAGCGTAATGAAAAAAATGATCGGATGGATGCTGCTGGCTTTTATGGCAGTGGCGGCGCAAGCCCAGATTTTCACCCCGGTAACATGGGAATTCGGATTGAACGACTCCGGTTCCGCGGAAAAAGAGTTGCTTTTCACGGCTACCCTCGAAAACGGATGGCATTTGTATGATATGAATCTGCCCGAAGGGGGGCCGGTATCTACCACTTTTACGTTCGAAACGGTAAAAGGCGCCGAGTTGGTAGGCGCTCCTTCCGCTACGACCCGACCCACTACGGTGTTCGACGAATTGTTCGATATGGAATTGCGCTGGTTCGGCGGCAAAGTAACCTTTGTACAAAAGGTAAAGGTAACCGACCCGAAAAAATTCGCCATTTCGGGCGAGGTGGAATACATGGCGTGCAACGACGAGAATTGCTTGCCCCCCGAACGCGAAAGCTTTTCGTTCGGCGCCGGACAGTTAACGACTGCTACGGCCGCGCCGGCCGAGGATAAGCCGGATGTGACCCCGGATGCAACCCGGGTGGCAGCCGACTCGCTCGCGGTTGTACCGGAAGAAGCGCCGGCCGGAGCCCGCGAAAAAGAAACGGTTCCCTCCACGGTTACCGATAATCGCGAGTGGTGGGCGCCCGTGGTAAGCGAATTGAAAGCGTATGACGACACCACGGTGAGCGCGGCCGATACTTCTTGGTTTATTATTTTTATCACCGGTTTTATCGGGGGCTTGATTGCTCTTCTTACGCCTTGCGTGTGGCCGATGATTCCGATGACGGTGAGCTTCTTCCTGAAAAGAACCAAGAACCGGAAGAAAGCCATTCGCGACGCGCTGACGTACGGGGCTTCCATCATCATTATTTATCTGTTGATGGGTTTGCTGATTACGGCGGTATTCGGAGCCAGCGCCTTGAACGATTTATCCACCAATGCCATCTTCAATATCATCTTCTTTGCCTTGTTGGTGGTATTTGCCATTTCGTTTTTCGGCGCTTTCGAGCTGGTGCTCCCGGCTTCGTGGACAAACAAGATGGATGCCAAAGCCGATACCACGACAGGGCTGCTCAGTATCTTTTTTATGTCGTTCACCCTGGTGCTGGTATCTTTCTCCTGCACGGGGCCGATTATCGGTACCTTGCTGGTGCAGGCCGCTTCGATGGGTACGGCGGTAGGGCCGGCTGTGGGGATGTTCGGGTTTGCCCTGGCGTTGTCTATCCCGTTCAGTTTGTTCGCCATTTTCCCGTCGTGGCTGCAAAGCATGCCTAAATCGGGCGGCTGGCTCAACTCGGTAAAGGTGGTGCTGGGCTTCCTCGAGTTGGCGCTCGCACTGAAATTCCTTTCGGTGGCCGATTTGGCTTACGGCTGGCGGCTGCTCGACCGGGAAGTGTTTATCACCTTGTGGATTGTGATTTTCGTATTGCTGGGGATGTACCTGCTGGGAAAAATCAAGTTCAGCCACGACAGCGATGTGAAATACGTATCGGTGCCGCGCCTATTTATGGCTATCGTATCGCTGGCTTTCGCCATGTATATGGTACCCGGCTTATGGGGCGCTCCGCTGAAAGCCATCAGCGCTTTCGCTCCTCCGCTCTATACACAGGATTTCAATCTCTACAACAACGAGGTGCATGCCGCTTTCGACGATTACGAAACCGGTATGGCGTATGCCGCCAAGGTGCATAAGCCGGTGATGATCGATTTCTCCGGGTACGGTTGCGTGAACTGCCGGAAGATGGAGGCTTCGGTATGGACCGACCCGAAGGTGAAACAGATTATTGAAAACGACTATGTGCTGATTACGCTTATGGTCGATGATAAAACCAAGCTTCCGGAGCCGATTACTATTACCGAACACGGAAAAACCCGCAAGCTCAAAACAATCGGTGATAAGTGGAGCTACCTGCAACGGAGCAAGTTCGGTGCGAATGCGCAGCCTTTTTACGTGTTGCTCGACAATGCAGGGAAACCGCTGGCGCCATCGTATGCGTTCGATGAAAATGTAAACAAATATATCCGTTTCCTCCAGGAAGGGTTACGGAACTACAAAGCGGAACGGAAATAATCGCTCCGCCGGTAAAGGAAAGGCACGGAGGCCGGGACGGATTGGGTATGCGTTCCGTCTCCGTGCCTTTTCCGGTTAGAGCAGGCAGGTGTTTTTATAATATAAGGAGAATTTATGAGTACGAAACAGGAAAAAATGGAGGCTTTCGGCCGGTTGCTCGATATTCTGGACGAATTGCGGGTAAAATGCCCGTGGGACAGAAAACAAACCAACGAGAGCCTGCGCACGAATACAATCGAAGAAACCTACGAGTTGTGCGATGCATTAATGCGCGAAGACGATACCGATATTAAGAAGGAATTGGGCGATTTGCTGTTGCATATCGTTTTTTATGCCAAAATCGGCGACGAAAAGGGAGCGTTCGACATGAAGGACATATGCGACAGCCTGTGCGAGAAACTGATTTACCGCCATCCGCATGTGTTCGGTGACGGTGCGGCCGATTCGTCGCAGAAGGTGGAGCAGAACTGGGAGCAATTGAAACTGAAGGAGAAGGGCGGAAACAAAACCGTGCTCCAGGGAGTACCGGCCGCTTTGCCTTCGGTGGTAAAAGCGCACCGTATCCAGGATAAAGCCCGGAACGTCGGTTTCGACTGGACGGAGCGCGAGCAGGTATGGGACAAGGTGCAGGAAGAGTTTTCCGAGCTGAAAACGGAAATCGGCCGGATGGATGCCGACAAGATGGAAGCGGAGTTCGGAGATTTGTTTTTCAGCCTGATTAATGCGGCGCGTTTGTATAAAATCAATCCCGACAATGCGCTCGAACGTACCAACCAGAAATTTATCCGCCGCTTCAATTACCTCGAAGAGCATACCATCCGGCAAGGGAAAAATCTCAAGGAGATGACGCTCGGGGAAATGGACAAAATCTGGAATGAGGCAAAAGCAAAAGGGCTGTAAAATTGTTATATCGGAAACCGTCTGTGCAGGCGCCGGTATCCGGGCGTAGCGCGAGGCGGTTTCTGTAGGCTATCGAAAAAAACGACCGTATGACGAAAAAGACGCTTCTTTTCCTTTTTTTGTTTTCTTCTTTTTTGCCCCTCCGGGCGCAGTCGAAATACGAGGTGCGCGCGGTATGGCTCGCTACCGTATACGGCCTCGACTGGCCGAAGGTAAAAGCTACCGATGTCGTTAGCCGGGGGCGTCAGCAACAGGCGTTATGCACATTGCTCGACAGCTTGGCGGCGGCAAATTTCAATACGGTGTTTTTCCAGGCGCGTTTGCGGGGCGATGTGGCGTACCGTTCGGCTTTCGAGCCGTACAGTGCGGTGTTTACCGGCGCCTGTAACGGAAATCCGGGGTACGACCCGCTGGCGTTTGCCATAGAAGAGTGCCACAAGCGGGGTATGGAGTGCCATGCCTGGTTCGTTACTTTTCCGCTGGGTTCCGACAGGAGTGTAAAGGAGCAAGGCGAATTATCGCCCGTCAAGCGGCACGCCGCGTTGTGCAAGCGGTATAACGGCGCCTGGTATCTCGACCCGGGGCTGCCTGCGACTGCGGATTACCTGGCATCGATGGTGAAGGAACTGGTGGCGGCTTACGATGTCGACGGAATCCATTTCGATTATATCCGTTATCTGGAAAAGGCGGAACAGTTTCCCGACAAGCAAACCTATGCCCGATACGGGAAAGGAATGGAGGTGTCCGGATGGCGGAGGCAGAATATCGACCGGTTGGTGGGGCGTTTGTACGACACGGTGAAGGCGGTAAAGCCCTGGGTGCAGGTTAGCAGTGCGCCGTTGGGAAAGTACGGGCCTACCCAGCAAATGCCGGATGCCGGCTGGACGGCGTACGGAAGCGTGTACCAGGACCCGAAAAAGTGGATGGCCGAGGGCAAGCACGATATGGTGGTGCCGATGATGTATTACTTGTACGAAAACTTTTTCCCTTTTGTCGACGATTGGGTGGCCGGCAGCCATGGCCGGTTAGTGGTGCCGGGGCTGGGCGTTTACCGGCTGGACGAACCGGCGGCCGGCTGGACGTTGACGGATATTACCGACCAAATGGATTATACCCGCTATTTCGGCGGGGCGGGATGTGCCTTTTTCCGGTGCGCTTCGTTGCTGGAGAATACGCAAGGGGTGTATAACGAATTGAAGGAGGTATATTACCGGTATCCGGCCATGTTGCCGCCCTTAACCTGGCTGAGCGATTCCATTCCGCCTGCTCCTGCCGAAATCCGGGCGGAGCGTTCGGGCGGTGAGCTGAAACTGAGCTGGGAGCCGGTTGGGAAGCGTGACGACGGAACCACGTATACAGTGTATTACGGCGCCCGGGATTCGCTGGATACCGCGTCGCCGCAGCATATCCTGGCAACAGGTATTCGGGGTACGGAACTGTACTTGCCGGTGGATACCGTGCATGAGCGTCTGTATTTCTTCGGGGTGAGCGCCTCTACGCGGTATCGGTTGGAGAGCGGGTTATCGCCGGTAACGTTATATTATCTTTCGCCCTATAAGAAATAGGAAGACGGTTCTTTTGTCGGTTCAGTGAATAAACATACCCAAGCAACCGGTTCTCTACGAGCCGGTTGCTTTTTTTATCACTCGCCCTATTCCCCTGAGGTGCAGGTTAAACAGGCAAACGAAAACAACGGGCAGCGCAGATAAAGATGGAAAAAATCCCGAAAACCGGCCCGCGTCGGAATTTACACAAGGTAGTTTGGCAACTCTTTCCCTTCTAAAAGCGATTCGTTCACCGTTTTTTATTTTTTATGCTGAACAAAAAGCGGTTTTATGCGGATAAAAACTGTATCCGCAGTACTGCGGATGTCCGTCCTTAAGCTACGGATGTCCGTCCGCAGCCTGCGGACGAACATCCGCAAGCTAAGGATACAGTTTTCATTGCCATAAACGGATGAAAAGGATGGCATACATCCGGTTTTATCCGGGCAAGCCTGGAAAGAGTTCTTATTTGCTGAATATCCCTTTTTCGTACGGTCTGCTTAACGCCCATCGCCCGAAGCTATCGGTCGTTTTTCAATTTCCTAAAAGCAGGATAGCCGGTTATACGAAACGGCGTCACTTTCTGTATGCACTCTCCGGTTGTGCAGCCTCCTGCATGCCGGCGCGCTATTTCGGTGTGCCAAATAAGAGCGTGAGAATACCGGCGCACAGGAAGTACACGAAAAAGGTGAGGAAGGTGGAGAGTGCCGCCACCCCTATTTTAGCCGGCACGTTCCGGTGCTGCCGCATAAAGGAGTAAGTATAGGTAACGCCGATAAAGCCGCACACGGCTCCGAACAATCCGCCGGCCAGGATGAGCAGGATGGGAATACCGCCCACGATGTATTCCCAGGTAGGCAACGGGCTTTCCAGTCTCGTTCTTACCCCCCGGTACTCTACTACATGCGAAAGCGTAAAATCCACAGTAAGTTTAAAGTGCGTTTTTTCACCGTTTACCGTAGTTACTTCGTATCCCTTCCGTCCGTTCCTTTTCAGTTTTCGTCCGTCGTGGTAAACTTTCATCAGGAAAGGGGCGCATATTACTTTCAGGTCGCCTTCGATGTCGGGCAAGCGGAAGCCGAGTTCTTGTTTTAATCCCATAAAATTTCGCGTGTTCGTTTAGTTCGACTGCAAATTTACCTGTTTTTTTCGGATATGCGGCTCGTTTGGCCTGTTTAAAAGGCGACACTCCCCTGCCACAGGAGAGGCCTGCTAAGTGCGGTTCAATCCGGAGAAACGGCAATTTCCTTTTTCTTACTCCTTATTTTATTTTAATAACGTACGCCATTCCAAAATAATTGTATACTTTTGTGCCTTAAAACATTAATGTAAATCGAAACGAAATGTCTGCAACCAAAAGAATCAAACGCGCATTAGTCTCCGTTTATCATAAGGAGGGGCTCGACGAACTCTTGAAAAAACTTGCCGATGAAGGTGTTAGTTTTGTTTCAACCGGGGGAACCCAATCATTTATCGAATCGCTCGGTATCCCGTGCGATGCGGTGGAAAACCTCACGGGATATCCTTCTATCCTGGGCGGACGGGTAAAAACGTTGCATCCGAAAGTATTCGGCGGCATCCTGGCCCGCAGGGAGAACGAGACGGACCGGACGCAATTAACCCAGTATGAAATACCGGAAATCGACTTGGTAATCGTAGACTTGTATCCTTTCGAAGAAACCGTAGCATCCGGCGCGGAAGAACAGGCCATTATCGAAAAAATAGACATAGGCGGCATTTCGTTGATCCGGGCCGCTGCCAAGAACTTCAAAGACGTAGTAATCGTGGCTTCGCAGGCGCAATATAAACCGTTGCTGAATTTGCTCGAAGACAAGGGCGCCGAAACTTCGTTGGAAGACCGCAAGTGGTTTGCCAAAGAGGCTTTTGCCGTTTCATCGGGTTACGACTCGGCCATTTTCAATTATTTCGACGGCGGCGAAGGCTCCGCTTTCCGGGCTGCCGAGAATAACGCCAAGCCGATGCGATACGGCGAGAACCCGCATCAGAAAGGTTTCTTCTACGGCAAGTTCGAAGATATGTTCGAGCAGTTGCACGGAAAAGAAATTTCGTACAACAATTTGCTGGATATCGATGCGGCCGTGAACCTGATAAACGAATTCGACGAGCTTACGTTCGCTATCCTGAAGCATAACAACGCCTGCGGCCTGGCGTCGCGGCCTACCGTACTCGAGGCCTGGAAAGATGCGCTGGCGGGCGACCCGGTTTCCGCTTTCGGCGGCATCCTGATTACCAACGCGCCTATCGACAAAGAAGCGGCCGAAGAAATCAACAAGATATTTTTCGAAGTGATTATCGCTCCCGATTACGATACCGATGCGTTGTCGGTATTGATGCAGAAGAAGAACCGGATTATCTTAATCCGGAAGGGCGGCGAAACGGGAAAAACGCAGTTCCGCTCTTTGCTGAACGGCGTGCTCGTACAAGACAAAGACCTCAGCATCCAAACGGCTGCCGACCTGGAACCGATGACCGACAAACAGCCGGATGCGCAGGAAACCGAAGATTTACTCTTTGCCAATAAAATTGTAAAGAACAGCAAATCGAACGCCATTACGTTGGTAAAGAACAAACAGCTTTGCGCCAGCGGTATCGGCCAGACGTCGCGTGTCGATGCGCTGAAACAGGCTATCGAAAAAGCCCGCAGTTTTAACTTCGACCTGAACGGGGCCGTGATGGCATCGGATGCCTTTTTCCCCTTCCCCGATTGTGTGGAAATCGCCGACCAGGCCGGCATTACGGCTGTTATCCAGCCGGGCGGCTCGATTAACGATAAACTCTCGGTTGCCTATTGCAACGAGCACGGCGTGGCGATGGTAAAAACGGGCGTACGGCATTTTAAACATTAACATTTTCATTTTCAATTAAAAACTATACATGGGATTATTCTCTTTTACTCAAGAAATAGCGATGGATTTGGGTACCGCTAACACCATTATCATCAGTAATGGGAAAATTGTAGTGGACGCCCCGTCGGTCGTAGCGCTGGACCGTCGTACCGACAAGGTGCTGGCGGTAGGAGAGCAAGCCCGGCAGATGCATGGAAAAACGCATGAAAACATCCGCACCATCCGTCCGTTGCGCGATGGCGTGATTGCCGATTTCTATGCTGCGGAACAAATGATTCGGGGCATGATCAAGATGATCAACTCCAAACACCGTTGGTTTTCGCCGGCCTTGCGTATCGTGGTATGTATCTCTTCCGGTAGCACGGAAGTCGAAATAAGGGCCGTTCGCGACTCGGCAGAGCATGCAGGCGGACGGGATGTGTATATGATATACGAACCGATGGCTGCCGCTATCGGTATCGGTATCGACGTAGAGGCGCCCGAAGGCAACATGATTGTGGATATAGGCGACGGCACTACCGAAATCGCCGTGATTTCGCTGGGCGGTATCGTGTCGAACAAGTCCATCCGGATTGCCGGCGACGACCTGACGGCTGATATTATGGAGTATATGCGCCGCCAGCATAACGTCAAGGTGGGTGAACGTACGGCCGAGCAGATTAAAATCAACGTCGGGTCGGCGCTTACGTTGCTCGATAACCCGCCCGAGGATTATATCGTACACGGACCCAACCAAATGACCGCCCTCCCGATGGAAGTGTCGGTATCGTACCAGGAAATTTCGCACTGCCTCGAGATGTCGGTTTCCAAGATGGAAGCCGCTATCCTGAGCGCGCTGGAGCAAACGCCGCCCGAGTTGTATGCCGACATCATGCGGAACGGTATTTACCTGGCCGGCGGAGGCGCCTTGTTGCGTGGCCTCGACAAGCGGCTCACCGATAAAATCAATATCCCCTTCCATATTGCCGAAGACCCGTTGCACGCCGTGGCCAAAGGTACCGGCGTAGCGTTGAAAAATATCGACAAGTTCAATTTCTTAATCAGGTAAGGAATCGGATACCGTTGATGGGTAGCCGGCAGGCAAGTGTGATTTTTCATGCGTTTCCTGCCGGCTGCCGATTCTTTCATTTCTATCGTACCGAAACAATATGCGTAAACTTCTTGATTTCTTAGTAAGAAAGAGGCATTGGTTCCTGTTTCTCCTGCTCGAAATAATCGCGGTGGTGCTGATATACCGCAACAGCGCTTATCAGCGCAGCATTATTTTCAGCTCGGGGAATGTGGTTACCGGACATATTGCGGCGGTAGCGGGCGGCGTTACTTCTTACCTCAACCTGAAACAAATCAACCGCGAGTTGCTCGACCGGAACGGCCAGTTGGAAATGGAGGTGCTCCGGCTCCGACAGGAAATCGCCTGGATGCAGGCCGATACGGCTGTTTTCTCCGGTTACGTACCCGACTCCACGGAGCTTTTTCATTACAATTTCGTGATGGCCCAGGTGGTGAATAACAGCATTACCCGGATTGCCAACTACATCACCATCGATAAGGGCCGGAAAGACGGCATCCTGCCCGATATGGGCGTGGTTTCCCAAAACGGCGTGGTAGGCGTGGTGTCTACCGTTTCCGACCATTTCGCCGTGATTATTTCCCTGCTGAATCCTAAATTCCGGCTGAGTTGCAAGGTCGTGGGCAGCGCGTATTTCGGCTCCATGGTATGGGATGCGGGCAACATCGGCTATGCCAACCTCGAAGAACTGCCCCGGCACGTCAACTTCGAGAAAGGAGATACCATCGTTACCAGCGGTTATTCGGCTATTTTCCCCTCGGGCATCGTAGTGGGTACCGTAGAAAGCCACGAAAAGCAGCACGACGATAACTTTTATTCGGTGCGGGTAAAGCTGGCTACCGATTTTTCTTCTCTTACGGATGTGCGGGTTATTTCCAATTACAAGCAAGACGAACAACGAAACGTAGAAAACGAGGCGAAGCGAAATGATTAATACGATTATCCGGAGTACGGTTTACTTTGTAGTATGCGTGTTATTGCAGGTATTGATATTCAATAACATCCATTTCTTTCGGATTGCCACGCCGTTCGTGTTCCTGTATTTTATCGTCAAGCTGCCGGTAGGCATGTCGAAGAGCCTGGTTATTTTTCTTTCTTTCCTGATCGGGCTGGTAATCGACATTTTCAGCAACACGCCTGGCATGCAGGCGGCCGCCTGCACTGTGGCAGGGCTTGCGCGCAACCCGTTGATTGCTTTCCTGGCCGGGAAGGATTTGCCCGAAGGCGTCTTTCCCTCTTTCAAAACGTTTACCTACGGCGTATATTTCCGGTATGTGTCGTCGCTGGTGCTGATTCATCATGTGGTGCTGTTTTTTATCGAATCGATGACGCTGTTCGACCCGTTGTTTTTGTTGATGCGTATGGGGGCCAGCGCCGGCCTCACCGTTTTATTGATACTGATTGCCGAGACGTTCAACCTGGAGCTTCAGAAAAGTGAAGAATGATACGAAATATAACCTGGAGAACCGCCGGTACGTCATCGGCGGGGCGGCGGTGGTGCTGGTATTGCTTTTTATCGGCCGCCTGTTTTACCTCCAGTTGATAGAAAGCGATTACAAGGCTTGGGCCGACAGCAACGCTTTCCTGAAAAAAACGCTTTATCCCTCGCGCGGCATGATGTACGACCGCAACGGCAAGCTTCTCGTATTTAACCAGCCTGCTTACGACGTGATGTTGATTATGCGCGAGATACAGCCCTTCGACACCGTCGATTTCTGCAATACGCTGAGCATTACCAAACAACAATTCGAGAAACGGATTGCCGACATTAAGAACCGGCGCCTCAATCCCGGCTATTCTTCCTACGTGCCGCAAGTATTCCTCAACCAGCTTTCGGCGCGCGAGTACGGCGTGTTGCAGGAAAAACTGTACAAGTTTCCCGGCTTTTATATCCAAAAGCGTACCATCCGCGAATATTCGCGTCTTATCGGCGCACACGTGCTGGGCAACATCGGCGAGGTGAACAAGAAAGATGTGGAGCGCGACCCGTATTACGTGTCGGGCGACTACTCCGGCCGCTCGGGAATCGAGCACTCGTACGAGGAGGTGTTGCGCGGCGGGAAAGGGGTGGAAATCCTGTTGCGCGACGCCCATGGGCGTATTAAAGGAAAATACGAGGACGGCAAGCACGATATACCTCCCGTTTCAGGAAAAAACCTGACGCTCTCGCTCGACATCGAGGTGCAGGAGTATGGCGAAAAGCTCATGCAGAACAAACGGGGAGCCATCGTAATGATAGAGCCCGAAACAGGCGAAGTGGTGTGTATGGTAACGGCGCCTTACTACGACCCGAACCTGCTGGTGGGCAGGCAGCGGGGCCGGAATTACAACGAGTTGCTGAAAGACCCGGCCAAACCCCTGTTCAACCGCGCCATTATGGCTAAGTATCCCCCGGGCTCGACGTTTAAGCCTACCCAGGCGCTTATCTTCCTGCAAGAGAAGGTAATCGACGACCATACCATGTATACCTGCGCCCACGGCTACACCTTCCGGGGTGGCAAGCCGGCCTGTCACGGACACGGCTCGCCGCTGAACGTGGTGGCGGCACTGGCTACTTCGTGCAACTCGTATTTTTGCTGGGGGCTGCACGATATGCTCGACCGGTGCAAATACCCTTCCGTACAGGAGGCGTTCGATACGTGGAAACAGCGGATGGTGGATATGGGATACGGTTACTCGCTGGGCGTAGATTTGCCGCACGAGGCGCGCGGTTATATTCCGAACAGCAAGGTATACGACAAGATTTACAACAGCCGCTGGAATTCGAGCACGATTATCTCCATCGCCATCGGACAGGGCGAGATATTGGCCACCCCGTTGCAGATTGCTAACCTGGCGGCTACGATTGCCAACCGGGGATTCTATATAGCGCCCCACGTGGTGAAGGAAATCCAGGATACGCCGTTGGATACGGCGTACACGTCGAAACGGTATACGGGGATAGAGGCCCGGTATTACGATTTGGTACAGGAGGGGATGAAGAATGCTGTGTTAGGCGGAACCTGCCGCACGGCCCGGCTGCCCGATATGGAAGTGTGGGGGAAAACGGGTACAGCCGAGAACCCTCACGGGAAAGACCACTCGGCGTTTATGGGAATCGCCTCTTATAACGGGAAACGGGTGGCGATTGCCGTGTATGTGGAGAACGGTGGCTTCGGCGCTACGTACGGCGTGCCTGTCGGCCGGCTGATGATTGAAAAATACTTGCGGGGCCATATCCTCGAAGAGAGCAAATGGATAGAACAGAATATGATGAACGCCGTGGTATCGCCTATTATACCTTGGGTGATGAACGGAAAAGAAAATAATTGAGCAAATGCCTTACAGGAAAACGGAACTTATCAAATCGGTCGACTGGTTTACCATCCTGCTGTATGTTATCCTGGTGGTAGCCGGCTGGTTCAGTATTTGCGGAGCCAGCTACGAGTACGACAGCGTGGGGATGTTCGACGTGAGCGGCCGCCCCGGCTCGCAGTTGATTTGGATCGGGTTGTCGGTGGTACTGATATTCGTTATCTTGATGCTCGACGCCGATTTTTACGATATATTTGCTTACCTTATTTATGCAGCGGTTATCGCGTTGCTGATAGCTACCATCTTCCTGGCGCCCGATATCAAAGGCTCCCGCTCGTGGCTCGTACTGGGGCCGGTGCGCTTGCAGCCCGCCGAGGTGGCGAAGTTCGCTACGGCGCTGGCGTTGGCGCGCCTGATGAACAGCTACGGGTTTCAATTGGACAACGTGAAGCATTTCCTGCAAGTGTTAGCGGTTATATTCCTGCCGATGGTGTTGATTTTGTTGCAGAAAGAAACCGGGTCGGCCTTGGTTTATTTCGCTTTCCTGTTGGTGCTGTATCGCGAAGGAATGTCGGGGTATATCCTGTTGGCCGGCGTATGCGCTGTAATCTTTTTCGTTACTTCTATGAAGTTTTCGGAGGTGGTAATCGGGGCTACCCCGTTAGGGATGCTTATCGTAGCCGCGATGATTCTGTTTATTATCTTGGTGTTGATTTACGTAGAACGGAAAAACCTGCTGGCCGTCAAGGTGATTGGCGTGGTTACGGTCGCCGGTTTGCTGGACGGCTTGCTCGCCTCGTTCTTTATACCGGTGAATTACGCCTATATCCTTATCGGGGTGGTGGGGTTTACTTTCCTGTACCTGGTAGCGCTGTCGGTGAAAAGCTGGACGAAACATTACCTGCTTATCGCTTTGTTTTCGCTGGGTTCCGTAGGTTTTCTCTTTTCGGTAGATTATGTATTCAACGATATTCTGGAGCCGCACCAACAAATCCGCATCAAGGTGTCGCTGGGGATGGAAGACGACCCGGGAGGTGCCGGTTATAACGTAAACCAGTCGAAGATAGCTATCGGTTCGGGCGGCTTTGCCGGGAAGGGTTTTCTCAACGGTACGCAAACCAAGCTGAAATATGTGCCGGAGCAGGATACCGATTTTATCTTTTGTACCGTCGGCGAAGAGCAGGGGTTTGTGGGCAGTTCCTTGGTGCTCCTGTTGTTCTGCGTACTTATCTTGCGGCTGCTTTACCTGGCCGAAAGGCAGCATTCGGTGTTCCGCCGGGTATACGGATACAGCGTGGCGGCCATCCTCCTGTTCCACCTGGCCATCAATATCGGTATGGTTACCGGCCTGACGCCGGTAATCGGTATTCCGCTCCCTTTCTTCAGTTACGGAGGTTCTTCGTTGTGGGGCTTCACCATCCTGCTGTTTATCTTCCTCCGCCTCGACGCTGCACGGGGCGAGCGTTTGTAAGGTGTTTAACGCGCCTCCGGGGAAGCTGCTTTTTCTATCCGGAATCCGATTTCGTGGATGCCTTTCAGCTTTTTATCAGTCATAATGTGGCTGAAACTGAATGTATACAGCCCGGGATAGGGAAAAATAAACTGTTCTTTTAAAACGAAGCTCGTGGTAAACAGAGAGAAGCCGTTCCCTTTCCAGCGGTTGTGTTCGTCGGCCAGGATACATTCGAGCGTGTCCGACAAGAACGGCCCGATGGGTTGTTCTACCTGGTAAACTACCCAGAGGTTCCGGTACGGGTAAAGCGTATTGTTGCGTATATCGAGCGTCAGCGAGTAGGGGGTCGAGTTGTCTTGTATATCTACCGAGAAATAAAAAGTCTTTTCTTTTTCCCAGGTCGCTTTCTCTACCGGTTGGTACGATGTGTAAACGGCCGGCTGGTCGCAGCTCCCTGCAAAAAGCAATAAAAATCCGAAAACGATTGTACGGACGGCTGCCGTACAATCGTTTTTATATGCTTCTACCGCCGGGTGAAGCAGGTGCCAGAGCAGCGCCGTCCGGCTATGCTTTTTTCTGGGGAGTGTCATTCGCCTGCGGATTGGTATTGGGCCGCGGACGGTTCGGACGATTGCCGCTCCGGTTGCCGTTGCCTGCGTTCTTAGGTGCGTTGGCTTCGTTTCTCTTGCCCGGGTTTCCGTTTTGCCGCGGAGCCTGGGCTTTTCCCTGGCCTTCTTTGGGGTTTTCGTTCCGGGGCGAGGCGTTCGCGTTACCGCCCGGCTGGCCGTTGCCGTTGGGCTTTTTCCGCTTTTTCTTCTTTACGCCGTCGAACCGCGTTACGCTGTCCTGCCCTAAAATATCCTGAGCGTCGCGCTTCACGGGCTGCGGCTTCGTATCGCCTTCCAGCGAAACGGGCTTCGAGCCTTTTTTATTTATCGAAATAATTTCGAACGCCCGTTTGGCCGGGATGGTTACCAGGTTGGCTGCCATGACTTTGTCGGTCGAATAAGTAACGAGCCCCTTGAAAATATCCGTTTTAAAATGGTAGTAAGTAGCGTCTTTGGTTTCAAGTTGTATCTCGCGTGACGGAAGCCGTTTGTGCGCTTCCACATACGCATCCACTATGTAATTGATGCAGCACTTCAGTTTGGCGCACTGTCCGGCTAATTTCTGGGGATTCATGGAAATGTCCTGATAGCGGGCGGCGCCCGTAGTTACGGAAACAAAGCTGGTCATCCAGCTCGAACAGCACAACTCCCGTCCGCAGGGGCCTATGCCGCCGATGCGTCCCGCCTCTTGCCGGGCTCCGATTTGTTTCATTTCGATGCGTACCCGGAACGCCTCGGCCAGCACTTTGATAAGCTGGCGGAAGTCTACCCGTTCGTCGGCGATGTAATAAAAAATAGCCTTGTTTCCGTCGCCCTGGTACTCCACGTCGCCGATTTTCATATCGAGATGCAAGTCGTTGGCAATCTGGCGCGAACGAATCATCGTGGCATGCTCCTTCGCTTTCGCTTCTTCGTATTTCTCGATGTCGGTGGGTTTGGCTTTCCGGTATACCCGCTTTACTTCCACGCCTTCCGTACGCACGTTGTTCTTTTTCATCTGAAGCAACACCAGCTTGCCGGTAAGGGTTACGGTGCCGATGTCGTGTCCCGGACTGGCTTCCACGGCTACCAAGTCGCCTTTTTCCAACGGTATTTTCGTGCTGTTGAGGTAATATCCTTTCCGGGTATTTTTAAATTGCACTTCTACGTAGTCGGTTGCATTGGCCGAATCGGGAATATCGCATAACCAGTCGTAGGTGTTCAGTTTATTATTTTGTACTTTGCTGCATCCTTTACAGTTGATACGGCACTCGCCGTTATTGAGTTTGAAATCCATCTTGTTAGTTTATTGCGTGTTTAGTGCACTATTTCGCAAAAATAGATAATAATTTCCAGATTCGGACCAAACAACCGGGAAAGATTCGGCCGGTGTATGTAGAATGCAATCGGGCGGCCGGCATCTGAAGCCTCTCCCGGAGAAGGAACCTGGCTGTTAGTTTTGCTGCCGGCAACCTGGCATGCTTGGTGCGGGTCGGCAGAAGGAGGAAGATGCACTGTCGTTTCCTGTAGGGACCATGTGTTTGCAGATAGGTGGGGCAGGTTATATAGGAGCGGGAGGCGACGTGTCTCGGGATATACTAAGGAATGGGACTGTTGTCGTTTTCTTCGGGGCGAAGGCGGGTAAGCACCTGTAATTTTGCGGGGTGCAGCCATCGAGGGTTGCGCAGGAAGGCCGGGGGGTGGGGAAACGCGAGGATGCTTTTTGCTTACAAAAGAAAAAGGCTGTCCGGATAAGTGTGCGATTTTTTTGTCGTACACTTATCCGGGCAACCTTTGTGGAATATGGACGGTTTAAAAAGAATCGTTAGTGGAGCACGCCGTTTCTTTTTAAGCATTTTTCGATAGCTTCGAGGGCAAAGTCGAGTTGTTGCCGGGTATGGGTGGCCATGAGCGAGAACCGTATCAGCGTATCCTGCGGAGCTACGGCGGGCGTAACTACCGGGTTTACGAAAATACCGGCTTCGAACAACTCGCAGGTAATTTTGAATGTTTTGTCGTTGTCGCGGATAAACAACGGAATAATCGGGGTGGAGGTATGTCCTATTTCACACCCCATTTCGCGGAACCCTTTCAAGGCATAGTTGGTGAGCTCCCATAACCGTTCGCGGCGTTCCGGCTCGTTAATCATAATATCCAGGGCGGCATTGGCGGCGGCGGTAGCTGCCGGCGTATTGCTTGCGCTGAAAATATACGAGCGCGAGTTGTGGCGCAGGTAATTGATGATTTCGTCGTCGGCGGCGATAAATCCTCCGATAGAGGCGAACGATTTGCTGAACGTACCCATAATCAGGTCTACGTCGTCGGTTACGCCGAAGTGCGCGCAGGTACCGCGTCCCTGGTCGCCCAGTACGCCGATTCCGTGCGCTTCGTCTACCATTACGCTCGCATTGTATTTTTTTGCCAGCTTCACGATTTCGGGCAGGTCGGCGATATCGCCTTCCATACTGAATACACCGTCGATTACAATGAGCTTTACTTTATCGGGCTCGCATTTCTGGAGTTGTTTTTCCAGCGAGTCCATATCGTTGTGCTTGTATTTCAGCTTAGTTGAAAACGAAAGCCGATGGCCTTCGATTATCGATGCGTGGTCTAACTCGTCCCACAAGATATAGTCTTCGCGTCCGGTCAGGCACGAAACTACGCCCAGGTTAACCTGGAAACCGGTGGAATAGATAATAGCATCTTGTTTGCCTACGAACTCGGCCAGCCTTTTTTCCAGGGCGATATGTAAGTCGAGGGTTCCGTTCAGGAAGCGCGAGCCGGCACATCCCGTGCCGTACTTTTTGATGTCTTAGATGGCGGCTTCTTTTACTTTCGGGTGGTTTGTCAATCCCAGGTAAGCGTTCGAGCCGAACATCAGTACTTTTTTTCCATTGATTGTCACCTCGGTATCCTGGTCGCTCTCGATCAT
>JAJBTJ010000002.1 GCA_020860905.1 Parabacteroides sp. | reverse complement strand
GGTCGGCTCCGTAGGCAGACGCCCTCGCGGCGAGCGAAAACCGTTTTTTCTCTTAAAAAGAGAAAACAGGTTTCACCTCGGCAGAAGCAAAGCTCTGCTTTGATTATACCCTCGGTTTGCACTGTTTTTTCTCTGAAAAAATAGCTGCCACATACCCTGCAATCTGTTTCTTCCCCTGCTTAACATCCTTATTTCACATCAGCTTCGGAGTCGATGCGAGCTTTCACCTTGGCCCATGCGTGCGTACCGAATAAAGCGCATTCCGGCAGAGTGCGGTACATGGTACGGAAGCGGCAGAAAGGGATAACGAAGCTCAGTTCGCCGGCACCTACGTAGGGGCGCACCGAAGGGTCGAACAATCCGAGGAACGTGCGGTTGCCGTTCCGCCGGTTTTCTTGTACCGCTACCGTTACTACGTTCGCACATCCAGAACCGAAAAGGGAGGTAACGGCGTCAGCCGCATTGTTATCGTAAAACGCCCACGTACAAAGGCCCGACAACCGGTCAGGCGTAGCAAAGAAGAGCAAACCTTCCGCCTGGTCGAAACTTTCCGCCTGGTCGATGCGTACGAAGTTCAGGAACGCTTTATCCGTTCGCTTTACATCCGCCTGCCGGATGAAGTCGAGTACCATTTCGGGCGTTTGCTTGTAACGTTCCTTAGCTGCCACGAAGTGAGGCACGTGCTCGGGCATATCCGAAAAACCGGTGTAGAATTTGCCGCCTCCACACCCGATTACAGCAGCGTTCAGACTTACGGGAGTGCCTTCGCGTACGGCCTGTAGTGCTTTGAAGAAACAGCCGTTTGTTTTTTCTGTTACTGCCAGCGGCGTATCACTGTAGAAAAAAAGCAGCGGGAGCGGTGCCTGTTCGCCGAACGCTTCCCGGTAAAGCCGGATAAAAACGGGGATATTCATCTTGTATGGTGTTTGTTAATAAGCGGTATACTGTAAAAGTTCCGTGGTGCCGGCCGCGCTCTCCTGCGAAAACGGCGAAGAAATACCGGTACAGCCGGTTTTTTTTCGCCGGAGCCGGGTGCATACCGTACATCCGGCTTACCGGGTTATACACAAAGATACCGATTCTTGTTTGATTATGCAGCAGGTTCGGGAGAAATCCTTTTCCGCTCGTTACCGGTACGAATCGCAACTAGCGCGGAAAGTACCCGGGAAGTTCCGGCCTCCCTCTTCTGCCGGCATAAACGCCTTTTCGATGCGGTGAATAAATCGCTCTTGTATATCCCCTTCCGGGTTCGATAGAATAAAACGGAAAGCCGCCCGAACACTCCGGAACGGGCTTGAATCGCCGGGCGGAACCGGAACGGCATGTCTGAAATGTGGTGTGTTTTGTCCGAAATAAAACGGGTGAAGAAACAGATAACCTGTATATTTATATTTATAATATAATCATTTTATTAGTATGAGCACTATCCCCACCCCTATAAACAGGCTGCTGAAATTTACACTCCTGCTTTTGTTTGCCGTGCCGGTTCTTTCGGCACGCGCTTCGATTAAAGACGGCATTGCCTGGAAAAACGTGTCGGTGGAGGGAAGGAAAACGACCGTATTCAGCATTTTTGCCGATTCCGGCGGCTTGATGTGGATCGGTACCAATAACGGCCTCTA
This sequence comes from Parabacteroides sp., assembly GCA_020860905.1. Taxonomy (GTDB): domain Bacteria; phylum Bacteroidota; class Bacteroidia; order Bacteroidales; family Tannerellaceae; genus Parabacteroides_B. The sequence continues at coordinate 18,554 of JAJBTJ010000002.1, read as the reverse complement.
TACCTACGACGGTACTTCCGCCCGTAAGGTAAAGGGCGAAGTGTTTTCGGTGGGGCAGGTGTACGGCATCGTGGAGCACGACGGAAAGCTGTACGCGGGTACGAATAACGGATTGCTGTACTACGATAAAACAACGGGGGCTTCGGCCCGGTTCGACGGCAATTTCCCTTTTGAAATCCGAACGATGCTACTTATCGACGATACCCTTTGGATTGGCAGTATATACGGGCTTTACCGGTACGATTTGAAGTCGGGGAAACTGAACAGGATTGTCGAAGGCTTGCCCCACCAGTCGGTCTACTCTATTTTGCGCGACAGCAGGGGCGTGATTTACGTAGGCACTTACGACGGGCTGGCCTGGCTGAAAAGCGCGGGTGGGGAGACGGAAGCTACTGTGGTAAAAATCAAAGCATCCGGGAGTAAAGGGAATTTGTTTGTCAATTCGATGGTTGAAGACCCCTCGGGCGAATTCATCTGGATGGGAACGGAGGAGCAACTGCTCCGCTATTACCCGCTCGCCGAGCGCGTGGAGGCGGAGGAGAAGATGCAGGGCCATACGGTCAAATCGTTGACATTAAAGCCTGACGGAAAGCTTATTGCCGGTACCGATAAAGGACTGTTCCTTCAAACCGGTGATTCGTTTACAGCCTGCCGGCACGATTCGCGCGATATTTTCTCCATCTCCGACAACGAGGTGTGGTGTGTCTTCGCCGATTCGTCGAACCATATATGGGCGGGAACGGAGATGGGCTTCTCCATCGCCGCCAATTCGAACAGTGTCAGGACGCTCCGGCTCGGCTCTATTGCCGATTCGGGAGAAGGCAACCAGATTTATACCGTCCATCGCGACCGCGCGGGTTGTCTTTGGCTCGGAGGTACGAACGGGCTGTTGTTGCTCGACGACGCGGGCGGCGTGCAATGGTTCAGGGCGTCGTCCGCCCCCTTTTCTATCAGCCATAACTGGATAAGGGCCATCGAAGAAGGCCGCGACGGGAAGGTGTGGATAGCCACCGACGGCGGAGTCAACGAATTCGACCGGAAAAGCAACCGTTTCTTCAACTACCGCATCGCCGATTCTTCCGGGCAGCATAAAGCGAATTGGGTTTACGGCATTATAGACGATGCGGACGGGTTATGGATAGGGAGTTACCTGGGTGGAATACACCGGGTCGGCAAATCCCGGCTGAACCGCAACCATCCCGACGTTGTTGCCGATTATGCCGTTAATTCCGGCAACGGGTTGAATAACGACCTGGTAAACGAGATGCGGTACGACCGGGAGGGAAACATCTGGGCGCTTTTGTTCCGCGACAGCATGGTGGTTCGCATCGACCCGAAGGGAGGCCCGGTGTGCGGGTACAACATCCTGGAAATTGCGGGTGCCTGGCCTACGCACATTACCACCGACCGGAACGGGCGTTTGTGGACGGCTTTTAACGGCGGAGTATCGGTAACGGACAAAAACGGCCGACTGATTCGAAAGGTGTTGTTCCCTTTTACCGAAACCGACGAAGCCGTACTGGCCATGGGAAATGTAGGGAAAGATGTCTGGATAGCTACCGTATCGAACGTATGGAGTATCGACGGCGAATCGTTCGAGCCGAAGATACTTCCGCTGCCGCAGAAGTATTACACCGCAGTTTACGAAGACCCGCTTACCGGCAACGTGATACTGGGGGCTATCGATGAATTCGTGATTGTCGACCCTGTGGCGCTGGCCCGTATCAACAGTTCTGAAGCCATCCGGATGATAGCGACGGAAGAAAACGGGTCGCATTTCCTGTTCGTCAACGAGGCGACTGTGCTCCCGGCTTTCGAGGTGGCCTACGACAAGAGCTTTTCTCTTACCTTGAGTGCGCTCGACTATGCGCCCGACGCCCTTCACCGCTATGCCTACAAACTGGTACAGGACGAAAGCGATACCTTACGCAACTGGCTGACGATGCCCGACGGGGTGAATGCCGTGTCCTTGTCGAACCTGGCTATAGGCAAGCACAAGCTGATGGTAAAGGTAGTAGGCTCTTTGGCAAAGCCGGTCGTTGTGGGCATCCGGGTACTTCCTCCCTGGTATCTTTCCGGGTGGGCGATAGCCTTGTACAGTCTGGCGTTGCTGGCCGCCTTGGGTGCCTTGTTCGTGTACTTGCGAAAGAAGAATGCCGAAAAGCTCCGGGAGGCGGAACGCCGGCGTTCGTTAGCTACTGCCGAGAACCGGCTGGCTTTCCTTTCCAATATCTCGCACGATTTGAAAACGCCGCTATCAATGATTATCGGGCCGGTAAGCCAGATGCGGGAGGAACACAAAGATTCGGCTATCCGGCACAAGCTGGATGTTATTTATGACAACGCACTCAAGCTGAATGCCTTGATTCATCGTACCATCGAGATTAACCGGCTGGAGAATAACGACGATAACCTGCTGATAATCTTCACGATTGATGCCGTGGAGTTTTGCCGGAGCGTTTTCGACAGCTATCGCGAAAGCCATCCCGGTAAGAAATTCGTGTTTCTGGCTTCTTCGGAGCACGTTTTTGTGGATGTGGATGCGGTGAAGTTCGAATCGGTACTCAATAACCTGTTCTCCAATGCTTGCAAATATTCGGAAACACAGGCTACCATCACCTGCGGCGTAACTCAGAAAGAAAGCATGCTGGAAATCGTGGTTTCCGACGACGGCATGGGAATCTCCCAGGCCGACCAGTCGCTCGTGTTCCAGCGTATGTACCGGTCGCCCCGTACTTCGGCGCTGCGCGAAGGTACCGGTATCGGGCTGTACCTGATAAAGAAATACCTCGAAATGCATGGAGGCGACATCCGTCTGTATAGCTGCGAGAACGAAGGCACTACGCTCGTAGTTACGCTTCCTATTTCGAGAGCCGAAAACGAGCCGGTCGCACCCCCAACGGCCGTGGCTGCCGATTCTTCGGTATCCAAAATCCTGATTGTGGAGGATAACGCTTCGATTGCGGCTTTTATACGGGAAATCCTGGCCAACCACTACAACTGCCTGATTGCCGATAACGGCCGTTCGGGTCTTGCCGTGGCCGCCTCATTCCAGCCCGACCTGATTATCCTGGATGAAATAATGCCTGTCATGGACGGCCTGGAAATGTGCCGGCGGCTCAAACAGCATCCCCGCCTGTCGCATATTCCGATTATTATGCTCACGGCCAAGACGGATAATGTAACGGAAACCGAGAGCGTGCGGCTCGGTGTCGACATCTTTATGGGTAAACCGTTCGAGGCGCCGTTGCTGTTGGAACGGGTGCGTCATTTGCTCGTTGCCAAGGCCGAACTCCGGGAAGCGGTCAGAATCGAAGCCATCACTACCCCCAAGCCGATCGAAGCCGAGTCGGGTGCCGAGAAACAGTTGGCGGCTATTACCAAGATTATAGAGGATAACGTGTCCGACCCCGACCTGAACGTCAATTACCTGAGCGAAAAGAGCGGTATCGGCACGAAGCAGCTTTACCGGCTTATCAAGAAACTCGTGGGCGTAACGCCGGTCGATTATATCAGGCAAATGAGGATGCAAAAGGCGGCCATGCTTCTGGAACAACGCAAGTTCACGGTATCCGAGGTGATGTACATGGTGGGATTCAATACGGCCTCTTATTTTTCGAAATGCTTTCAAGCCCAATATGGTTGCAAACCGAGCCAATATGTAGGAGAAAATACGAAAGAATAAGCAGATTAACAGCAAGTAACGGACGTTGTCCGTTTTGTTGTATCCTTTGTCTTTTCTGTAAGCTCCCGGCCTAATCCGATGAATAATTTTGTTGCCGGGTGAGGGAGCGTCGACCATCCGTCGCCCGCCTCCGTTTGCATACCATTTATTAATCATAACTAATACCAGATTTCCAAAATGAAAAAAACGATTGAAGCTGTATCCGGTATAAAGGGTCGCTTGTGGATGCTGATGCTCGCAGTGCTTTGTATGCCTGTTGCAGCATGGGCTCAAACCCAGCGAACGGTAACCGGAACAGTATGCGACGAAACCGGAGAGCCTTTGATTGGCGTCTCGGTTCAAGTGGTCGGAGTTCCCGTGGGCACTTCGACGGATATAGACGGGCGCTATAGCCTGAAAATATCGCCGGAAGTCAAACAACTGGCATTTTCGTATGTAGGGTACTTGCCGCAAACCCTGAACGTATCTTCCGATGTAATCAATGTAACCCTCCGACCCAACAACCAGCTTCTCGACGAGGTGGTGGTAATCGGTTACGGAGTACGGAAGAAAAACGACCTTACCGGCTCGGTGGCCTCGGTAAGCGAGAAAGACTTTAACAAGGGGATGATTTCGTCGGCCGAAGAGCTTATCAACGGCAAGATAGCCGGTGTGCAAATCACCAGCGCAGGGGGCTCGCCCAATGGCGGCAGCACGATACGGGTGCGCGGCGGGGCTTCGCTCAACGCCTCTAACGACCCGCTTATCGTACTCGACGGGGTGCCTTTGGAAGTGGGCGGCAGCGTACAGGGTTCGGGCAACTTCCTGAGCCTGATAAACCCCAATGATATCGAAAGCATGACCATCCTCAAGGATGCCTCGTCGACAGCTATCTACGGTTCGCGCGCTTCTAACGGCGTTATCCTCATCGCCACCAAGAAAGGTTCGGGCGACCGTATCCGGGTTTCTTTCCAAACCACCAATTCGTTGTCGACCAAGAGCAAAGTGGTTCCTACCATGAACCGCAACGAGTTCATCAATGCTGTGAATACCTTCGGAACCGATGCCCAAAAAGCTATTTTGGCCGAGGGCATCGCCAAGTACGATGCCGATACCGACTGGAACGACGAGATTTACCACACGGCCTACGGTACCGATAATAATATCAGCGTCGCCGGCCGGGCTGCCGCCTGGCTTCCTTTCCGCGTGTCGCTGGGCGGTATGTATCAGGACGGTATCCTGCGAACCGATAATGCTAACCGGTATACGGGGAACGTCAACCTCAATCCTACCTTGTTCGACGACCATCTCCATATCAACTTGAGCGCTAAAGGCACTTACTCGAAAAGCCGGTTTGCCAACACCGACGCCGTATGGAATGCGATGGCTTACGATCCTACCCGGCCGGTATACGACCCGGAAAGCGCTTTCGGCGGCTATTACGAGGTAATCGACAATGCCGGGCGGCCGGCCCAGGGCGCCATCGCCAACCCGGTGGCTATGCTCGAGCAAACGAGTTATAAGTCGAAAGTGTACCGTGTTATCACGAATGCCGACATCAACTACCGGCTGCACCCGCTGCCCGAACTGCGCTTGCATCTCATCGCCGGTTACGATTACTCGCGCGGTCAGACCGACAATTATGTGGAGGCCAATAGCTTCGGCGAGTTCAGCAATGGCGGTTCCGATTATCGTGTAGGTCCGCAAAAGAATTACAACAAGCTGCTGACGGCCTATGTAAACTACAACAAGGATTTCAAAGCTATCCGAAGCAACGTCGACGCCACTTTCGGCTACGACTACCAGCATTGGAAATATACGATTCCGGCTTACGACGTGCGCAACATCGCAGGCGAAACTCGCTCGACGTCGCCTGCTGTGGACCAGCGGCACAATCTGCAATCTTACTACGGCCGTTTGAACTATACCTTGATGGAACGTTACCTGGTAACGGCTACATTCCGTCGCGACGGCTCGTCGCGTTTCGCCGAGAATAACCGCTGGGGTACATTCCCCTCTGTTGCGCTGGCTTGGCGGGTATCGCACGAGGATTTTTGGAAATCTCTTTCTCCCGTGATGAACGACTTTAAACTTCGCGCCAGCTACGGCGTAACGGGGCAGCAAGACGGGATTGCCAATTATTTCTATATGCCTTCCTACACCATTTCGCAGCCGGGAGCTTACTATCCCGTAGGGGGCGAGCCTATTTACACTTACCGTCCCGAGGCTTACAACGATAACCTGAAATGGGAAACCACCAAGTCGTGGAACTTCGGTATCGATTTCGGTTTCCTCGACAACCGTTTCACCGGTACCGTGGATTACTATACCCGTAAAACCGAGGACTTGCTCGCTACCGTTCCCGTGCCTGCCGGTACCAATTTCGCCCGTGAGATGCTGATGAACGTGGGGAATGTTTTGAGCAAAGGGGTCGAAATCGCGGTGAATGCCAACCTCGTCAGTACGAAAGACTGGACTTGGTCTGCTACGGCCAATGCCGCCTGGCAGCGGGTGCGAATCACCAACCTCACTCTCAACCCCGATTCTCCCAGCCCCAATACACCGGTGGGTTGGATGGAATCAACTCCTGTGATGGTGTTCTCGACCGATTATGCTCCTTATTCTTATTTTCTGTATAAGCAGGTTTACGACGAGAAAACCGGATTGCCCGTAGAAGGACTTTATGCCGACCTCAACGGCGACGGCAAGGTAGACGAAAACGACCGGTATCACAGTCACTCCCCGTCGCCCGACTGGATTCTCGGGTTTTCTACTTCCGTCCGCTATAAGAAATGGACGCTTTCCACTTCGTTGCGCGCCAACCTGGGCAATTACCTGTATAACGGGTCGGGAGCCACCCAAGGGGCCTGGGAATGTACTACTTGGTGTGCCGGACAAATTAACAACCTCAACGCCAGCTTTCTCGATACCCAATTCCGTCACCGCCAATATATGAGCGACTATTACCTGGAGAACGCTTCGTTCCTGCGTATGGATAATCTCCAGCTCATGTACGATTTCGGTAAGGTGTACCGTACGCTCGACCTGCATGTTTCTGCGATGGTGCAGAATGTGTTTACCGTTACCAAGTACAAGGGTGTCGACCCCGAAGCTTCGTGGGGAATAGATAACGGCGTATATCCTCGTCCTCGCACTTATTCGATGACCATCGGTCTTAACTTCTAATAGCGTAAGCCATGAATAAATATACCAACATACTAAAGAATTTCTATCTCTCGGTTGCCGCCGCCGGCATGCTGCTTCTCGGAGCTTGCACCGACGACCTCGACCAAACGCCGCACATCGGTTATACGTCCGACGCGGTATATTCCACCGTCGACGGCTATCGCTCGGTGCTTGCCAAAATTTACGGTACCTATACGCTGGTAGGGCAAGAGAAAGGGGGCGGTGTCGACATTTCTTCCAACAGCGGCTACGACTTGCTCCGCTGCCTCTTCCATCTTCAGGAAGGACCTACCGACGAGTGTGCTTACCGGTGGATGTCGGGCGATAACCTGTATTCTCTGGCCTATATGCAGTGGGATGCCACGGAGCCGAACGTAAGCGATGTTTACTATCGCCTGTATTATGCCATTGCCGTAGCCAACGAGTTTCTGCGCCATACCGGTGAAGATGCCATTGCCGGGTTTACCGCCGACGAACAGGCCGAGCTCCGCCGCTTCGCCGCCGAGGCGCGTTTCGTTCGCGCCCTCGACTATTGGTTTGTGCTCGACCTCTTCGGCAAAGGGCCGTTCGTGGATGTAAATACTCCCTTGACCGGTTTTGTCCCCGAGGCATACGATAGCAAGCAGCTTTTCGATTATATCGAAAGCGAGCTTAAAGATATCGAAACCGTTTTGCCCGAAACTTCCGAGTACGGCCGGGCCAACAAGGCTACTGTTTGGGCGCTTGCGTCGCGCCTGTATCTCAATGCCGAGGTGTATACCGGGAAAAGTTATGCCTCCGAGTGCGTAACGTATTCTAATAAAATCATTGCCCCGGGAAATTACTCGCTCGAATCCGACTTTGCTAAGCTGTTCAACGGCGACAACCACAAGCGTACCAACGAAATAATTTATGGTATCTATGCCGACGGTACTTATGCCATGACCTGGGGCTCGGGTACCAACCTGGTGCACGGATGTTGCGGTAGCGACAACTCGCAAGACCCCACCAAGTACGGTATCAAGTCGGGGTGGGGCAGCTACCGGGTGCGTGGCGAAATCCCTGCGTTGTTCGGCGATGTAGCCACCAGTCCCGACAGCCGTTGCCTCTTCTGGACCGACGGGCAGACTCAGTATCTCGATAAGGCCATGGACGATGGCGCATCGGGTTATCATTCGGAGAAATGGACCAATCTTACCGACGAGGGTGAGCCTGCATGCGATGCTGCCGTGGATGGTTGCAATACCGACTTCCCCATGTTCCGTTTGGCCGAGATTTATCTCAATTGTGCCGAGGCGGTGCTCCGCGGGGGTACAGGGATGACCCGTGCGGAGGCGCTCGAGCTCGTGAACCGGGTACGGAAGCGCGCCTATGGCGACGAATCGGGCAATATCACCGATGCACAGTTCAATCTCGACTTTATACTCGATGAACGTGGCCGCGAAATGCTTTACGAGCTGGTTCGCCGCACCGACCTCGTGCGCCACGACAAGTTTACCACTGCCAATTATATCTGGCAATGGAAGGGGGGCGTAGTGGGTGGCCGCGCCGTGGATGCGCGTTTCAACCGCTATCCCATCCCGGCCAGCGAAGTAGCGGCCAATCCTAATCTCTCTAATCCCGGTTATTAATCGTTAGCATCAGAATGTTATGAAAATAAACAAATTGACCGTCGTCCTGCTTTTGGCCGCTCTGTATTCGATGACTGCATGCAGCAAAGACGGCGACACGATATACACCTCCGGGTTCCAGGATTTGGTACTCGGAGGCAACGAAGCCGACATCGTTCTTTCTATTGACGCGCTCGATGCCTTGGCGCTCACGCTCTACTGGAACGACAACAGCGAAATTTCGCTTTCCGACCCTCGCGTCGATGCCCCTAAGAACGCTATCGCGAACACCATCCAGTTCTCTACGTCCGAGGACTTCGGCCATGTGGCCGAAGTGGCCGTAGGCGATGGCGTGTTCGAACGTCAGTTTTCCTGCAAGGAACTTAACTCCGTGTTAACCAAGCTGGGATTCGAGCCCGGGGTTAAAGCTCCGCTCTATATCCGGGTACAGGGGCGGTTGGCCGATAATGTCGAGCCTTCTTACTCGAAAGTGTTGGTCGTTCAGGTTACTCCCTATAAAGTAGATACTACCGTGGGGCGTTTCTTCGACTCCAAGAAAGAAGATACCGGGCGTATTCTCTATGCTCCTGCCGACGACCGTATATACTACGGATTTATCGGTGCCGGAGCTTGGGAAAATTGGTTCCTCAACGAGGCCGACGGCACTACCTGGGGCAACGACGGTGTTACTGGTATGGCTTTCGTGATGTCTTCGGCCGGCGATGCGTGGAATTTCTGGTATCCCGGAATTTCGGGTTGTTACTACACCACGGTCGATACACACCGGAACGAGTGGACGGCTCTGCTTGTGGAATCGCTCACGGTAAGCGGTGATGTGGCCGGTGAAATGACTTACGACCGCAAGGCTAATACCTGGGCGCTCCACGTCGACGTGCCTGCTCCCGGAAGCATAAACGTTACGCTCACTGGTTCGGGTAAACTCTACAATGCGGCAACCGGCACCGACGATGCGGCTGCAATTGCCACCCAGGTAGGCTTTTCGGGCGATGTAAATGCGCTCACATTCAATGCCTCCGGCGCGGGTTCTACCGTAACGCTCGACATACCGGCTGCGGGTGAAACCGATCTTTTGCTCGACCTCAACAATCCTAAAGGCTGGACGCTCGCTACCGGTACGGCCGCACCCGAAGAGAAACCGGCCGAAATCTTATGGGTGGTAGGTCACAACGACGGTATAACCGGCAGTTGGCTCTTCGACTCCTGGTTGCGCCTGTATAATGAAGATAACCTTACTTACGGCGGCGTTCTCAATATTAACTCGCTGTGGGGATACAAGCTTTATAAAGAGCAGGATAACTGGGACGACTTTTACGGAATGGTTACAGGCGGCAACGGGTACGAAGGGAGCCTGGAAGCGAATGGTACCAACAATATCGCTGCTCCGGCTGCGGGACTTTATGTGGCCGATGTGTCTCTTTCGGGCCTTACTTACAAGCTCACGGCCGTGAACTCGGTGCATTTTGCCGGTCTGAACGACGATTGGAACCTCAGCCCGATGACCGCTACCGCTGTGCCGGGTGTTTATACGGCAACGGTAACGAAATCAGCCGATACCCCTTATGGCGTAAAAGTGATTATCAATGAGGATTGGGGCATTGCCTTTGGCGGCACAAGCGGTTATCTGCGTCTCTATCAGGACGGCTTCGACGGCGATAACGATTTGCCGAATGGTACTTATATCCTCACCGTTAATCTTCTCGATGGCACTTACGCTTACGAATAATGACCGATAACGTATTACTATAAATTATGCTTTTGCTTAAAATGGAACACTTTATCATATTGCTTGCGGCCGGTGTCATGCTGTTTTCCGGTTGCACTGAAGACAGCCCTGTTACTGTTCGGCCCGAGGGGGACGACGTGCCTGTCGTCGAAATCGACCGCGACGCTTTTGCCAAAGGGGCCGATGTGAGTTGGATTACCCAGCTCGAATACGAGGGTTTTACCTTTGCCAACCAGGCTGGTGAACAAAAAGAATGTATGGCTCTTCTTCGCGACGATTGCGGTGTAAACGCCATCCGGTTGCGTGTGTGGGTCGACCCCGAAGATGGGTGGAACAATATCCACGACGTGGCTGTTAAGGCGCGGCGTGCCAACAACCTCGGCTTGCGCCTGATGATCGACTTCCACTTCTCCGATACCTGGGCCGACCCGGGAGCGCAAATCACTCCTGCGGCATGGGCCGATATGGAGCTTCCCGAGCTGAAAGCGGCTATGACAGGCCATATAAACGAGATGCTCAATACGCTCAAAAGCCTCGATATTACGCCTGAGTGGGTGCAGCTCGGTAACGAAACCCGTGGCGGCATGATGTATCCTCTCGGTGCTGTCGATGCGCATTTCGCCGAGTTGGTCGATGCGGGATATGAGGCTGTAAAGGCCATCTTCCCCGATACGAAAGTGATTGTTCACCTCGACTGCGGTAACGAGCTTAACCTCTACACGTATGTGTTCGACGACCTCACAGCCAAGGGGGCCAAGTACGACTTGATCGGTATGTCGCTCTATCCCGAGCCTGCCAACTGGCAGGAAATGGTTACCGACTGCCTGGCTAACGTAAAAACGGTTAACGTCAAGTACGGTAAGCGGGTGGTGATAGCCGAAATAGGGATGGACTACCGCGAAGCGGATACTGCCGATGCAATGATGCGTGCCATGATGAAAGGTTGTACCGAAACGGGTGTTGTCGACGGTATTTTCTGGTGGGAGCCGGAAGCGCCTGCCAGCAAAGGTTACCTGAAGGGCTGCTTCGACGAGGGCGTTCCTACTAAGGCGCTCGATATTTTTAAAGAAACCAATTAATCTGTTTCAGTATGAGAAGATATGCTGTATTTAAAACGGTTCTCGCTTGCGCGCTGTGCTTTGCCACAGCGGTGCAGGCCGGTGGCCGTGTAGTTCCGGTAGAGAACGGTAAATCGGACGCAGCCCGTTGCCAGGAAGGCAGCACGGCTGTTGAAAAAAAAGACGGTTTTGCCTGTGGAGCCGACGTGAGTTGGCTTACCCAGATGGAAGCCGAGGGGCGGCGGTTCTACATGCCGGGTGAAAACCGTAAGGAAATGGAGTGTATGCAGTTGCTTCGCGACTACTGCGGAGTCAATTCCATACGTCTCCGCGTATGGGTCGATCCGAAGGACGGTTGGAACAGCATCGACGATGTGGTGCTGAAGGCTCGTCGGGTCGACAGCTTGGGTATGCGTCTGATGATTGACTTCCATTTTTCCGATATTTGGGCCGACCCGGGTCATCAGGAAATGCCGGCGGCTTGGAAGAATCTCGATTTTGATGAGCTTCGATCGGCTTTGGCTGCTCATGTTACCGATATGCTCACGGCGCTGAAAGCCGTCGGCATTTCTCCCGAATGGGTACAGGTGGGTAACGAAACTACTCCGGGGATGATGCTTCCGGTCGGGTCGGTCGATAATCCCGAGCAGCTTACCGCTCTCAATAATGCGGGTTACGACGCTGTAAAGGCCGTGTGTCCCGATGCCAAGGTAATCGTACACCTCGACTGCGGTAACGACCGGTGGCGCTACGACCGTATGTTCGATATTTTTCAAAACAACGGTGGCAAATACGACATAATCGGCATGTCGCTTTATCCCTTTTGGGCTGCGCAGCAAGGCGTTACAGGGGGCTGGCAACAGGTAGCCGACGATTGTATAACCAATATAAACTACCTCAAACAGAAGTTCGGTAAGCCGGTGATGATATGCGAAATCGGAATGCTTTACAACGAAGCCGAAGCGTGCCGCGACCTTATTGCTAAAATGATGGGTGCCGATGTGGAGGGTATATTTTACTGGGAGCCTCAAGCGCCGGCCGGCTACAACGATGGGTATAATCTGGGCTGTTTTGTCGATGATGCGCCTACGGTGGCGCTCGATGCTTTTAAAAAGAAGTGATATTCGATAAGATGGGGTGTGCTGTCGCGTACAGTATATAAATGCCTTATGTACAGACTTTCAACTTCTCAATGCAGAAGTTGAAAGTCTGTTGCGGAAAGATTTCCTAACCATCTCTTATCTCTGATTATACAAATCAATCGTTTTTTTATAAGATAATTTTTTCAAGAAACACGCTATGATTTTCTCATCGCTGTTCAATCTGGCAAGATGTGGTATATCCTCCCCTTTTTAATCTCGTAGAATAAGGCGGTGGGTTTCAATATATTGTTTCATGTCTATCTGTTCAGGCTACATCAACTGTCTTTTCAAATAAACCATATCCTTAAGTATCACACCGTCCTCGAGCATTTGATGATCATAGTTGTCGGTAAAAAAGTTTTCAATGCGGTGAGAGTATTCAAATCCGCAACTCGTGTAAAATCCGACTGTACCCGGTACATCGCCCGTACCGACTATCATTCGGGAATATTTCCCTGAATAGTGGGTAACTAAGTAATTTATAAGCCTTTTGCCATATCCTTTCCGTTGGAATTCCGGAGTAACAGCTATGTTTTTCAGTTCACAAATTCCGTTTTTTTCATCGGTGACAACACAAACAGCCTTAATTCCGTTATCATCGAGCACAAACATATCTCCGCGCTCCAGGTAATGGTCGATCATAGATTCCTGCTCATCGGCAAGCAACAGCAGGTCTATGTATTGTTTCTTGTTTTCTGTCAGCTGGATTATCTTCATTCGATATCTTATTATCTGTTTTTTCTATCTTTTCTATTCGAGCTGTTTCCTGTAAATTGCATCTAAAGTTTGTCCGTCTTTATCTTTCCATACTAACCAACCATTGTTGCTACTGCCTATACAAAAGTCGGCTGCTGTACTCGGACTCGAGAAGGTTTTATCTGACTCCATTATTAATACCCCATTTTTTGTAGCAGTATATTCATGAATCAATTTTTCCCTTTTTTCTCTCCAGTTAAAGGAGGGAACGGAGCTATTAACAATAATGCTTCCTTTTAATACTGTAAATCCAGAAGAATTATAGAACCCTTTTGCATTGCAACCTCTTCCTGTGGTATAGAATAAGTGCTCTTCTTTCGGTTTAACGAATTCGAAAATATTGCAACCTATGAATGAGGTAAGAAATTTGATGTCCTCAAAGAATTCATTCATATTATCCTTTTGATATTCGGGCAAATTAGGTTCATTGGGAGTTTGTTTGTTCTCATTCAGTACAAACGTTTTAGCCTTTTTTGCATCTGCAATCGCCCGATATTCTAAATATTGCACGTCGGCTTTTGTCATCGCCGCATCTTTGGATATAAAGATCAGAGCCTTTTGCCAGAATACTTTCTTGCTATCATGGTCTTTCACTCGTTCTTTGAAATTTTCTGTTTCACCGATGTATGCTTTAGGTTTGGTCAGTTCGTCTTCGCCCAAAAGAATATAGAAAGCCGGTGTTTGTAAATCTGTCCGTTCATTGAGAATCGACAGATTGGAGCGAGGTATAATAAACATCTGGCAAATTTTGTTGCTGATGAATACGTACTGAGAGCCTTGCGGATCTCCGTCGATTAGGTATGTTGTTACTGTTTTACCCATATACTTAGATTATTAGGAACAAGCGATTAGTATATCTTGAAGTTGTTGTTTTATGATGCCGGTATCTGAAATAGCATGAATGGAACAAGACTTTGCAAATTGATATAATTCTTTTGCTATAGGTTGCAGTCTGATTCCATCCCAAACAATTTTCCTGTCTCTGAAAGATTCTATAAATCCTTTGTCGAGATGCTGTTCTCCTATGTTATGAAAACTGAATTGAACTCCCCAACAGCGGATATACGCACATTGCCCTTTTGATTCATAACTTATTTCGTCAACCAGATCGAGCTCTTTATGCTGAATACAGAATTGAATGAATTTGGCTACAGAAGGTTTTATTATGCCGTAACCGATTTCTTTTTTGTATTCCTCTTTTTTTACTGCAGCATTCAGTAGATTTAAAGAGCTGAGAACGAGAAATGCATCGTTTTTCGTTCTGATAGTCTTTTTCGTATTTGTTATCGCTTCGTCAATCTCGGGTTTCATTATCTTTAGACTTTGTAATTAATAGTAAGCCAAGTTCAGCTCTAAAGCATTCCTATCACGAATATTGTCACAAGAGGTGTATTTTATATCAATTAGTTTGTTAATAAAATGATCTTCTATAGGTTTTCCCAATACTGCATATTTACGCTATTGGCTGTTAGCATTCTGCTCTTTTAAACGGTACAAACTTTATTTTTACAATTATATTGAAAGTGGACACATATGTAATGTGTTGTTTTATAAGTCGTTTCCATATACGTGTTGTACTGCATTTTCAACCTGTTTACGGACGTTTCAAATCAATTTTAGAAGGTTGATTTGGTGTGTGTTACCGCATTGGGGGTACAAATGGTTTGCAGGGGCAAAGATACGTATTTTTGCATATTTTCTCGTTCTTTTGTTGAGTGCATAACTAAACATTTAATTCAGTCTTTAATATCCGCAAAATACTAATTGTCCGGCCGATTTCACTGCTATGTTCATTTTTGTTGATGTCATTATGATTTAGTGGATTCAAAACCAACGGCAAAAGATGATCGATTTCGTTTCTTGTATTCTGTGTCAATTGGTATTTTGCAAGATTAGGATGATCAATAATATATTTCTTTGTTGCCGACCAAAATTCATCTGCCTTTAACTTACTTTGATCTACTACAAATTTTACAGTAACTTTCCCAAAACAAAATTGTTTCAATATTGCTTCGAATGCTGAACGTAGATAAACCCCAGCCGCCTTGTTGTCGCCTGAATTATGATAATTCTCTGCTGTCTGAATGAAATAATCTAAATGAGCATTGTTACCTTGGCCTTTGACCTCTTTTACTACCGGAATAGTAAACCCCGTCTTGGAGCGTCCTGCATAAATTTCAAAACATTTCCAATTGCTGTTGTTGTTTAGGTAGTTTGTTCTTACAAATTCATACCAAGGCTTGTCATAGGTCGTGATGAATACTTGATAATTAGCAAAGTCCGACTTTAGTATTTCCAGAAGTGGTAAACGGTTGGAAATATCCAAGCCAATAAAAATATCATCAAGGAAAAGTACTTTACAAGGGATTCTTTGTATGTGTCTTTTCACCATCCCCAAATAGATAGAAATGGCAATGGCTGACAATCGTGCCTCGTTCAGGAATATATGAGGTTTGTCAATCTGCTTACCTAGGTATTTGATTTTTGCTCTTACGTGGTTTCTTTCTACAGATTTGTAATCTGTACTTGCTTTTGCTTGAGTATAATTCAGTTCCAGTTCTATATTGTGTCCAAATTTGTCCAGAATAGGTTGGGCGAATTTTAAAATATTTTCAACGCTATCTGCCTCAAATAGCTTTTTAAAAGCTGTGTTGAAAGTATTTATGGCAGCATTTACATCATTTTTCTTTTGTGTACTGTTGTATTGTCTTCCGTCTAATTCTTTGCCAACGGCTTTTTCTACATCTTCCCATAATTCTCCTAATTCTTTACTCCCTGTAATGGCTACACTCTTGAAATATTTAAGAACCCCTTTTATCAACAAATCAAATAAATCTATTTCATTGTCTTTTTTTATATGATGGATAGCTAACAAATGTTTATATGTCAAGAAACTTTTTAGTTTAATGGCATCTCTTATGCTGGTATCTCCAATAGCGTAAGTGTTTTTTGAGGTTTTCTTTACTGTATATTCTTTATCGATGTTTGTGCCGTCTTTATCTGGATTAAACGTGACTTTTATGAATCCTTTCCCTTTTTGGGCTTTGGTTAGGAAAATATTTTCAGTTTCATCGTAGCTCAATGTTTCTGTTGAAGATTGAAAAAAATCTTTTAAAGCATAGTAAAACGAACTTTTACCACTCCCGTTTTCCCCGTAGATAAACAGATTTTTGCCCTCTACATTGAACTCATTCTTTCCGTAGAAAGCTTTGTAGTTTTTTATTTCAATTTTTTTAATCCTCATCTGCAAAAATATTAGTGTTCCAAATTGATTCGCAAATGGCTTGATATAGCTTTTGCCGATCTGAAATATCCGCCTTTCTAAATTCTTCGTGAAACTTAAAAGGAAGGGCTAATTTGTTTTTCATAGATAAAAAATTGGGGTTGTTTTGATAGGTTAGAGGACAAAGACTTTGAACCAACAAGTTCTCTTTGATATAATGACTTAGCTTCTCGCTGTATGGTTTAGCTCCATAAGATTGATTCGTTCCTCTTGGCAAAAGCACTAAAGCACCAATCCTGTTACGGTATTCTTGAAAGTCAGATTCCTGTTCAAATTCTTCTTTATGGCTAGTGTATTTATCTGCTAAGATGTGCTCCACTTCGAATGATTTACCTCCAGGATTGTGATAGTATTTTTCGAATGATGAGTTCAACCCGGATTGTTGTTCTACATAGGATGTAATTCTTGACAGCAAAAATTTTACAAATACCCTGTTTTGACCGTGTAGACGGAAGTTTCGTACTCCGATCCATGTTTCTTCCATTTCATCCAATTTCCGTTTTAGTATGGCCTTGAGTTCATGTACTTCTGTTCTTCTGATTTCTTTCACCAAAGTGTACATAGTATAACGGATGGAGCTTGAAGCAAACTTTCGGAAGTTAATTGACCTACGAACAACAAAGGTTTCAATATACCGTGCCACTAAATCAATTTTTTCAAGCACGGTATCTGAATTATCTGTTATTTGTAGAGAGGCAAGCAATAAAGGATAACTGAGTGAGTTAGCAATACCCCATCTTCTGATATAAAATACATGTTGAAGTGGTTCTGTCAATTTCCGTTCAGCAGTTAATATGTGCCTGTAGGCATTCAAAAAGAATTTAAAATCTTTATCAACGAACAAATGAAAACCTTCTGTATCATCTAGTTCGATTCCGACTTTATCTAAATTATCTCTAAACCAACTATGAAAACGGGTTCCTATTTTCTCAAAATCCTCATTTTTTGAACCGGCCTTGCCTGGTCTGATGGTTTCTGCATACTGTGCCCTGAACCATGCCTGAATAAAGCGTTGGTCTTCATCTTTATCATAAATATGAATTTTTTGCATGGCTGCTTTCCAAAATTCATTTGCTTTTTGACGCTTCTTACTATCCTCAAATTTAGATAAGATGAAACCTTTAAGCATTTCTGTAGGAGTGAGATTCAAACCTCTGTCGTTCATGGTTTCAAAAATGGTGTAGGCATTTTCATCCGAGTAGGCGATAATCTCCACTAAAATCACATTATATTTCAACCAATCTATAAAAAAGGGTAATAAACGGCTTTTAATTTCCTCTGGAAATGCTTTTTCAATATCACCATAGCGTGATGCCATGTTCAGAGTAGATTCATCATCTGTTTCTTTCACTTCATATTCACCTACTTTAAATAATGCCTCCATACAAGGAATACGTTCATCTACTTGAATATTAAAAGACATTTCTCCGTATTTTTCAGAAAAAATCAAGGACTCCAGCTTTTCGTTCAAACCGAGCCTCTTTTGTAGATTATTCAAATAGATTAATAGGAGTGTTAAAGTGGTAAGACGTTGCTGACCATCTATAATGCTTCGTTGGCCGTCTTTCACGCTCACTACAAATGGACCCAAGTAGTAAGAGTTTAGGTTTCAATGTCTTTACGCTTATGTTCGGGCCTATATTCGTTCAAAAAGAAAGATGTCAAATCCGATACCAACTGCTCAATATGTCGTTCTTCCCATTTGTACTCACGTTGAAAGTAATCCACTGTGTACTTTTTATCATCTAAGACTTCTGTGATGGAACGATCGTGTGCTTCTATTTTATTGTTTAGTTTGCTCATACTCTTTTTCTGATTTTTCTATTTCGATAGGCTTTTCATTTTAATGCCTCCTTAATAATCCGTACCTCTTCCACGCTATCTAGTGTTTCTATGGCAAAGCGAACCGGATGGTTGGGATCGTACAAACGCTCAAATTCACTTTGAATAACTACCAGTTTCTCTTCTTCGCTCATATCATCGGTGATCGGTTTTAAATTTCCTAAGTGCTTTAGGATTTCTTTACGTGCCGATTTGATTTCTTCAGGGAAGTAAAGCTCGAAAACTATACTATCTACTATTTCTTGAAAAAAATTAAATTGCATTTCGTATGTTTCCTTATCAGCTAAAGT
>JAJBTJ010000143.1 GCA_020860905.1 Parabacteroides sp. | reverse complement strand
TTATATATGATAAATAATTATTCCAATAGTTTGATTGAAGTGATAGAATACAGCCGCGAAGAAGCCGGCCGGCTTCAGAACAGTTGTATCGGTCCGGAACATCTTTTGCTGGGCATTATCCGCGACGGAAACGGACGGGCAATGCAGGTACTGGACGAGCTGAACGTGGATGTATCCGAGCTGAAAAGACGCATAGAACAAGAAATCAGGAATACCGCAGAACACGACGATTCTGTTCAACACGAGATAACTGTAAGTAAAACGACCGAGCGGGTATTGCGGATGAGTATGCTGGAATCGCGCATATTCAAAAGCGAACAGACCGACACCGAACACTTGCTTTTAGCCATCCTGAAAGAAGAGTTTAACCTGGCAGCCAGGATGTTGGCGCATATGAACGTAACCTATCGTTCGGTGTATAATACACTGATTAGCGGAACCGGACTGAAACGCATAGAAGACGAAGAACCCGATGACGTAAGCGACGGTTACACCGATGACGATGAAGACGAAGATGAAGAGTTTTCGTCGCGTCGCGAGAGTTCCCGCGCAGGGAACGCGCAGGGAGGGGTGCAGCCGAAATCGCCTAACGATACGCCTGTACTGGATAATTTCGGTACGGATATGACCCGCGCCGCTTCCGAGAACCGGCTCGACCCTATCGTAGGCCGGGAAAAGGAAATCGAGCGGCTGGCACAAATATTGAGCCGGCGCAAGAAGAACAACCCCGTACTTATCGGTGAACCCGGCGTAGGAAAATCGGCTATCGTGGAAGGGTTGGCGCTCCGGATTGTACAACGGAAAGTGTCGCGTGTGTTATTCGATAAGCGTGTGGTAAGCCTGGATATGGCTTCTATCGTGGCAGGTACCAAGTATCGCGGCCAGTTCGAAGAACGGATTAAAGCCATACTGAACGAATTGTCGAAGAATCCGAACATCATTCTGTTCATCGACGAAATCCATACTATCGTAGGCGCCGGCTCGGCTTCGGGCTCGATGGATGCCGCCAATATGCTGAAGCCTGCTTTGGCGCGGGGCGAAATCCAATGTATCGGGGCTACTACGCTGGACGAGTACCGTAAAAATATCGAGAAAGACGGGGCATTGGAACGGCGTTTCCAGAAGGTAATCGTAGACCCGACTACGGCGGAAGAAACGTTGCAGATTCTACAAAATATCAAAGAACGCTACGAAGAGCATCACAATGTATATTATACACCGGAGGCGTTGAGTTCGTGTGTTGCACTCACCGAGCGGTATATCAGCGACCGGAACTTCCCGGATAAGGCAATCGACGCGTTAGACGAAGCCGGTTCGCGCGTACATATTTCGAACATCATCGTTCCGAAAAGCATCGAAGAACTGGAGGCTAAAATCGAGGAAACGAAAAACGAGAAGCTACAAGCCGTAAAATCGCAGAACTTCGAGTTGGCTGCCAGTTTCCGGGATAAAGAGCGCCAGTATTTGTTGCAACTGGAAGCGGCGAAAGCGAAATGGGAAACCGAATTGCAGGAAAACAGGGAAACGGTAGACGAAGATAAAGTAGCCGAAGTGGTAGCGATGATGTCGGGCGTGCCTGTACAACGGATAGCGAAGGCCGAGAATCTGAAGTTGCTCGAAATGTCCGATAACCTGAAAAGCAAGGTAATCGGCCAGGACGAGGCGGTTCAGAAAATCGTAAAGGCCATCCAGCGGAACCGGGTGGGATTGAAAGACCCGAACAAGCCTATCGGCACGTTTATGTTCCTCGGGCCTACCGGCGTAGGTAAAACGCACTTGGCTAAAAAACTGGCCGAGTATCTTTTCGACTCTACCGATTCGTTAATCCGTATTGATATGAGCGAGTATATGGAAAAATTCGCCGTGTCGCGCTTAATCGGAGCGCCTCCGGGATACGTGGGATACGAAGAAGGCGGCCAGTTAACCGAGAAGGTGCGCCGCAAACCGTATTCGGTAGTATTGCTGGACGAAATAGAAAAGGCTCATCCCGACGTGTTCAACTTGCTGCTGCAAGTATTGGACGAAGGGCACCTTACCGATAGCTTAGGGCGCAGAATCGATTTCAAGAATACGATTCTTATTATGACTTCGAATATCGGTACCCGACAGTTGAAAGATTTCGGGCGTGGCGTGGGCTTCCATCTTTCGTCGGGAAGCGAAACGGATAAGGATTTCTCGCGCGGAGTAATCCAGAAGGCGTTGAACCGGGCGTTTGCACCGGAGTTCCTGAACCGGGTGGACGACATTATCATGTTCGACCAGTTGGATAAGGAAGCCATACACAAGATTATCGATATCGAGTTGAAGGGTTTTTATCAGCGCGTGGAGAATCTGGGTTATCGCCTGGTTATTTCGGAGGAAGCGAAAGACTTTATCGCTACCAAAGGATACGACGTACAGTTCGGCGCCCGTCCGCTCAAGCGTGCCATCCAGAAATACCTGGAAGACGAAATGGCAGAAATGATTATCCGGGCTACGGTAAGCGAAGGCGATACGATTTTGGTAGATTTCGATAAGGAAGAACAAAAAATCGTCTCCAGTATTGGGAAAGAAGAAAAAGCCGGGCAACCGGAAGAGAGCAAGCAGGAACAGGAATAACCCCTGCTCCTCTCCTATAAAAGCCAAAATGTCAGGTAATCCCGGATTACCTGACATTTTTTATTTCCTTACCGGACATAGTTCCGGCTATTCTTATTTTAACCTGCCCGTCAATACCTTAAGCATATCGTCGGTCATGGACTCTAAATCATATTCGGGCTGCCAGCCCCATTCTTCACGGGCGCACGTATCGTCGAGCGAGTTCGGCCACGAGTCGGCAATCGCCTGGCGCAACGGGTCTACCTTATATTCCATCTTGAAATCGGGCAGCCGTTTTTTAATGGCGCTGCAAATAATTTCCGGGTCGAAGCTCATCGATGCGATATTGAATGAATTACGATGTTGCAAACGGGTCGGGTCTACCTCCATCAATTCGATTGCGGCACGCAAAGCATCCGGCATATACATCATATCCATGAAAGTACCCTTGGCGATGGGACATTCGAAATAACCTTTCTGCACGGCCGCATAATAAATATCCACTGCATAATCCGTCGTTCCGCCACCCGGAGGGGTAACGTTCGAAATCAACCCCGGAAAACGAACCGAACGGGTATCCACCCCGAAGCGGATGTGGTAATAATCGCTCAACAATTCGCCCGATACCTTGGTAACTCCATACATCGTACGGGGATTACGAATCGTATCCTGCGGCGTTTTATCTTTAGGCGTATTATTGCCGAATACGCCGATAGAGCTCGGTGTAAATACGGCGCAATGCATTTCGCGCGCCACTTCCAGTACGTTAAACAAACCGCCCATTCCGATTTTCCAGGCGAGTTGGGGTTTAGCTTCGGCAACGGCGGAAAGTAAGGCCGCCAGGTTATAAATAGTATCGATGTTATACTTGGATACGGTTTCCGCTATCTGCTGCTCGTTCGTAATATCCACGATGGCCGACGGGCCCGATTCCAGTAATTCTCCTTTGGGTTCTGCACCGGGAATATATCCGGCTACGATATTTCCGTTGTAGCGTTTTCTCAGTTCCATGGTTAGCTCGGAACCGATTTGGCCGGTAGAACCGATTACCAATACATTTTTCATTGCGTTTTCCTGTGTTTTTAAGTTATTGTGCACAAATGTAAATATAATAAAAGTAAGTCGTTTCAAATTCATGAAAAAATGAGCGGGATATTCGAAAAAATATTCTCAAATTTGCAAAGCGCACAGCATAATTTCGATAAAACTTTACATACAACCTAAACAAATAAAAAAGTATTATGT
>JAJBTJ010000171.1 GCA_020860905.1 Parabacteroides sp. | reverse complement strand
CCTATCTTCGCTTATCAGAAGCAAATATAGCGAAATCCGTCAAAATATAAAGCCGTATATACGTTTTTCTTTTTATCTTTGCGAACCAACCAATCAATTCATTCGAATATGAAGGCATTGAATTTAATTAAAAATGACCCGTGGCTTGCACCTTACGAGGCCGCAATCGAGGGTCGCTACCGCTACGCCAAAGAGAAAGAAAACCAGTTGACCAACCAAGGTAAAATAACCTTAAGCGAATTTGCCGACGGATACCTTTATTTCGGGCTGCACAAAACGTCCGACGGATGGGTTTTGCGGGAATGGGCGCCGAACGCCACCGCCATCTATATGATCGGCGACTTTAACGGATGGCAAAAAGACGAAAAGTACCGTTTTACCCGGATAGATAACGGGAACTGGGAAATCCGGCTCGACGAGAACGCCTTGCATCACGGCGATTTATACAAACTGTTCGTAGAGTGGGAAGGCGGTTGCGGCGAACGTATCCCGGCGTGGTGCCGCCGGGTAATACAAGACGAGCAAACCAAGATTTTCAGCGCCCAAGTATGGAACCCGGCCACTCCCTATACATTTAAAAATACCCGGTTCAAACCCGATACCGAGCCGCTCCTGATTTACGAGTGCCACATCGGCATGTCGGGCAGTGAAGAAAAAGTAAGCTCGTACACAGAATTCAAGGATAACATCCTGCCCCGTATCGCCAAAGACGGATACAACGCCATCCAAATCATGGCCATCCAGGAACACCCGTATTACGGTTCTTTCGGATACCACGTATCCAGCTTCTTCGCTCCGTCGTCGCGTTTCGGGACGCCGGAAGAGCTGAAAGAGCTGATCGATACGGCGCACGGCATGGGTATCGCGGTGATTATGGACATCGTACACTCGCATGCCGTAAAGAACGAAGTGGAAGGATTGGGACGGTTCGACGGTTCATACAACCAGTATTTCCACTGCAACGACCGCCGGGAACATCCGGCCTGGGACTCGTTGTGTTTCGATTACGGAAAAAACGAAGTGCTGCATTTCCTCCTTTCGAACTGCAAATACTGGCTCGACAAATTCAAGTTCGACGGATACCGGTTCGACGGGGTTACGTCGATGCTGTACTACAGCCACGGCTTAGGCGAAGCCTTCTGCAACTACGACGATTACTTCAACGGCCACCAGGACGGCGACGCTATCGCTTACCTCACGCTGGCCAATAACGTGATACACCAAGTAAACCCCGATGCCATCACCATCGCGGAAGAAGTGAGCGGGATGCCGGGCCTGGCCGCCAAAACCGAAGACGGCGGATACGGCTTCGACTACCGGATGGCTATGAACATCCCGGATTACTGGATTAAAACCATCAAGGAAAAGAAAGATGAAGACTGGAAACCGTCGTCGATTTGGTGGGAAACCACCAACCGGCGCGCCGACGAGAAAACAATCAGCTACGCCGAAAGCCACGACCAGGCGCTGGTGGGCGACAAAACCATTATTTTCCGGTTAATCGACGCGGAAATGTACTGGCACATGTCGGCCGACGACCGTAACTTCATGGTAGACCGCGGTATGGCGCTCCACAAGATGATACGCCTGGTTACCGCTTCTACCATCAACGGCGGATACCTCAATTTTATGGGGAACGAGTTCGGCCATCCCGAATGGATCGATTTTCCGCGCGAAGGCAACGGCTGGTCGTATAAATACGCACGCCGCCAATGGGACTTGGTGGACAACATGAACCTGAAGTACCACTTCTTAGGCGATTTCGACCGGGAAATGATCGAGTTGATTAAAAGCATAAAAGGATTCGAGAATACTCCCATCCAAAAGGTATGGGACAACGACGGCGACCAGGTACTGGCTTATATGCGCGAAGACCTGGTGTTTATCTTCAACTTCAACCCCTCGCAGTCGTTTACCGATTACGGGTTCCTGGTACCGGCCGGCGAATACGAAATCGTATTGAACACGGATGCGGCCCGTTTCGGCGGGTTCAACCTGAACGACGACTCCATCCGCCACTTCACCCAGTACGACGAACTGTACAAACCGGAAAAGAAGGAATGGCTGAAGCTGTACCTGCCGGCGCGTTCGGCTATGGTGCTGAGAAAAGTAAAAGGGGCCCAGGCGAAAACCTCCGGTTCTAAAAAAGCAAAAGAACCGAAGGAAATATCCGCAGCAACGCCCGAAACAGCCTCCGTACCGGAAACGCCCGCTCCAAAGGCCAAAGCGTCCGCTAAAAAAACAACGGCGAAGGGCAAAACGGAAACGGCAAAGAAAACGGCTGCTCCGAAGGCTAAAGCGGAAACGACTAAAAAGCCGGCGGCCGCCAAACGGACAACAACCAAAAACAAATCGGATAAATCAACAAAATAAGAAATATGAATCTTTATCCTGTTACATTCAAACCCATCCTGAAAAAGATTATCTGGGGCGGTTCGGCCATCAGCCCGTTCAAAGGGATCGTGCCGGTACAAGAAGGAATAGGCGAAAGCTGGGAGCTTTCCGACGTAGAAGGAAACGTTTCGGTGGCAGCCAACGGGCCGATGGAAGGCCAGTCGCTCGACGAACTGATTCATACATACGGAGAAGCACTGGTAGGCAAAAAGGTATTAGAACAATTCGGCACTACCTTTCCGCTGCTTATCAAGTTTATCGATGCACGCGACAACCTGTCGATTCAGGTGCATCCCGACGACGAACTGGCTAAGAAGCGCCACAATTCGTTCGGAAAAACCGAAATGTGGTATGTAATCAAAGCCGCTCCAGACGCCACGCTTTACTCAGGCTTTTCGCAGCAAATCGACGCCGATGAGTACGTTAAACGGGTACACGACAATACCATTATGGATGTATTGCAATGTTACGATGTAAAAGCGGGCGACGTATTTTTCCTGCCTGCCGGCCGGGTACATGCCATCGGCGCCGGCTGTTTCATTGCCGAGATACAGCAAACCTCCAACATCACCTACCGCATCTACGACTACAATCGCAAAGATGCCGCCGGCAACACGCGCGAACTGCATACGGAACTGGCGAAAGACGCTATCGACTATACGTTGTTAGCCGATTACCGCACGGCGTACAAAGAAGAAAAAGACCGCCCGGTAGAGTTGGTTTCATGCCAGTATTTCACCACCAACCTGCTGGAACTGGATAAAGAGATTTCACGCGATTTCTCTTCGCTGGATTCGTTCGTGGTATACATTTGTATGGAAGGTGCGTTGCAGTTGAAAGATAACAAAGGGAATATGATAGAAATCAAACAGGGCCAGACGGTACTGGTTCCCGCCGATACCGACAGCGTAACGCTCACGCCTTCGCCCACGGCCAAGTTAATGGAAACCTATATCGGATAAAACCGGCTCGCACCGCATTTATACCGGCAAAATGCCGAATACAGAGACACAGGAACACAGAGTTTTTAGTAAGAAAAAATTAAACACTTTGCGTTTCTGTGTCTTTTTATTATCCGGAACAACACCGGCCTCTTCATATGACCCCTCGGGCGATGAGCTTAAATAGACTGGCCGAAAAAGAACGTAAAAAAAGCTACACTGTCCCCCGCGAAGCGAGTTCGGGGCTTTTAGCGAGCGAGGTGTCAACCCTTGAACTTTGCATAAATCCCTCCCGCTCGGCATTATCCAAACGAGCTTGGCTACTGCCTCTCTTAAGCGGGATTTTCTTTGGTTCGTTTCTTTCTTTCAAGACCAAAGTACATGACAAAAATTGATTTTAGACAGAAAAATAAAAGGACAAAAGAATGAGAATCCGTTCGATTGCACTTCACTCTTCCTACCCAGCCCCGAAAAACACCGGCCTCTTC
>JAJBTJ010000251.1:3285-3840 GCA_020860905.1 Parabacteroides sp. | reverse complement strand
ATTCGATTATCGTATCTTTAGCGAAAATTTAACCCTGTTAAGATGTTGCAAAGATGATAATTATATTTATCACTTGCAAGTTTTGTGCTAAAAATATTTATCACTTATGGATAATATCAAGAAAAGACTATTAAAATATATTGATTATAAGGGTGTTAGTCGGCGGGAGTTTTGCCGAGTGATAGGTGTTTCCCCTACCTTTTTGGCTAACGATTCAGAAATAGGAAGCAATAAACTGATAAATATATTTAGCAGTTATCCGGATTTATCCATGTCCTGGCTGATAATGGAGGACGGGGAAATGCTTAAACAGAATGAAATAAAACAAAATGACACGGAACCAAACGCAGAGGTGTTCCAGCTCCGGGCCGAAAATTGTCTATTAAAAGAAATGCTAAAGGATAGAGAGGGCCAGATTTCGACGTTAAATATTGAGGTCGGAAAGTTACAGGAGCGGGTGTCCTCCTTTCGCCTCCAGGATGGAGAGAGCACGGGCCAGATCGGACTGTCTGGAGGAGGTGGTGGACTACCTATGCCGGTCGATGCTCCCGCTAT
>JAJBTJ010000251.1:0-3275 GCA_020860905.1 Parabacteroides sp. | reverse complement strand
CCCTTAACCGAACCAAAAGGGCCACACACACAGAAAAGAGGTTAAAAATAGAGTATTGAGAGTAGTAAAAAGCACATATACAAATACTTAAACCCTAAAAACACAACACGAACGGCGTGTATATTTGTGGTATTTTTACCCCTCAAATAATTGGAAAAATGATAAATAAAGAGGGGACTAACGGAAAGAGGTCTAAACAAAAACGAAAATATAAGCATTAAAAATGCCCCTCTAAATGCCCCGGTATTTTGAACATTTCGTTTTTTCGCCGCATATTTGATGCCCTTTTTAATGCCTTTTTAAGTGCCTTATTAATCAACCATACCAGGCCCTCCGGTGGGTGGTGTCTGAAAATATAAAAGCCCCAGTTTTGGGGCTATTTTTTTGCCGTTTAAACGCTATTTAAACACCGAATAAACAAACCGCACCCAAAGCCGTGCAAATGGCTTTAAATGCGGTTATTTGAGGCCGTTTAATAAATTCGAGGCCGAAATATGGGCCGTTTTACTATCTTTGTAAAGCGGACGCCGTACAAAAGCGTGCAAAGCGTCCCAGGATGTAAAGCGAATGTAAAGCAAAGTAAACGGTTCGTTTCTTTCTCTTTTACTTGCTTTTTCTCTATTAATTAGCTGTAATATAATTAATTAACGGGTACAGGTAAGATATTTATTTATTATCATTTTGTTCTGTGCCCCTTAAATAAAAAAGGATACCGGAAAACCGCGACGCGCGCTATCGTGCGCTATCGAACGGCTCTTCCGGTATCCCCCTATCTTTTCGCGGAGCTATCCGCGCCTCGTTATATTCAATCCATCAAACGGATGCGGATGTTACGAAACCATACATCGTCGCCGTGGTCTTGCAACCCGATAAAACCTTCTTTGTTTTCACCGCCGCAATTCAGCAACAACTCGTAGGCGAGCGGCCATTTTTCCTGGCTGAATTTCGACTTGTCGAGCATTTCTTTCCATTGGGGTGTCCACAAATGATATTCCACTACCGGCTCGTCGTTCTGGTAATGCACCACCGTGCCTTTGTAACACAGAATCTTGGCTTTGTTCCATTCGCCTACCGGTTTGGCATTTTGCGGTTTGGCGGGAATCATGTCGTACAGCGAAGCCGACTGGCGGTTGCCGTTTACGCCCAACTTGGCGTCGGGATGGTTTTCGTTATCGAGCACCTGGTACTCGGGAGCGGAAATATAGCTCGGCTGGTCTTTCACTTCCTGAATCATATACAAAATACCGGAATTGGAGCCTTTACCCACTTTCCACTCCAGCTCGAGCTCGTAATTCTGGAATTTATGGTTGAACAGGATGTCGCCCCCGTCTTTGGCACCCGCTTCGCCGGCGCCGGAGCCCTGTATTTTAATCGCACCGTCTTCGATAATCCATTGCTTGGGCATATCGGCCCGGTCGTATCCGCGCCAGCCGTTAAACGTTTCGCCGTCGAACAAGGTAATCCAACCGGCGGAGTCTTTCGGGAAAGCGGCCAAATCGGCTGCGGGGAACTCCATCAATTCGTATTCGGGAACGGTTTTATTTCCGCTGCATGCGGCAAACAAGCCGAGCGCGCAAACGGCGCCGGCAATCCATTGTATTTTTTTCATCGTATATTATTTTTAATCGATACATATTTATTATTTAGGCATATCTACCAGCTTCCAGCCGTCGCGGTAGTTGTGTTTAATCAGGCCGGCGGCAAATTCGCGGGCGTTCAACGGCGGCTCGGTATAGATTTTATTGAATTTCGGGTCGCCGTCGATTACCTTGAAATCGTCCTTTATCAAAATCTGGAGCGTTTCGTCGGGGCCGATGTTGGTAAAACGCATATTTTCGCCGTCCCACAACAACTCTTTATTCAGGTTTTGCAGCCGTACGGCCAGCACGCCCATCACCACCATTTCGTTGAACGGCCCGGCTTCGCTGAACGGCGAAGCGGTAGGGGTACGGTTCTCCGCGCTTTCTTTACAGGCGCGAATCCAATCCTGCTCGTGCGCATACCCGGGAACGCGGCGGCATACCTTCGGCGCATTCGGCACACGGCCGGAAAGCAGCCACGGGTCTTTGCCGTAACAGCCGCAAATCAGCGTATCTTTCGTGCCGTGGAAAATCACGCATCCGCCGGCATCGTTCATGTCTTTCCCTTCGGGGAAACCTGCGGGGCGGTCGGGTTTCAGGCCGCCGTCGTACCAGTGTACTTCCACTTCCGGCATCGCTACCTTGGGCATGTTGTCGCGGGCCGGGAAAACCATCCGGACGTGTTGCGCCTGAGGAGCGCAATCCTGCAACAGCATGGTAGACGAGCCTTGTACCTTCGTGGGGTATCCTAACTTCAACCCCTTGAAAACCGGGTGCAGGATGTGGCAGGCCATATCGCCCAAAGCGCCGGTACCGTACGCCCACCAGCCGCGCCAGTTCCAGGGATGGTAAATGCTGTTGTACGGACGCATGGCGGCGGGGCCGGTAAACAAGTCCCAATTCAGGGTAGACGGTATTTTATCTACCTTTTCGGGCGCGTTGAGTCCTTGCGGCCAGATGGGGCGATCGGTAAAGGTTTCCACTTTGGTTACTTCGCCGATTTCGCCGTTCCATATCCATTCGCAAACGAGGTTTACGCCTTCGCCTGACGAACCCTGGTTACCCATTTGGGTGGCCAGCTTGTATTTATCGGCCAGCTTCGTGAGCAAGCGCGATTCGTAAACCGAGTGGGTAAGCGGTTTCTGCACATACACGTGCTTGCCCATCGTCATGGCGTCCGCCGAAATGATGCAATGGGTATGGTCGGCCGTGGCCACCAATACCGCATCGATCGATTTGCCCATTTCGTCGAGCATCTTACGGTAATCCCAGTACCGTTTCGCATTCGGGTAACGGTTGAAGGTGCCTTTGGCATACCGCCAGTCAACGTCGCACAACGCCACGATATTGTCGGTTTCCATGTTTTTCAGGTTTGCCGCACCCATACCGCCAACGCCTACACCGGCAATATTCAGTTTATCAGAGGGAGAAACGTGCCCGAACGATTTCCCGAGCACCACATTCGGAACAATTGTCAACGCCGCAGCCGCAGCTGTTCCTTTCCGCAGAAAGGACCTTCTCGAAATGTTTGACATAGTAATACTTTTTAGATTAGCACTTAACAATAAAATTTCTACATTGGTAAATGCAAATATAAACAAACCTGCGAATTTCCGGCAAAAACAAGGCAAAGTTTTGCCTGCGGAGCCGTTTTTTTAGGAGAAATACCGAAATACAAGGGGCGCGAACGTTTTT
>JAJBTJ010000241.1 GCA_020860905.1 Parabacteroides sp. | reverse complement strand
ATTCTGCATGGTTCCGTTTAATTTACTGAAGAAAAAGGCTTCTTACCTGGATACGGGCACCTGGGCTTCGAATGCCATCAAAGAAGCGAAGCTGTTCGGCGAGGTAGACGTGGTGGCTTCTTCGAAAGACGCGAACTACACCTATATCCCGAAAGGATACACGGTACCCGACGATTCGGATTATTTCTACTTTACGAGCAACAATACGATTTACGGTACGGAAATGCGGTACGACCCGGATGTAAAGGTACGGTTGGTTGCGGATATGTCGTCCGATATCTTCTCGCGCCCCGTCGACGTTTCCAAATACGACGTTATCTTTGCCGGCGCACAGAAAAACCTGGCTCCCGCCGGCGTAACGATTGTTATCGTACGTACCGACGCGTTAGGAAATGCAGAGCGCCCCATTCCCACCATGCTGGATTACCGTACGCATGTGAAAAAAGGCTCTATGTTCAACACGCCGCCGGTGTTGCCTATTTACTCGGCGTTGCAAACGCTGAAGTATTACAAAGAGTTGGGCGGCATCCCGGCTTTGGAAAAACGGAACATCGAAAAAGCGGCTCTGTTGTACGACGAAATCGACCGCAACAAATTATTCAAAGGAACTGTCGTACCGGACGACCGCTCCATCATGAACGTATGCTTCGTGATGAACGACGAATACAAAGACCTCGAAGCCGACTTCGCCGCCTTTGCCGCATCCAGGAACATCGTAGGTATCAAAGGCCACCGCTCGGTAGGCGGTTTCCGCGCTTCGCTTTACAACGCCATGCCGATAGAAAGCGTGAAAGTATTGGTAGAAGCCATGCAGGAATTTGAAAAACAACATTGAATTAAGTAAGGGAAGCACAAGGATACCCCGGCGCCGGATGTTCCGAAACGAACGTATCCTTGCGTTTTTATTTTCCGTTAAACATTTTAAATCGCAATACTCATGACGAAAGTGTTAGTTGCAACAGAAAAGCCTTTTGCTCCGGTAGCGGTGAAAGGGATACGCGAAGCCGTAGAAAATGCCGGGTTCGAACTGGCGTTGCTCGAAAAATATACCTCCAAAGCCGAATTGCTGGAGGCCGTGAAAGAGGCGGATGCCATCATCATCCGCAGCGATATAATCGATGCCGAAGTACTGGATGCGGCCGAACGACTCAAGATTGTGGTACGGGCCGGTGCCGGTTACGATAATGTAGACCTGGCCGCCGCCTCGGCCCGTAACGTATGTGTAATGAACACGCCGGGGCAAAACTCGAACGCCGTAGCCGAATTAGTTTTCGGGCTGTTGGTATTCGCCATCCGGGGATTTTACAACGGCGCGGCGGGCACGGAGCTGAAAGGGAAAAAATTAGGAATCCACGCCTACGGGAACGTTGGGCGCAACGTAGCCCGCGTAGCGAAAGGATTCGGCATGGAGGTATATGCCTACGATGCGTACTGTCCGGCCGAAGCGATGGAAAAAGACGGGGTAAAACCGGTAGGCTCGGCCGACGAATTGTATTCGGCTTGCCAAATCGTGTCGTTACATATCCCGGCTACGCCCGAAACCAAGAACTCGATTAACTTCGAGTTGCTGAACAAAATGCCGAAAGGGGGCATTTTAATCAATACGGCGCGCAAGGAAGTAATCGACGAAGCGGGCATACAAAAAATGCTGCAAGAGCGTCCGGATTTTAAATACATCACCGACATCAAGCCGGCTATCGACGCCGAACTGGCTGCCAACTATCCGGGACGTTACTTCTCCACGCCGAAAAAAATGGGTGCACAAACCGCCGAGGCGAATATCAATGCGGGTATCGCAGCGGCTAACCAAATCGTGGACTTCCTGGAAAACGGGAACGAAAAATTCAGAGTAAATAACTAAATTCATTTACCGCCGGGCGCCCGGACGGGCCGAACACAAAAACACGAAACGCAGAGCTTTTATTGTTCTTCTCTGCGCGTTCGTGTTTCTGTGTTTCGCTTTTTCCGGGGCCGGGCTACAAAACTAAATCACTATGGCTAAAATTAAACCGTTTAAAGGGATACGGCCGCCGCGGGAATGGGTGGAACAGGTGGCTTCGCGCCCGTACGACGTGTTGAACTCGGAAGAGGCGCGCGCCGAGGCCGAAGGGAACGAAAAATCGTTGTACCACATCATCAAGCCGGAAATAGATTTTCCGGAGGGAACCGACGAGCACGACGAAGCGGTGTACCGGAAAGCAGTGGAGAATTTCAACCGGTTCCAGGAAAAAGGATGGCTGGTGCAAGATACCAAAGAACAGTATTACATCTACGCCCAAACGATGAACGGGCATACGCAGTACGGCCTGGTGGTGGCTGCCTGCGTCGGCGATTACCTGAACGGGGTTATCAAAAAGCACGAGCTTACCCGCCGCGACAAGGAAGAAGACCGGATGAAACACGTGCGTGTGAACAACGCCAATATCGAACCGGTATTTTTCGCTTATCCCGAAAACGAAGAACTGGACGCTATCGTAAAGAAATATACGGCCGGGCCACCGGTATACGATTTCGTTGCCCCGAACGACGGCTTCGGGCATCATTTCTGGATTATCGACGATGAAAAGGATATGGCCCGGATTACGGAGTTATTTGCCGCCATGCCTGCTTTATACATTGCCGACGGCCATCACCGCTCGGCGGCCGCCGCTTTGGTGGGTGCGGAAAAAGCAAAGCAGAATCCGAACCACCGGGGCGACGAGGAATATAATTTCTTCATGGCTGTTTGTTTCCCGGCCGACCAGCTTACCATCATCGATTATAACCGGGTGGTGAAGGATTTGAACGGCCTGACGGCCGGAGAGTTCCTGGAAAAACTGAAGAAGAATTTCGAAGTGGCAGAAAAAGGAGGGGAAATATATAAGCCGGCCGGCTTGCATAATTTCTCGCTCTACCTGGAAGGGAAGTGGTATTCGCTTACGGCTAAGCCGGGTACGTATAACGACAACGACCCGATAGGGGTGCTGGATGTAACGATTTCGTCGAACCTGATACTCGACGAGATACTGGGTATCCGGGATTTACGCTCGGATAAACGCATCGATTTCGTAGGGGGAATCCGGGGCCTGGACGAACTGAAGCGCCGGGTGGATTCGGGCGAGATGAAAGTGGCGCTGGCGCTTTATCCGGTTTCGATGAAGCAGCTTACCGATATTGCGGATACGGGGAATATCATGCCGCCCAAAACCACCTGGTTCGAACCGAAGTTGCGTTCCGGGCTGGTAATCCATAAACTGGAATAGGAACGGGGCCGGGCCGTACAGGCCCGCGAGAGTTACCGGCCTGCTTTCCTTCCGGCAACCCGGAACAGTTATACAGGCGCGTACATGCGTATCGCAACTCGTTTGTCGTTCATTTCGCAAGCAACCGGTAACCGCTTTATTTGCCGGCCGGGGTCATTTCGTTAGCTGCCGGGCCGGTAAGGATACGCAAAACCGGAAAAAGGGGACATTCAGTAAATAAACATACAAAAGCAACCGGCAACCGGTTGCTTTTTTTATTACCTACCCTCTTCCCCGAAGGTACAGGTTAAGCATGCGGACCGAAGGGAAGTACATGATAAAAATTTAATCGAGTCATCGTTATTTTCTTTTTGTTCCCTTATTTTTTCCGGTTTTATTCCCCTCCACGTATCCGTGTCATGGGATTTATTCTCTTTGTTATCTCTTCATAGTACATGACAAAAATTATTTTCAGACAGCAGAACAGAAGAGCAAAAGAAAGAGCCCCGTTTACTTACAACCGCCTTTCTTCCTACCCAGCCCCGAAAAGCACCGGCCACCTCGTATGGCCCCTCGGGCTTCAGATACTATCTTAAAAAGCAATGCTTAGAGCATGTTCTTTTTGTTAA
>JAJBTJ010000269.1 GCA_020860905.1 Parabacteroides sp. | reverse complement strand
GACGGAGAAACGACACACACCGGAATCACCCTTACCGTCGACCACCCCGTAATTCCCGTATTGGTAAAAAAAGCGGCGAATCCCGCTATCCGCCTCAACCTTACCGCTAACGGCAGCGCACCGTATACCCTGTCCGGCATCAAGCTGGCACTCGACGGCACTACCGACCTGCACGACATCGTTTCCCTGGCCGTTTACGAAGCCGGCGCCGACGGCCGTATCGATACCACACGGTTAGTTTGCCCGGCAGCAGCACCCCGCCGGCGGCTGGTTTTTACCGACCGCCTCCGGGTTACACGCGATACCCTCCGGCTATGGGTAAGCGTTACATTGCAAGCGAAAGTGGCGTTACACCACCGCATCGGCATCCGGTGCACCCGGGTGAAAGCCGGCAACCGCTGGATACCCGCCGGGAAGCAAGACGCCCGCCCGCAGCGTATCGGGGTAGCGGTACGGCAGCGGGGGCAAGACGGGGTATCCTCGTCGCGCATCCCCGGGCTGGTTACCACGTCGCGCGGAACGTTGATTGCCGTTTTCGACGCCCGTTACCGTTCAGCCCGCGATTTGCAAGGCGACATCGACATCGCCCTGCACCGCAGTACGGATAAAGGCGAGTCGTGGCAGCCGCTCCAGGTAGCGCTGGATATGGGGCAGTGGGGCGGCTTGCCCGAAAAATACAACGGCGTGAGCGATGCCTGCGTGCTGGTCGACGAAACGACCGGCGCCCTGTTTATTGCCGGCCTCTGGATGCACGGCGCGCTCGACGAGCGCGGGAAATGGAAGGAAGGGCTTACCCGAGATAGTACGTACTGGATTCACCAATGGCACGGGAAAGGGTCGCAACTCGGCGTGAATCCCCGCGAAACCTGCCAGTTCCTGATTACCCGGAGTACCGACGACGGGCTTACCTGGAGTTTCCCGCTCGCCATTACGCCCTATACCAAACGGCCCGAATGGTGGTTGTTCGGGCCGGCGCCCGGGCACGGGATTACCCTGCGCGACGGTACGCTGGTGTTTCCGGCACAAGGGCGCGACGCGAACGGCCTGCCTTTTGCAACGATAGCCTGGAGCGCCGACCACGGGAAAAGCTGGACAGCCGGCAACCCGGCTTTCGGTAACGTAACCGAGTCGAACGCGGTAGAGCTGGCCGACGGCACGGTGATGCTGAACATGCGCGACAACCGCAACCGGGGTGTCCGCTCCCCGAACGGCCGGCGCATTTGCACTACGCCCGACCGGGGCGTTACCTGGCGCGAGCACCCTTCTTCACGCAAAGCGCTGGTGGAACCTACCTGCATGGCGAGCCTGCACCGGCATACGTATACGGCGAACGGAACGGAAAAGAGCGTTCTGCTGTTTGCCAACCCGAACGATTACCGTACGCGCGACAAGTTAACGTTGAAAGCGAGCGTCGATGACGGCGCTACGTGGCCGGAAAAGTACTGGCTGCTTTTCGACGAGTATCGCAGCGCGGGCTATTCGAGTATCATGTCGGTCGACGAGCATACCATCGGTATCTTGTACGAAAGTAACCTGGCCGACCTGGTATTTATCCAGGTAAAGCTGGAAGAGCTGTTTTCGCAACACGAACCTTTTTAACTGATTATATCCATGAAAAGAGGACTTTTTCTTTTTGTTTTTTTGCTGGCCTTGTGTCCGGCCGGAGCGAAAATCACGCTGCCGGCTCTCCTGGGCGACCACATGGTATTGCAACGGCAAACCCGGGTGAATTTGTGGGGGAAGACTGACCGACCCGGAAAAGTAACAGTGTGCACTTCGTGGGACAACCGCACCCATACCGCGTTGCCTTCGCCGGACGGCGGCTGGTGCGTACAGGTGCCGACGCCCGGAGCCGGCGGCCCTTATACCGTAACCGTTTCCGACGGCGAACCGGTTACCTTGTCCGACGTCTTCATCGGCGAGGTGTGGTTCTGTTCCGGGCAGTCAAACATGGAGATGCCGGTGAAAGGATTCCGCGGGCAGCCCGTTGAAGGCTCGGCGGATGCGATTGCGCAAGCCGGCCCGCGCGATAACATCCGGATGATTACGCTGGAGAAGAACAGCAGCCAGACGCCGCTCGACGATTGCATCGCTACGCCGTGGCTCGAATCGTCGCCGCAGGCGGTAGCCGGGTTCAGCGCGACGGCTTATTTCTTTGCCCGTTACCTGCAACGGGCGCTCGGTGTACCGGTGGGGGTAATCGCTTCGAGCTGGGGCGGTTCGCGGATAGAGGCGTGGATCGGTAAACCGGTGTACGAGGCGCATTTCCCGGAAGTGTCGCTCGAGGTATTGACACGGAACCCGGCCGGAATCGAACAGCCGAAAAACGAGCCCGCTTTATTGTATAATGCGATGGTGCATCCGGCGATGCGCTATACGATAAAGGGGGTGATTTGGTACCAGGGCGAGAGCAACCTGGATAATCCCGGGATGTACCGCCGTTTGTTCCCGGCGATGGTGGAGTCGTGGCGTAAGGAATGGAAACAGGGAGTATTTCCGTTTTATTACGTTCAGATTGCACCCTATACGTACGGACGGGACAATGCGGACGGAACCGGGGCGGCCGAAATGCGCCAGGTACAATTGGAATGCCTGGAGCTGATTCCGAACTCGGGGATGGCGGTTACGGCGGATATAGGGCACCCGGCGTGCATCCATCCGGCTGCCAAGGAACCGGTGGGTAAACGGCTCGCCCTGTGGGCGCTGGCGCGTACGTACGGGCGCGAAGGAACGCCGTACTCGGGCCCGCTGTACAAATCGTTCCGGGTGGAGAAGAACCGGGCGGTTATCGAATTCGAACATGCGGCGGACGGGATGACGTCGTACGACCGCGAGATTACGGGGTTCGAAGCGGCCGGCAGCGACGGGGTGTTTTACCCCGCCCAGGCAACGTTGTACGATAACCGGACGAAGGTGGCGCTTACGTGCGATTCGGTGCCGGAGCCGTGCCGTATCCGGTATGGTTTCCGGAATTACCTGCCGGTTAATTTGTATTCCAACTACGGGTTGCCGGCGTCGCCCTTCGATTCGTTCGGACGGGATAATCCCGTTTCTTCCCGGCCTCCGCTCGTTCCACGTACCGGTGTCGCTCCTTCCGGGAGCGGAACACCCCCTCGATAATGAACCTTTAAATTAAAAATCTATGTTAAATGCAACTTTCAACCAGAAGAAGGTAATCCCGGGATGGATTATCTTCCTCGCCCTCTTGTCTCTTTGGAATCCTTTCGTACAGGCTGCCCCGGGCACCGGAGAGGCGGCGCAGGAAAAGATTACGGTGCAGGGAACCGTGGTCGACGACCGGAAAGAACCCCTCATCGGGGTAAACGTCGTGGTAAAAGGTACCGCCCGGGGAACCGTGACGGATGCCGACGGCCGCTTCTCTTTCGAAATCCCCCCGAACGCAACGCTGGTATTTACCTACGTGGGGATGAACCGGCTGGAGGTATCGGTAAAAAACGATAAGCCGCTTGCGGTAACGCTGCAAAGCAACGACGTACTGCTGCACGATGTGGTGGTTATCGGGTACGGCAAGCAATCGAAAGCCGCTTTGACCAGCTCGATTACGAAGGTGGAGGCGAAAGAGTTGGCCGTATCGCCTTCGGGCAACCCGATGGCAATGCTCCAGGGGAAAGTGCCCGGCCTCGAAATCCGCGTGAACAGCGGGCAGCCCGGAGCCGACCCGCAGCTTATTTTACGGGGCGGCACCACCACGTCGCCCGAGAGCGACGCCCCGCTGGTGATTATCGACGGCTCCGTGCGTACCCTGAAAGATGTGAATTACCGCGATATCGAAACGATACAGGTGTTGAAAGACGCCGCTTCGACGGCTATTTACGGGTCGAAGGCTTCGAACGGCATCGTGATTATTACCACCAAGCAGGGGAAGGCGGGGAAGAACCGCATCAGCTTCGGTTACGGCCTTACCGTAAGCCGGCAACCGGCGCGTTTCCCCATCTCGGACGCCCGCGAGTACCTTACCGCCACCCGCACGGCCGCCCTGTACGCCACCAATCCCGGCAAGTACCTCGACGGTACGTTCGCCATGAGTACGGCTAACGGGCGGGATGCCTTGAATACCACCGCGTTCCTCGACGACTATATCGCCCGGTACGGGCAGGGATATGTGGAAGATTTGCTTTACGGCCAGGACTGGGAAATCATGGAAGACCCGGCCAACCCCGGCAAGATGTTGCTTTTCAAAGACACCGACTTCCAGGATAACCTGTTCCGCACGGCGTTGGGGCACGACTTCAATCTCGACTTGAGCGGCGGCAACGACAAGGCCACTTATTACATGAGTTTCGGATACCTCGACCAGGAGGGCATCGTTGTAGGTTCGGGATACGACCGGTGGAGCATGACGCTCAATGCTTCGTACCGGGTGTTGCCTACCCTTACGGCGCGGGGCTCCGTCAATTATTCGATGCGTACGTCCGAGGGGGTGAACGAGGGCAATGCGCTGGCGCGGGCTTCGCTGATGCCGCCTACCGTGCGCCAGTATTACGAAGACGGACGCCCGGCGCCGGGCGAGCTCACCAATACGTTCCGTACGCGCCTGCACGAAATCTACTACCAGGAAAAGGAGAACAAGGTGAGCCGGATTAACCTGGCGGGCGAGCTGGACTGGGAGATTATCGGCGGCCTGCATTTCAAGCCGATGTTTTCGTTCCACAATTACGAGGGGAAAGACCATAACTTCGAGCGTGAGAACGAAGTTATCAAGAACCGGCCGGCTTCGGAGAACCACAACATGGATTTGCATTACCAGTTCGATGCCGTGCTGGCGTACGACAAGAGTTTCCGCAGGCATAACCTGGGGGTGACGGGCGGTTTCGACTACATTTACGAGAGTACGTACCGTTTCAGCGGCTCCGGGTACGACGGCACGTCGGATTATGTGGAAACGCTCAACGGCACGGCGCCCGAGTC
This sequence comes from Parabacteroides sp., assembly GCA_020860905.1. Lineage (GTDB taxonomy): Bacteria > Bacteroidota > Bacteroidia > Bacteroidales > Tannerellaceae > Parabacteroides_B. The sequence continues at coordinate 15,572 of JAJBTJ010000269.1, read as the reverse complement.
GCAGAAAACCACTAGTACGCTGGGCAAGAAACGGATGGGCAGCTTCTTCGGCCGGGTTAACTACAATTACGATATGAAGTACCTCTTTTCCGCCAGCGTGCGGTACGACGGGTCGTCGCATTTTGCCGAAAACCACAAGTACGCCGCTTTTCCGGGCGTATCGGCCGGCTGGAACATTCACCGCGAAGCCTTCTTCGAGCCGCTGCGGAAAGCGGTGAGCAACCTGAAGTACCGGATTAGCTGGGGAAAGACGGGGAACGACAACCTGGCGCTGAAAAATACCGAAGGGGCGTATTCGCCCGGGTACAATTACGGCGGCCAGTCAGGAATACTGAACACGACGCTGGCCAACAAGGATTTGCTTTGGGAAGAAACCGCGTCGGCGGATATGGGGCTCGATGCCGGCTTTTTCGGTAACCGGCTGAGCTTTTCGGGCGATATTTACCGGAAGAAGACGACGAACCGGCTGGTCGACGAAAAGCTGTGGCCCGAGTCGGGTTTCGCGTCTATCAAGTCGAACTTCGGTTCGCTCGTTACGAAGGGGCTGGAGTTCGCCATCGACGCTACGCCGGTGATGACGAAGGATTTCCGCTGGGACGTGGCTTTCAATTTCTCCTTCTGGCGTACCACCGTCGGCAAGCTGCCTCCGAACGGGGCCGACAAGAACCGTACCGGCGGCGGCGTGATTTACGACCCCGTGCTGGGAAAATACGTCGAAACGGGCGGCTTTGCCGAGGGCGAACGTATCGGTTCCCGCTTCGCTTACCAGCTCGACGGTGTATATGCTACCGACGAAGCGGCTGCCGAGGCGCCGTACGATACCCAGGTGTCGGCTACCTGGATGGGGAAAGGCAAGTGCGCCGGCGACGCGATTTGGCGCGATGTAGACGGAAACGGGGTAATCGACAGCCGCGACATGGTGTTCGTGGGGTATCTGCATCCCGACAAGATGGGGGCGTTTACCAACACGTTCCGGTATAAAGACCTTACGTTGCGGTTCGTAACCGATTTCTCGATGGGGAACGTGGTCGATAATAAATTCCGGTCGCAGGCGAACGCCGATTCACGCAACAACTTCGCTACGATACACGATGTGAGCAGCCCGGAGATGTGGCACCGGCCGGGCGATATAGCCGCGATACCGCGGTACGATGTGGAGTCGGACTGGGATAACGGCAAGCGTAACCATGCCCGCCCGAATACTTCCACCATCGGTTTTTCCGGCGGCAGCGTGAATACCCTTTATATTAAGAAGGGCGATTACCTGGCGTTCCGCGAGTTGTCGCTCGGCTACTCGTTGCGGCATCCCTGGCTGAGCGCAGCCCGTATTTCTTCGCTGGAGCTGACGGCGGCCGTTTATAACCTCGGTTACCTGACGGCGTACGACGGGCTTACTCCGGAGGTAACCGGGGCGGATGCGGGCAAGTATCCCCGTCCGCGCCAGTTCGTATTTTCCGTCCGGGTTAATTTGTAAAACCGTCCGGACGTACGAAACGCAGCGGGGCCGCACCGGCTTGCCGCACGAAATGCCCCGGGGGCCGGGGTGCAGCCGCCTGCCTCTTGTTTCTTACCGAGTGGATAACTAAAAACAGATAGCTGATGAAAACAAGTATATTCTTGCTGATTTGTGCAGTTTCCGGCCTGTCGGCCGGCTGCAATTCCTTGTTGGAAATCGACCCGATTTCCGAAATCACCAATTCCAATTACTGGAAGGAAGAAGCCGATGTGAAGGGATACCTTACCGGCATTTATAACGATTACCGCGGACTCGCCAGCACCACCCTCTACGGCGAAGACCGCGGCGATGCGATGGACGTGGGCGTAATCGGCGGCCCTTCTTACTCGTGGAGCCACGAGCTCACTGCGGAGCACGGCCTGAACTGGATTGCGTTCTACGAGCAGATACACCATTGCAACATGTTGCTGAAGTATGCGCCGGGAATCGGGTTCTACCAGGAAAAGAATAAGAAGCGTATCCTGGCGCAGGCCTATTTCTTACGGGCGAAAACGTACCTTACGTTACTTCAGTCGTGGGGGGATGTGCCGGTGGTACTCGAACCCACCGAGTCGTACGCACAGGAACGGCCGGCCCGCAGCCCGGCGCCGGAAATGATGAAGCAGATTCTGAGCGATGCCGATGCGGCTATCGACCTGTTCCCTGAAACGTCCGTCCCCGATAAAAACCGGGCTTCGCGCCCGGCGGCGCTGTGCCTGAAAGCCGAAGCGCTCGCCTGGAAATATACGGTGCTGAAAAGCGGCGACACACAAGATTTGACGGATGCCGTAGCGGCGCTCGAGGAAGTGGAAAAAGCGGGGGTGGAACTGCTCGACGACTATGCCCGCGTGTTTGCCAACGACAACAAAAAGAACAACGAAATCATTTTTTCGCTGTATGCGAAGAAAGACGAATTCAATAACATCTACGCGTCTACGTTGTCGGTTTCGGCATCGGCCGGCGTGCTCACCGATAAGGTAATCAACAAAGACGACATTCCCTATACCAAAGGGCTGGGGGCCCGGCATATCTATGCCCCTTCGCAGCGGTTGAAGGAGTTGTTCGGGAAGAACAGGAACGACAAACGGGCGGCAACGGCTTATATCGAGGCGGTTACGGCGGAGGGCGACGTGTTGTTTACTTCCCAGAACAAGTTCCGCGGCAAGGTATACCCCGACGAGGAACGGTATTTCGACGACGATGTGATTGTGTACCGGCTGGCGGATGCCAAGTTGCTGAAGGCCGAGCTGCTTTGCTACATGGGGGGCGCTCAGGTGGAAACCGCTATCGGCGAGTTGTTGCCTACCCGTACCCGCGCCGGTATAGGGCCGTATGCCGGCGCCCGAGACCAGGCGAGCGTACAACGGGAAATTCTCGACGAGCGGGGGCGCGAGTTGTGTTTCGAACTGAAGCGCTGGCCCGATTTGATGCGCGCCCATGCGGCCGGTACGGTGGATTTGTACGGGTATGTGCCGAACCTGGAGGGGAAAAGTACGCCGCTGTATCTGCCTATCCTCCGGTCGATGATCGATTTGAATACGAACTTAGTGCAAACGGAAGGATATTGAAATGAACAGGTTTATGAGGAAAAGTTATTTGTATCCGATACTGTGCGCTGCCGGAATGGTATTTTCCACAGCGTGTGAAAACGTGGAGCCCAGTATCCACGAGGCCGACCCGGCGCCCGACAGCCGGGTGTTCGCCAAAGGCGCCGACGGGTATGCGTATTACCGGATTCCGGCGATGGTGATTACGGATAGCGGTACGGTGCTGGCTTTTGCCGAAGGCCGGAAAAACGGCCCGGACGACGAGGGCGACATCGACCTGGTAATGAAACGCTCTGCCGACCGCGGCGCTACGTGGAGCGAGTTGACGGTGGTGAAAGACGACGGGGAGAACCGGAGCCGCAATCCGGTGCCGGTGTGGGTGCCTGGCGCCGGACGGGTGGTGCTGGTGTCGTGCTGGAATCCGGGTGCTACCGGTACGGTTTCCGTGTTCGTAACCTATTCCGACGACGAGGGGCTTACCTGGGCTCCCCAGCAAGACATTACGCAGCAGGTAACGCCGCCCGGTTACCGGTGGTATGCCACCGGGCCGTGCCACGGCATCGTAAAGCAGTTCGAACCGCATAAGGGGCGTATCGTGGTGCCGTGTAACCACAACACCGTTTCGCAGGGCAAAGGCCGTTCGCATGTGATTTACTCGGACGACAACGGCCTGACCTGGGCGCTCGGCGGTATCGTGGATATGTACGATACCAACGAGAGTACGGTAACCGAGTTGAGTAACGGCGACCTGATGCTGAATATGCGTTGTGCCGACACCGGCCTGGCTACGACCGACAGGTTCCGTATCGTGTCGTCGAGCAGCGACGGGGGCGTTACGTGGTCGCCCTGCATGTACTCTGCGTTGAAAGACCCGATGTGCCAGGGCTCTATCTTGTATTACGGCACCGGTGCCGACGGACGGGGGCAATTGTTGTTTTCCAATCCCGACCACCAGTCGAGCCGGAAGAACAATACGCTCCGGATGAGCGCCGACGACGGGAAAACATGGCCTTTGGCGTTTTCGTATACCGGCGCCGAGGGGTATGACGGCTATTCCGATATCGCCCGGTATGCCGACGGTACGGTGGGGGTATTGTACGAGTTCGGTTTCAAAAACTTAGGGGGAATTTGTTTCCGCAATGTCGCGTTGTCGGAATTGCAGTAATATAATAAAGGGGTATAGAACGATGAAAAAAATAATCTATGGCTTGTTAATCGTACTGGCGGGAGGCTTGTACGCATGCAAAGACGAAGAGCGGGAACCGTTGGAGGCGGATTTCTCGAGCGATGTGCAAACCGTGGTCGTGGAAGGCCGGATTGCCTTTATGGATAAATCGTCCGGATTGCCGGTCCGGTGGAACTGGTATTTCGAGGGGGGCGAGCCGGCTGCTTCCGAGTTGTTCAGCCCGGAAGTGACGTATCGTATGCCGGGCACTTATGCGGTGAAATTAGTGGTAGGCCGCGGGCCGGAAGAAGCGGTTGTCGAAAAAACGGAATACGTTACCATCGAGTATCCGGGCGAGATAACGGTGAATTTCGAAGCAGACCGGCTACAGGCCACCGATGCCGACTTGATTACGCTTACCGACAAATCGACGGGATTTCCGAATGCCTGGGCGTGGGAACTGGTTTCACGCACGGGCGAAAAAGTAACTTCTACCGAACAAAACCCGGCCGTCAGGTTGGCTCCGGGCGTTTATACCGTTACCTTGACGGCAAGTAATCCGAAAAGTTCCGGTTCGCTTACCGAAACGGATTACCTGACGGTAATCGACCGGAATGCGGTTACCGCTGCCTTTACCGCTTCTACCCGGCTGACCTACGAGGGCGGAACCGTTACGTTTGCGGATGCGAGTATCGGAAACTCGATGCGGCAACGTTGGACGTTCGAGGACGGTACGCCGGCGGTTTCGTCCGAAAAGAATCCGGCGGTTACGTATACGGCAGCCGGAAAGTATAAAGTGACGTTGGTGGCTTCGAACAATGAAAATTCGTCGGTAAAGGAAACGGAGGGGTACATCGTCGTCGTGCCGGGCCAGAGCCTCGTGGTGCTGTATCCGTTTGCCGGTAATGCGGACGATGCCGGCCCGAACGGATTGGATGCCGTACCGGTAACCCGGGGAGCCTCGGCGGTGGCGTTCGGTGCGGATGCGCCCCGGGAAGGTGCCGGCGAGGTTATTTTCAACAGTAAGAACAAAGACGATTACGCCTTTTTCGAAGTGCCCGCCAATCCGGCGCTCCGGTTCGGCTCGTCCGACTTTACCGTGGCTTTCTGGGCCAAAACGTCGGATACCCGGAACACGCAGGGGGTGTATCAACAGGGTTCGGGTCCGGCGGCGCGTCCGGATAATGCGAACCGGCAATCGTGGTTCCGTTTCCAGCCGGCCAAGCCTTTTTTCCGGTTCGTTATCGAATATACCGGCAAGTCGGGGAACTGGACGGATTACTCGGCGAAAACGCTGGCCGACGAAGAGTGGCATTATTATGTGTGTGTACATGCTTCGGGTAGTACGTACGTGTACGTGGATGGCGTAAAGGCGGCGGAAGCGTTGAACAAGGGGCTGAAAGAAATCGACGGCGCTCCTTATTATATCGGTGCGATGTATCGCGGCGACGAAGCGGGCCGGAGTTTCGAGAATTTCCTGCATGGTTCCCTAAGCGATTATGCGCTTTACCGTCGCGCCCTGACGGCTGTGGAGGCGAATGCGTTGTACGAGGTGTTGAAATAGGCGGCCTGCGGGATGTGTATTGCACGGGGATACGGCAACGACGGGTATCTGTCTGTGAGTCGGTGTCTCCATGTTCCGTTTGTATTCAAATCAGTTTGTGCGCCATCTTATAAAGCCAGCGGGTGGTGAGTAGCCTCAGGGCCGGGGTCCGGCCTTCTTCGCCGAGCAAGTCCGGGCGGAATTCGCGGGTAACGAGCCATCGGGCCTGGTTCGCCCACTCGCGGAAGGCGGTGGCCGACGGGTGGTTTTCGGAGAGGTTGAGCAGGATTTCCAGGTCGAACGAGGGATGTACGGCGCCGGCGCCCATTTGCAGGGCATCGAACGCATTACAGCGCTGTTCGATATGTACCGGCACCATCAATACCGGCTTGCCGAGGTACATGGCTTCGCATACCGATTCGAAGCCGGCGGTGGTGGCGTATGCCTTGGCGCCGGCCATGTAGTGCAGGAACAGGGTGTCGTCGAGTTGGTGGAACGTGAGCGTATCGTCTATTTTCAGCTCGGCGGGAGCCTCTTTTTTGTCCCAGAAAAAATGTATCGGCACTTCTTTGTGCGAGGCGTGCCAATGCTTTATTTCTTCGCCGAACCCGCTGTTTACCATGTAACCGTGCAGGTAATCCCCTTTTACCGGTTTCGTGTCGAGCACTTCCCGGCGCAGTAACGGGGGGATTACCACTAATCTCCGGGTGGCGCAGTCTTTCATTTTCCGGAACGAGAGCGCCAGCTTTTTATTCGCGCCGAAAGCGGTTGCACGGGTGAAGAATTTCAGCGAAGCGAGTTCCAGCCGGTTCGGTTGTTCCGGGAATTTGAAGTCGGGATGCAGGAACAGGTACTGGTGGGCGATGCAGATGATTCGTACCTGCGGGCGGCAGAACAGGTAGGTGAGGCCGGTGAGCAGTTCGTAGAAGTTTACCACTACGTCGGCGCCGGTTTCTTTTATCTTGCGCCGGATGAACCGGACGCTGCGGGCGTATTTGTGCAGGCGGAACAGGTTGTACCCGATGCTTTTCAGCAACGGGGGCTGTTTGTTCCCGGCGGAAGAGGGGAGGAAGTTGGGGCTTTCGAACGTATCGACAGGCGCCTGTATCTTTTGCCGGAAGAATGCGGGAAGCTGCCTGGCCGGGCTTTTCCCGACCAGTACGCCCGTTATCTCATGTCCGGCTTCCGTGAGCAGGTGTTCCAATGTGATGGCCTGGGTGAGATGTCCGCGTCCTTCGCCCTGTACGATGAATAGTATTTTCATATCGCTGGTGCATATACCGGTTGGGTGGCGGCTAAGCCGTTTGGCTCCGGTACCCGGTAATCGTCTGCATTATATATAACAATATTCCACTCGCCTTGTTCGTTTTCGGTGAGGGCGGTGAGGCTTTCCACCCAGTCGCCCGAGTTGAGGTAATGAACTTGTCCGTACCGGAGGTCGGCGGCCTGGTGGATGTGCCCGCAGATGATGCCGTCGGCTTTTTTCGTTTCCGCCAGCCGTACCAGTTCTTTCTCGAAATCGGAGATGTACGAAACGGCGCTTTTTACGCAGTGTTTTACCTGTTGGGATAACGAGTAATAGGGTTTGCCCTGTTTCCGGCGTATGTAGTTATAAAGCCGGTTGAGCGATAGCAGGAAGGTGTATCCCGTATCGCCTAATTCGGCGAGCCACCGCATGTGGGTGGTTACGGTATCGAATATGTCGCCGTGGGTAACGTAATAGGTTTTGCCGTGGCTGGTAAAGGTGTAGTCTTTTACAATCGACAAGTTGGAGAAGCACAGGGGAGCCAGGTTGTCTAAAAAATCGTCGTGGTTGCCCCGTACGTAAATAATTTCGGTGCCTTGCTTTTCCATCATCTTCATCAGCACTTTGAAAAAGTCGGTGTGTTTCTGTTCCCAGTGCCGGTTCGGCTTTCTCAGTTGCCAGCCGTCTATAATATCGCCGTTCAGGATGAGCCGTTGGCAATCGATGTGTTGCAGGAAGGCGGTCGCTTCTTCGGTATGCGAATATTCGCTGCCCAGATGGATATCCGACAATACCACGGTTGAATAATATTTCTTGGTTTTCATATATACATCATTTGTTTTTACATACGGAACGGCCGGAATGCACAGGTTCGTTTCGCCTCGCAACCTTTATGCCGTTACAAATTAAATGGCTGTCTATTACAACACAATAACGTAGGTATTAAGTTGATATGAAAAGTGAAAAAGAAATAAACCGGATGGCCGCTCGAAAGGATTCCCCTTAGCGATGTAAACCCCGTTCAACTGTTTTTACCGGTTGAACGGGGTATTTAGTATGTATCGGACCAATAGGAAGGAATAGAAAAGATTTGTGATTTTTATACGGGTCCGTTTATTTATACCTCGTTGGGTTTGGCATTCCATACCAGCAAAGCCAACAGAACCGATAACGTGGCGGCCCCGATCCAGAACCAGTTGATATAAGTAAAGTCGTAGGTATCCACGCCGTTCACGACGGTTTTATTTCCTTCGATTAATATGCCGCTCATTACGTCTTGCAGCCCTGCCCCGATGTAGCTGGCGATTCCCACCACGCCCAACGCGGCGCCCGAAGCATTGCGCGGAGCGATGTCGACCGCCATCAGGCCGCCTAAAAAGCAAATCAGTACGCCGATACCTAATCCGAACAAAATCATAGCCAGTGCATCCAGCCAGAAATGCACGCCGGGTACGAGTAAGAACAGGCAAAGAGCCGCTATATCCGTCAATCCGAAAATCAGGGCAGGCATATTGCGCCGTCCGCCGAAGAACTTATCCGAGATAACCCCCGAGAACATGGTTCCTATAATACCGCATACCGAACTGATAGAGATAATCAAACTGGCGTCCAGCGTATCGTATCCTTTTTGCGCCTGCAAATAAAACACGCCCCAACTGTTTACAGCATACCGGCTGATATACATGAAAGCGCTGGCTAATGCGAGAATCCAGATGGCTGGCATCATTAAAACACGCTTTTGCGCCTGGTTGAAGTCTGTATTTCCTGCTGCGCACTTCTTTTTATCGTCCGGGGGAACGTTTAAAGGAGGCAGCCCTTTACTTTGCGGCGTGTCGTGAAAGAACAACGCTACCGTCAGCGCACCTGCCAGGCCCGCCAGGCCCGCTCCTAAAAAGCCGTACTGCCAGCCGAAGAGACTGACTACGGAAGCCACGATAATAAACGTAAGCGCTTCCCCGATATTGTGGCTTGCCGACCAGAAACCGTAATACGAACCCCGATCCTTGTCGGTAAACCAGCGCGACAAGCCTACTACGCACGACGCGGCTCCCATCGACTGGAACCATCCGCTTATTCCCCACAGGCCGGCAAACAGAATAAATGAATGGGTAAACCCCAACGCCAGGTTTACCAGCGCCGTAACCAGCAACCCCGTGGTCATGAACCGGTTGATGTTACTCCGGTCGGCCAGGAAGCCGTTGGTAAATTTGCCGATCGCGTAGGTGAAGAATAATACCGAACCTATGATTCCTAATTCCGTTTCCGAGAAAACGCCGGCTTCCACAATCGGCTTTTTCACTACATTCAGGCTGAGACGGCAAACATAGTACATGCCGTAACCGAACGTAGCGGAAAGGAATGTGGACCATTGCAGCAGCTTGGTTCTCCAGACGATGGCAGACAACGGTTCGTCTTTACAGGGTTCCGGCGACGAAACCCTGTAAAAATCAGTTATATGTTTCAGCATATTTTCCGCTGTTTTTATTCGTGAAGCCGCCGGCTTCTCAGGTAATCTATCAGGTAAGCCGGACGGTCGGTCTGGATAATGCGGCAACCCAACGTATCGATCAAGTACCCGTACCCGGCGTCGGGGCTTTGTAAAGACAGGTCGTCATCGTGTGCACCGGCCATCGTGTCCCATAACGTGTTGTACCAGATAAGGGCGCGTCCGCTCAGGCTGGTTCCCAGTTTACGGGGGAGCGGGTTGGAATCCTTGACATACAAAAGTTCGAATGCCACCGGGTGCATGTCGCGGATAAAAGCTTCGATTTGTTGTTCTGCGCCGGGCTTGTCTAAATCGATTATCGGCATGTAAATCACATCGTTCAGGTAGGCTCCGAATTGTTTTTGCACTTCGGCGGCCGGCTTACGGCCTTTCATGATGATTTGCCGGGTGGTGCCGGTTTTCTTCATCAGTTCGTATATCTGGTCGAAATACAGGTCGGCTTGATCGAGATTGAGCATGATTTTGCCTTTGGCGTGCAGCAACGCCTCTTCCAGCGTAGGAACGTTGTGGACGGTGCGGATATTGCAGCCGTTCCGCAGTTTCAAGGTACGGATAGAGTCGAGGGTACATTCGGAGATTTTTCCTTTTCCCGTGGTGGTACGGTTCAGCGTGTGGTCGTGCATCAAGATCAGGTGGCCGTCTTTGGTGCGTTTTACGTCGAGTTCCACAATATCCACCCCCATTTGGATGGCGTTGTCGATCGCTTCCAGCGAATTCTCGGGAAAGTTGCGCCAGTCTCCGCGATGGGCTACTACGATAACGGAGCTCGGGTCGCGGTTAATCAGTTTTTCACGGATTTGGGAAACCCGGTCTTGTGCCGAAATTTGAAATACAGTGAGCGCTGCAAAAAGCAGCAGGTATATCTTTTTCATGTTTCTTTTTTTACTTGGTAAACGGCTTGTTCTTTTTATACGGAAATTACAGGCATTCGGAGGAAAGCACCGACGAAGAACCGGTGCAACCGTACAATTCCGCCGGAGCGGCTGCCGGTTCTTTGCTTTCCTCCGGATAACTGGGCTGATAAAATTCGCCGGGCTTTCGTTCGGAACAATTGTACGGTAGCTGGTAACGGAAATGTCCGTACCGGCCGGAACCGATCGGTTCTTTACTCGAAAAGCTGGGCGGGTAGCTGTTATTCGAGCGTGTACCCTTCGTTCTGCCAACCGGTTTTGTCGTTCATATTCTCTATTTCAGTTTGTGGTACCGGATATAACTGGCGATAACTCGCCACTCCCGGAAAGATGTCGGCAAACTGTTTCGTGCGGACGATGTCGAACCAGCGGTCGCATTCCAACGCCAGTTCCAGCCGGCGTTCGTGATATACCGCTTTTCTGAAAGCCTCTTTCGTAGGCAGTTCTGCAAACGTCTTGTCCGTTAGCCCGGCATTTTCACGCACGGCGTTCAAGGCATCCAATGCCTCTTGTGTGGGTGCCGCCGAGATTTCGTTCGATGCTTCGGCATACATCAACATCACATCCGCACAACGCAATACCGGGAAGTCGGCGCTGGTTTCGTTGTTGGTTGCCGGCGCGTTGAACTTGCCCGGACGTTGCCCGCTCCCTGTCGGAGCCACCAATGCTTTCCGGTTGTCGGCATTGCTCTCGAATTCCGCCGGTTCCAGGGAAATAATATTTCCGTTGTCATTATTACGGTAGCGGTTATTTTGGTGTACCGATTCGCCTACGCCGCCTTTCAAATACTGTACCGCGAAAATGATGTCTTTGCTGGTTTTCAGGTTATCGGGGAATGTTTGCGGCATCGGAACCAGCGCCAATTGCTTTTTCGCCCGGATGGCTGTAACTACCGGAGCCAGTTCGTCGATAACCGCCTGGTAATTGCCCGTATACAGGTAAACTTTAGCCAGCAATGCCTGTGCGGCATACGAAGTGGCCCGTCCCCTTTCGGCTTCAGGCCAGGCGGCAGGCAACTCTTTGGCCGTGTTCAGGTCGGCAATAATCTGGGCATAGATGTCGTTTACCTCGGCGCGTTTGTTGTTGCGGGCTTCTTCCACTGTTTGGGTATGAGTGATTAGCGGCACTTTGCCCCACAGGCGTACCAGGTTAAAATAGGAAAGGGCGCGCATAAAAGCGGCTTGTCCCGCGATTTTAGTGCGTTGGTCGGTTGTCATTTCCACCTGATCCGCATTTTGCAAGATCAGGTTGCAACGGTAAATGCCGGTGTAGAGCGACAGCCAAGCTCCCGACAAGTTGGAATTGGCCGGAGTTTCGGTAAACACTTCGATTTGGTAAGTAATCCCTCCGCTGGCGCCCGAGTTGTCGTTCTTTACGTTATCGCCGCGGGTTTCCATCAACGTGAGGAACTTGGAGCCGTACTGGTCGCTCGACTGGAATTCGTCGTAAGCGCCGATTACGGCGCCTTCCAACCCTTTTACATCTGTATAGAAGGTTTCTTCCGTCGGGAAATCGATCGGTTTCAAGTCGATAAAGCTTTCACACCCCGAAAGTGCCGCAGCCAACAGGGCGGCAGATATTATTTTTTTCATACATCCGTGTTTTTAAAGTTAAAAAGTAATGTTTACCCCGATAGAGGTAGTTCTTGCCAGGGGATACACCCCGTAATCTTCGCCGTTCGTAGTGGCCGCCGTCCGGTTGGACACTTCCGGGTTATACCCTTCGTACTTGGTAAAGGTAAACGGGTTCTGCACCGAACAGTAGATGCGCGCCGATTGCAGGTAAACTTTGCGAATCCATGGTTGCGGCAACGTATATCCTAACGAGATATTCTTGATTCTCAAATACGAACCGTCTTCCACATGCCAGGTCGACGTGGTTCCGTTTTGTCCTTTGCTGACGCGGTTGGCGCGTACGTTCATGCCGCTGCCGGGTTCGCTTTCCGATTTCCACCGGTTCAAGGCTCCTTTATAGTTATTCATATTCCCTTCGTGGTTGTAAAAGTAACGGCGCGACAAGTTGAGAATCTTATTTCCGTATACTCCCTGGAAGATGATGCCGAAATCGACCCCTTTCCATGCCACGGTGGCGCCGAAACCATACGTAAAGTCAGGCATATAATTCCCCACGATCGCCCGATCGGTATCCGAAATATCGAGTATGCCGTCGCCGTTTACATCCTTATATTTGAAGTCGCCCGGTTTGGTATCGGCTAATCCGTAGTTCGTGGGAGAATCGACATAATGCAGGGTGGCGTCTACTTCCTCTTGGTTCTTGAACACACCCTCTACTACCGGCAAGTAATATGAACCGATCGGTTCGCCCACCCGCGTGATGAAATACGCATTGCTTACCGAACCGGATGAAATAATGTCGGCATTGCCCGGCCCCAGTTCCTTGACCCGGTTGATATTTTTCGAAATATTGAAATACGCCGTCCAGGCAACATCGCCCGTTTTTTGGTTGGTGGCGATGTTAAACTCCACTCCCTTGTTGTTCACCTTGCCGATGTTCTCGAGCCGGGTGGCGTATCCCGTAGCCATAGGCACCGGTACGTTCAGCAATAAATCGTACGTATTACTGTTGTACAGGTCGAATCCTAACGTAAGCCGGTTGTCGAATAAAGAAGCGTCGAACCCCACATTGACTTGCGCTGTTTTCTCCCACCTCAAATCCGGGTTGGCCATGCTGCTCGGAGCCGCCCCTTTTACTACTTCGGGGCTCGAGCCGCCCAGCACGTAGCTGTAATATCCTACTTCCCCTTGCGCACCGTAGTTGGGAATATTGAAATTGCCGGTCAACCCGTAGCTGGCACGTATCTTTAAATCGTCGATAAACGCGAGTGATTTCATGAATGGCTCTTCCGAAATGCGCCAACCGGCTGACACGGAAGGGAAATAGCCCCACCGGTTGTTCTTTCCGAAACGGGAAGCGCCGTCGGCACGTACGGCGCCGGTCAGCATATACTTGCCCGAATAGTTATATTGCACGCGCGCCAACCCCGAAAGTAAAGCCCATTCCGAAGCGTGCGAGTTACCGCGGGTAACGGTTCCGGCATTCAGTGTCGGAATGTTGTTGGTAATGAATCCGTTGGCGAAAGCATAATTGCTTTCGTTGCGTTGGTACTGCATCGTCCAGCCTCCCATGGCCGAAAGGGAATGCGCCCCGAAATCTTTCGAGAAGTTCAGGGTTTGTTCGAACAGCCAGTTATAGAGTTTCGACGTTTTCGACGTAGCTTCGGGCACCGATTCCGGATTACCCATCGTATTGGAAACCGGGAGGGTAGACGGACGGAACGTATCTTCCGAGTCGCTGTAAATATCGACGCCGAAATTAGCCCGGTATTTTAACGACGGCAAGAATGCAACCTCTCCGTACACATTTCCGAAAATGCGGGAAGCCTTGGTTTCGTCTTTCTGTAACATGGCCAGTGCTACGGGGTTCCATACTTGCGTTTGGCTGTTACCCCGTTTGACGGAGCCGTCCGGCATAACGGTTTCCGTATCCGGACTCCAGGCATTCTGGGCGAAACAGAAACTTCCGTCGGCATTATACACCGGGAAAATAGGGGCGCTGTGCAGCGCCGAGGCGATGATACCGCCGCCGTCCTGGTTGTAAGCGCCGTCGGATTTTACGGCATTGTCGATTGTTACCGACGGGTTGAGCGACAAACCGAATTTGAAGATTCCTTCCGTTACATCAAGGTTGAAGCGCGAACTGTAACGGGTAAAGTCGCTGTTGATAATTACCCCGTCTTGTTGTAAATAGTCGAGCGAAGCGTAATAGTTTATCTTTTCCGAGCCGCCGGATACGGAAACCGAATGGTTTTGCATCCCCGCCGTACGGAAAATTTCGTCTTGCCAGTCGGTATTCGTCAACCCGGGCTTACCTTCCAGGTAGGGATAAATTTCTACCGGGACGATTGTGTTGTAGTCGTTCCCGGTATTCTGTAAACGCGTCACGTTATTGTCGCCCATCTGGAAAGAGAGGGGCGACAGGCCGCCGGCCATCCGTTTCCGGTTGATCGATTCCATCTTATCCGTATACGTATTGTTACGGGCGTCGTTTACCAGGTCGGCGTATTCGTAAGCGTTCAGCATATCGATTTTCTTGGATACGGTTTGCCAGCCGTAATAGCCGTTATAGGTTACGGTGGCTTTGCCCTTGCTCCCTTTCTTAGTGGTGATCAGCACCACGCCGTTCGAACCGCGTGAACCGTAGATGGCGGCCGACGAAGCATCTTTCAATACTTCGATGCTTTCCACATCGTTCATATTGAAGGTATTCAACTGTTCTTTTGCCAACGGCACCCCGTCTACCACATACAACGGAGAAGTGCCGGCGGTAATGGTTCCCGTACCGCGTACTTTAATCTGCAACGACGAACCCGGGGCGCCTGTGCCCTGCGAAACTTGCACGCCCGGCATTTTGCCCGCCATCGCTTCCGCCATCGAACTGACCGGCTGTCCTTTCAGGTCGCTGGCACGTACGCTGGCGATGGCCGTGGTTACGTCTCTTTTTTTCTGCACGCCGTAGCCTACCACCACTACTTCATCCAGTACTTCCGTATCTTCGTGCAATACGATTTTGGCCAGTCTCTTGTCTTTGGCCGGTAGTTCCAGCGTTTTGTATCCGATATAAGAGATGGAGACGGTAGAAGATTCGGGTACGCCGGATAGCAAATACTTACCATCGAGGTCGGAAATCGTTCCGTTGGTAGTGCCTTTTACCAGGATGCTGGCGCCGATAACCGGTTCTCCCGTATCATCGGTCACTATTCCGCTGATTGTTTTTATAGTACCGGTGTCGTTTTTCGGGTTTACCGGTTTGGCGCTTACGGAAATCGTATTGTTTTGCCGGTTGAAATACAACTGGGTTTGCGCGGTAATCAGGTCTAATACTTGCTGTAACGAGGCATTATCTACTTTGACGGATACCGCCGGAACGCTATTGATCGTTTCCTGGTCATAGAAGAATTTCAAGCGAGTTTGTTTGCTCAACCGGTTGAAAACATTTTCGACAGGTTCGTTCCGCACTTCCAGGCTGATGTCGTTATCTTGTTGTGCCTTTGCGTAAAAAGGCATTAATGACAGGCATATGAATAGTAAAAAAGCTAAAAACGGAAAGGCATTTTTACATTTTCCTGTATGAATAGGAAT
>JAJBTJ010000200.1 GCA_020860905.1 Parabacteroides sp. | reverse complement strand
AATTAACAAAAAGAACATGCTCTAAGCATTGCTTTTTAAGATAGTATCTGATGCGCCACTTGCTCTCTACCCGACAACTTCGTGTCGATATGGTTGCGCAAATCGTTGGCCATACGAAGCATATTACCTGCCATACCCGTACCGTCGGTTTGACCCACTACATTGATTTCTTCGGTATTCCCGGCTACCGGCACCAGGGTTTGCCCCCATTTGGATACGTACTGATAAGGATAAAACCAAGCATAATAGTCGGCCGGTTCGAACTGGTACAGACACTCCGTGAACAGGTAACGGGTGTCGGGGTCGGTAATATTGCTCGGATTCTGGTTTATTTCCGAGAACTCGTCTTTACACGAGGAGCAGAATCCGATACCGGCAATCAAGGCGACAGCCAAAAATTTATATTTCATAATGCATCTTGTTCTTTATATTATACACTTCCTTAAAATTCCACATTCACAGTCATCATATAACTGGCGATATAGGGCTCGAAGCCGCGGCTGCGGAACTCGTGCGATACGTTACCGCGCGTGCTTTCGGGATTCAGGTTGTTGGGCAGCGAGTTATAAAGGTAGCCTAAGTTACGGGCGGTAAAGCTCACGCCTAAGTTCTTGGCACCTACCTTCGAAGCAATGTTCTTCGGTATCCGGTAAGCTAAGGTGATTTCGCGCAAGGCGATATAGCTCAGTTCGTGGAACCAGTCGTCGTTTACCGTTCCGGCGCCCCAACTGTTGCTGCTCAGGTGATAAGCTCCGGCATGAACCGGCTCGAGGATACCGGCTTCGTACAACTCGCGGTACGATTTGCCGCCTACCTGGTGTACCTTTCCGTCGGCACCGGTAATTTTCTGACCTTCGGCAAATACGCCGTCGGGAATCATCCCGTCGTGGTAGGTGATACCGTAGCTGCCTGACGGTGTGCCGTCTTCGTTCAGCCACTTGCTGGTCCAAGTCATACCGCCGTGCTCTTCGTCACGGTAACGCAACGACGTTTCGGTATATCCGTAAGCCGTTCCGTAACGGTTACTGTACGAAGCCGTCATACCGCCGATACGCATATCCAACCCTACCCGCAGGCTCAAATCTTTCCAGGTAAGACCGGTGGCAACCGAGCCTAAAAAGTCGGGAGTCATTTTTCCGACTTCCTGTGTTTCGTTGCTACGGGCATAGTAAGCCGAACGTCTGTCTTGATTCCAGTTCAGCACTTTCTGTCCGGTAGCTTTATCCACCTGCGGCAACATCCGGCTCATCAACAACCCGTATGCCCCGCCTACTTTCGCTACGGAAGCGATTTGCACGTCGCCGTCGAGATACCCGCTCAACCGGATAAAATCGGCTACGTTCGGGTGCAACTCCACGATTTTACTGTTGTTCTTGGTCCAGGTAAAATCCAATGTCCATTCCCAGTCTTTATTCCGGTAGGGCACCGTATTCAAAGCGATTTCGATACCCTCGTTCTGAATATTACCCGCATTGATGCGCTGGGTAGACACGCCGGAAATAGACGGTACGGCAATATCCATAATCTGGTCTCTCGTATTTTCGCGGTAATAGGTAGCGTCGATGTTGATACGGCTACTCAGGAAGCGGGCGTCCAATCCGATTTCCCAGGCGTTTTTCCGCTCGGGTTTCAGGTTGGGATTGTTCATCAGCGTATTCAAAGTGTTCGAATAAATATAGCCGTCGAGCATCTCGTGCGAGGCAAACCCGTAGGCACTGTTGATATTGTAGGGCGACGTATCGTTACCTACCTGTGCCCAGGAACCCCGGAGTTTCAGCAGCGAAACCCACTCGGGAAGCTCGAACGTTTCGCTGGCCAGCCACGAGCCCGACACCGAGGGATAGAAATAAGAGTAGTTACCCGTTTTGTTGGCATATACCAACGACGACGACCAGTCGTTACGGCCGGTAACATCGAGGAACAACTGGTTCTTTCAGCCTAAGTTTACAGCGAAGATGGCCGAAATAATCCGTTTGGTGCTGCTTATTTTACCTTCTGCATTCACCGTTTCCTTACTGTTTCCGATAAAGAATTGTCCGGGAACAGCCAGGCCGCCTTTCGTATTCATCGAATACGAGCTCTGGTAGTTGTTATAGTATTCGAACCGGGCGAAGCCGCCTACCGAGAAATCCTTGATTTGCTTGTTCACTGTAAACGTACCGCCTACGGTAAACTGTTCTTTCGTATCCTGCGACATACCGTAATAACCGCCTTCGTTGGCATACCCGCTACCTAATTCCTTGTTTTCCATCCGGGTATAATAATAGTTCATGTTGGCATCGGCCTTGAACCTGAGCCAGTCGAGTATTTTTACGTTTACTTCCAGTTGCGGACGCACTACGGTTTCTTTGCGGTACTGGTCTTTATGGTTAATCGAAAACCAATAATCTTTACCCGGAACGTTTCCGTATTTGTCGCCATACGTGTTAGAAGCCATCCCGCCGTGCTCGCCCAGGTATTTATCGCGGAAATATCCCGGATCGTACAACTGGGTGTAAGTACCGTTGATAAACTGCTCGCCTACGTTGCGGGCGGCATTCCGGGGCTTCGAGTTGGCAAAGCTCACCGAACCGGCAACATCTACATACTCGCTTATTTTATGTGTAGCCTTCAATAACATGGAGTACCGTTCGAACGAGTTGTTCTCGGTGGTACCGTTGGCTTTTTTGTACGAAACGGACGCATATACCGACGATTTGTCGTTGCCACCCCGTATTGCTACGTTCGTATTAGTATTGAAACCCAGCCGGTACATATCCAACATATTATTTTTCACAGGAGAATACACGCCCATGGAGCCGTCCCACAGTTCGATGGGAGAGCCGTCGAAACGCGGTCCGAAAGCCACACCCGCTCCATCGCCGTTCACCGTATGCTGGCCTTTGCTGTTGGTCATAAAAGCGCCGTCGGCCCAGCGGTTTCCGTCGGCCGAATAACTCGCATTACCCGGGAAATACCCGTCGCCGTACAGCGTTTGAATACCCGGCATCTTATACGCATGGTCGATACCGAGCGTTTGCGATACGGTAACGCCGAATCCCTTCGTGCCTTTCCCGCTCTTGGTAGTGATTACTACAGCACCGTTCAAGCCGCGCGAACCGTATAAAGCCGTAGCAGCAGCTCCTTTCAGCACCGATACGGATTCGAAATCGTCGGGGTTGAGGTTCTTCAATTCGTTACCGTAGTCGTTAGAGTTTTCGTTTCCCTCCCAATCGACGGTTGAATTACCCGATGTGTTATTATCCAGAATCACCCCGTCGATTACGTAAATAGGTTGGTTGTTACCCGACAACGTAGAGGCACCGCGGATTTGTATTTTGGTGGCGCCGAACATACCGCCGTCGGACTGGGCTATTTCAACGCCGGCCACCTTTCCTTGCAACGAAGCGACGGGACTGATGGTATTGGCTGTCCGCAACTCGTCGCCTTTCAATTCGGTTACCGCATATCCCAAGGCTTTTTCTTCGCGTTTCAATCCGAGTGCGGTTACCACCACTTCGTTCAGTTTCTGGGTATCTTCCTGGAGGTTTATTTTCAGGGAAGTTTGTCCGGTATACTTGATTTCCTGGGTGGCGTACCCGATAAACGAAATTTGGATTACATCCCCGTTATTTACTTCGAGGGTAAAATTTCCGTCGAGGTCGGTAATCGTTCCGTTAGTAGTTCCTTTTACTAACACGGTAGCACCGGTTACCGGACCCAACTCGTCTTCTACCGTACCGGTTAACTTCGTTTTTTGTTGTGTGGCGTCAGTAGCCGGATTGATACGTCCCGGTAGCGCCGCCTCTGCCTGGGCGGAAAAACCGAAAGCACTGGCTAACAAAAGAAGACTGACAGGTTTAAAGATTTTCAACATAACTGATAGTCTTTTAATTTAAAAAATTGGCATCGTTTTTAGCGTTCTTTTCTATTATCCGTAGCCGCTGCTACGACGTGAGAGGGTACTCATTACAAGTGTAACGGCATTACATTCAGTTAGATAC
>JAJBTJ010000109.1 GCA_020860905.1 Parabacteroides sp. | reverse complement strand
ATTTTATGTCAAGATAAAAAAGGATGACCGCCGGTAGGCGCCGTCGGCAGACGCCTCGCGGCGAGCGAAAAAAGCCACCCTCTCACCGAAAAACCTTTTCTTTCCTTTCGTTTCTTTTCTGAAAGAAACGAAAATCCTCCCCTTTAATCAGCCCGGCAGAAACACCCCTCCAGGTGGTCATTCACAAAGCCCGCCGACTGCAAAAAAGCGTAGCAAATAGTAGACCCAAAGAACTTGAAACCCCGTTTTTTCATGTCTTTGCTCATCGCATCCGACTCGGGAGAAGTAGCAGGAATCTGGCTCAAGGAGACGAAATGATTCACGATAGGTTGCTGGCCGGGAAAGAAAGACAAAACGTACCGGTAGAAACTGCCGAACTCCTCCTGCACAGCCATAAACAACTTCGCATTCCGGATGGTACAACTGATTTTCAAGCGGTTTTTCACGATTCCGTCGAATTTCATCAACCGTTCCATGTCGGCCGGAGTCATCTGCGCCACTTTCTTTACATCGAACTGGTGAAAGGCTTCGCGGTACCCTTCGCGTTTGCGGAGGATAGTTATCCAGGCAAGCCCCGCCTGGGCGCTATCGAGCACCAGGAACTCGAACAAAGTTCGGTCGTCGGTAACCAGTTTGCCCCATTCCTCGTCGTGGTACTTTACGTAAAGTTCGTCGGTTCCCGCCCAGCCGCAACGGGCATTTACAATATCTTTCATACTTTTCGTGGGTATTACAGGGGATGGGCGCTGCCCTCCCCCTTTGTTTATAGTTTTGTAAGAGACTATTTAAACCGTATCCGGTACCGTTTTGGGGAAACAACCCGGCAGAAACCGGAAATAACCCCCGAACAGCCCAGTAAAACCCGCACACGAATCGATGCAGGAGATATTTAAACAGGTGCCCGGGTTCCCGTTTCCATGCGTTCCTCCGCCCGGGATTCTGCCAAAAGCACCTTCGCTGTGCGAATGCCGCCCACCACCCTCCTATCCGTCGTTACGCTTTACGAATCGCGCCCCACCTTCATCTGGTCGTTCATCTCGCGAATCATCCCGTCCGAGAGCGGGAGCGGTTCTGCGTTTTGCCAGGCTTCCGGCGTTACCTCGATGCGCAGGTAAGGCAGTTCGCCTTCGTTGGCCCGTTCGTCGTCAAAGGTATAATAGCGTTCGTTGCGGCGACCCGGCTCTATCCGGGTAGCAACCAACGTACGTTCGCCTACCCAGGTAAGGTTTTCGAGGTCGAGCGTATAAAAATTAACGCCGCCCCGGTCGAGCGTAGCTACCTTTGCCAGGCGCCCGCCGGGCAACTGCCTGTAAATACAAACGGCACACCCGCCTTCGTACGGATTGCCGTTTTCGACAAAGAACAAATCCGACCGGCCGCAAAAAACAGGCCGGCTCACCGCATCGTACTTCGTTATCCGGCCGGTGGCGTCGTCCGCAGCGAAATAGCCCCACACCTCGAATCCCTCGAAATTGAAAAAATGCATCCCGGAACGGGCATTATATCCGTCGTAGTTCCACTGGCGGTAGAAGTCGGAAGCGTCTTCGGAACCGGAAGAACCGAGCAGTTCGATTTCTTTCCCTTGGCAACGCAAGGTAGCACTGCCGGCATCCTGCACCCAACGGGATTCCTCCTTTGCCAGGTACACGTTGCAACTATCGGCCGCCAACTCTTCGTATTCGCTGCTACTCATACCGGTTACCGACGCCCCTTCCTGCGCATACACGCGGATGGGTTCCAGCCGGTTGTATTCGTCGTCGTAGAACTGCCGCGTAACCGGTCGGCCCGTATCGGAATACGTTTCGGTAAAAACGGCCGGGGCGCCGCCAGAAGAAAGCGGATACTGTTCGAGCGATTGCAACCGGCCCTCGCAGTAATCGCGCACCTCGAGCCGCGAACCGTCGGGCACCGTATCGTGCTTCACCAGGTCGCAGCCGTGCTTTTCGAACGTACATAGCTTCTCGTCCCGTTCGTACAGGCTGCGTTTGGTAAGCAGCCATGTACCGTCGCCGGCCGCTTCGTAACTCTCTTCGATACGGTAGCCGTTGTACAGGCTGTACGCCACGAACTGGCGGTCGGGCGCCTCGGTGGCTCCGAGGTAATAATACGCATCGTCTTTACCCTGGCTGTAATTCCAGCTCTTGTACGGCCCCACCTGATTGTCGTCGGCATACCTATCTTCGGAGGCGAGGTAGCCGTTGGGGTACCAGCTTTTCTCTTCCCCGTGCCGCCGGCCGTCTTTGAAATACTCGAGTTTCTCGGGCTTCCCGTCGATAAACCAGTGCCGCATCGCTCCGTTTAACCGGCCGCCGGCGGATTCGTAGCGCACTTTCGGATTCCCGTTGTTGTAATACGCCTGGTAAATCTCATGGAGGCTGTCGGGCGTAATCACTTCGACGGCGAGCCACTTCTCCGTAGCGTGGTAATGGCGTACGGTATCGTTTTTGACTCCGTTGCGGTACGTGGCTACCGAATAATACATCACATGGTCGTAGAAATAAGAGGATTTATAGGCGCCGTGCATCAGGGTGTCGCGGTAAAACCAGCGTTCGGCGCCATCGACGTATTGTTTGTTCACCTGGTCGGGGTCGTAAAATTTCAGCGAATCTTCGGGCACTTCCGCCCGGGAGGCATGAGGTTGCACGCCTTCGTACATGGCGGCGGGGGCGGTACTGCTTGCCTGCGCTCCGTCCGGGGCGGTACGGGAGCCGGCGGTTTTACTTCCGCAAGCGGTTGCCGTTAGGAGGCATCCGCCTATCAACAGCGGGGCGAGGCCGTTTATTTTCCAGCTTCTCAATCGGGTTTGCATAGTGTATTTGATTGTTTTTATGGGGATTAAGTGATTAGGATTATCCTTGTCATTGTCTGTACCGGGTGGTTCTATCGGCACTCTACAGTTAACAGATAACGAATTTATCCATATCCTGCCAGGCGGGAAACTTGGCGCGGAAACGGAGCAGCGCTTCTTTATCGAGGGTGGCGATGCGCACCGTTTCGCCGTTTTCTGCATCCGCCAGGATTTCTCCTTTGGGGGAAAAGGCGAGCGAGTCGCCCCGGAAAGGGATTCCGTTGCCGTCGGCGCCTACTCGGTTTACGCCGCATACGTATGCCATGTTCTCGATGGCTCGCGCCTCGAGCAGCGTACGCCACGCCCGGGAACGGGCTTCGGGCCAGTTGGCGCAGCACAGCAGCACGTCGTACGCGTTGCCGGTGTTGCGGCACCACACGGGAAAACGGAGGTCGTAGCAGATAACGAGGTTGATGTTCCAGCCTTTATAGGGAACTACCAGGGGGGCGTTCCCGGCGGTATAGTGCTCGTTTTCGCCGGCCATGCGGAAGAGGTGGCGTTTGTCGTATAACCGGGTGTGTCCTTCGGGGGTAACGAAAAAGCCTCGGTTGAAGTAGCGCCCGTTTTCACTCGCGATAAAGCTGCCGGCTATCGCTAGGTTGTAAGCGGATGCCCAGTTCCGGATGGCGGGAAGGGTCGGGCCGCCGGCTGGTTCGGCTATGGCTTCGGCTTGCATGGAAAAGCCGGTGGTAAAGGTTTCGGGCAGCAAGGCGATGTCGGCTTTTCCTTGCAATCGGCCGAGCTGCCGGCCGAACCGGTGGAGGTTGGCTTCGGGGTTTCCCCATTCTATGGGCGCCTGTACCAGGGCTATACGCAGTTTATCGGCATTTTCCATGTGTTGTTTTTTGATGTTTACGGAGGGTGCGGCCTTTAGGCGGAGCTTTGTTTTGCCTGTTTCGTGGCGCACTTTGTCTTCGTTGTCTTCGTTTGAATTCTTTGGGACAAAGATAGTGCAAATCGAATGCAGAAGCAAAGCTTTGCTTTGATTATGCTGAGATGCAGCCTATCTTCTATTTTCGAAGAAAAGTAGTGCAAATCGAATGCAGAAGCAAAGCTTTGCTTTGATTATGCCGAGGGGCAGCTTGTTTTCTCGCTCGCCGCGAGGGCGTCTGCCGACGGCGCCTACCGGCGGTCATCCTTT
>JAJBTJ010000209.1 GCA_020860905.1 Parabacteroides sp. | reverse complement strand
CACGCTCGGCATTATCCAAACAAGTTTGGCTACTGCCTCTCTTAATCGGGATTTTCTGTCAAGAGAAAAAATGAAGACCGCCGGTAGGCGCCGTCGGCAGACGCCCTCGCGGCGAGCGAAAAAGAGGTAAGCGAAAAAAGAATTTTTTGTCATGTACTTTGACTTTTCTGTATAAATTCTTCTTGCCGTGCATTACCTGAACAAGTCGGGCTATGTTTCTCTTGCTCGGCTGTAACCTTTCTTACCCGGAATTTTTTTCGGCTTTCTTCAGGCAAAATAAACCGGATTATCTTCCTGCCCTTCTCCTGAACTCACTGCAAACCACCGCCGTAGCGATAGCCACGTTCAGCGATTCGGATGTAGCCCGCTCGGGAGGGTAGTTCGGAATATGGATTTTATGCGTTACCGCTTGTGCCGTTTCCGGCCGGATACCATTCCCTTCGTTGCCCATCAGGATAACTCCCGTTGCCGACAGCGGATGCGTGTAAATCGTTTCCCCTTCCAAGAACGTGCCGTATACCGGGCCTGTACTCTCTTTCAAATACGGCGCCAGCGGCGTATAGTGCACCTTTACCCGCGCCAGCGCGCCCATGGTAGCCTGTACCGCTTTCGGGCCGAATACATCGGCCGTATCCGGCGAACATACGATGTGCCCGATACCGAACCAGTCAGCAAGCCGCACGATAGTTCCTAAGTTGCCCGGGTCTTGTACCCCGTCTAACGCCAGGATAAGCTGGGTCGACGGGTCGGCCTCCGTTAAATCGGTTTCCGGTTGCCTGAATACGGCCAGTACGTCTTGTGGCGTTTTGAGGAAACTGGCTTTCGGGATGTCGCCGTTGCCGGCTACGACCAGCTCGCCGGGATGCAAGTCGCCCTGTGTAGCCATCCATGAAGGAGCAGCCACCAACAACTCGCATTCGAAATAAGGCAATAGGTCGGTCACTAACTTGTTCCCTTCCGCAACGAACGTTCCGTGTTGCTCCCTGAACTTTTTTAAACCGAGCGACTTGATATATTTTACCTGCGATTTACTCAGCATTTCAGTTTATTTTGATAACAAAAGTAGGCGAAATAATTTAATTTCAAGTACATTTGCTACCCAAAGTGGAAAACGATGAAGCGAATATACCGTCTCTGTTTTTATTGGCCGTTTCTCGTACTGTTTTTCTTTTCCTGTAGCTCGACGAAATACGTGCCCGAAGGCAAATACCTGCTGGATAAAGTGGAAATCCGCTCGGATAACAAGGATTTCAAGCCGGTCGATTTGAAGGATTACCTGCGCCAGCAACCGAACTTTAAAATGTTCGGGCTGGTAAAAACGCAGCTTTACCTGTACGACTGGTCGGGGCGCGATTCCTCCCGCTGGTTGAGCCGGCAATTGCGGCGTATCGGCGAGGCGCCGGTTATTCTCGATACCGCGTCGGTTACGAAATCGGAAGAAGAATTACAGCGTTTCCTTGTGAACAAAGGATACATAAACGCCCAGGTAACCTCGTCTGTGGATACCTCGAAATATAAGAAAGCGAAAGTTACCTACTCGCTCGAAACGGGCGAGCCGTATACCATCCGGAACTATGCGATGAATATCGCCGACCCGGCTATCGACAGCATCGTCCGGTTGCAGGCGCCCCGCAGGCACCGTTTTTCTTCGTTGTTCAGCGAAACCCCGCAAATCTATACGCCGTTGGTAAAAAGCGGCAACCTGTTCGACCGGGATGTGCTCGACAGCGAGCGCGAACGCCTTACCGCCTTGCTGCGGCGTAACGGATATTACGCCTTCAACAAAGATTACATCGCCTACCGGGCCGATAGCGCCTTTAACCGGAACATCGTAGATTTGAGCCTGTATGTAAAGCCTTTCCTGGCTGCTTTGCCCGACGGTGAAACCGAACGGCGCCCGCATCGTCCGTATTACATCGACCGGGTTTCCGTCATCACCGATTACGACCCGATAAAGATGGGGGAAGAGGGTACGAAGTATGTGCTTACCGATACGCTCAGGTCGGACAGGCTGGGCATTTATTACAGCGAGAACGGCCGTACAATCCGCCCGAGCGTGTTGAAGCGCAGTTGTTACCTTACTCCGGGCGATTTGTACAACGAGCGGAAAGTGGAGCAAACGTACGCCGCTTTTTCGTCGCTCAATGCGCTGCGCAACGTGAATATCCGCTTCGACGAGTTTATGGAAAACGACACGATGAAGCTGAATTGTTTCGTACTTACCTCGCCTGCCAAGCCGCAGTCGTTCGGCGTGGAGCTCGAGGGTACCAATACGGCCGGCGATTTCGGCTTCGCCACCGGATTCAATTACCAGAATATTTTCAGAGGCTCGGAAGTGTTCGGCATCAAGCTTCGCGGGGCTTACGAAGCCTTGTCGAATTCGTTTTCCAGGAATATGCTGGAGTTCGGTGTGGAAACATCGCTCACGTTTCCGCAGTTTCTTTTCCCTTTCCTCGACAGTAGCTTCAAGCGGCGGTTACGGGCTTCTACCGAAGTGCGGCTGAGTTATAACATGCAGAAGCGTCCGGAGTACGACCGGAAGATTCTTTCGGCCAGTTGGGGGTATAGCTGGCAAAACCGCACGAACCGCTCCGTACGGCATACATTTAAATTACTGAACATCGACTATATGTACCTGCCGTATAAAGACAGCGCCTTTATGGCGAACATACCGGATTATATCGCCAAGTATAATTACAGTAACCAGTTTACGGTAGGTACGGCCTATTCTTATTCGTTTTCCAATTACGACCCGCAGAACCGGCACCGCGACATGCGTTCGCTCCGGGTGTCGGTGGAGTTGGCCGGTAATTTCCTGTATGCCATGTCGAAAATGTTGGGGAAAGACAAAGACAGCGAAGGTAAGTACACGTTGTTCGGCATCAACTACTCCCAATTCGTAAAAGGCGACATCGACTTCAGCAAAACTTTCGTGCTGGATAACCGGAATACGCTGGCTTTTCACGTAGGGGCCGGGATAGGGTATCCGTACGGCAATGCGATTATGCCGTTGGAAAAGATGTATTTTTCCGGCGGGGCGAACAGCGTACGCGGCTGGTCGGTGCGCTCGTTGGGGCCGGGCAGCCTGCCGCGCGATTCGGTGAAAACGTTCGTCGACCAGTCGGGCGATATGCGGCTGGATATGAATGTGGAGTACCGTACCAAGCTGTTCTGGAAGTTCGAAATGGCGGCTTATATCGATGCGGGAAATATCTGGAACGTGAAGAAACGCGACGATATGCCGGATGCGAATTTTGATTTCGGTCGTTTTTACAAGGAAATCGCTTTTTCATACGGCCTGGGGTTGCGCCTCGATTTCGATTTCTTCCTGGTTCGTTTCGATACGGGCTTCAAAGCGTACGACCCGCAGGAGCGGGGCTCGCGGCGCTGGGCTATTACACGTCCGAATTTTAAGGATAACTTCGCCTGGCATTTCGCGGTGGGGTATCCGTTCTGATATGCCGGCGCCGGGTGGAAAATGGAGCCGGATGGTCGGGTAAATCCGGTTTGTTTTTTGGGGTCGGTTGCCGGAAGTTTTTAGTTGTTTCCAGCCTTCCGGCCGGTTTGTAGGTTCCGAACGGGGAAATTATCGTAAGTTATGTAGTTATTTACTATGAAATTTGATAGTGTTTTTCAAATAAATTATTACCTTTGCACCGCAAATAAGGATGGTCGGGTAGCTCAGCTGGATAGAGCAACAGCCTTCTAAGCTGTGGGTCATGGGTTCGAATCCCATCCTGATCACTTGCTAAATAAGAAAATCCTCTGTAAATGTTAGTTTTACAGGGGATTTTCTTATTTGTGCCGAATACAATTTTATGGCGGGAAAGATGCCTGTTTAATTTCTTTATCTTAATTTGTCTGGTAGGGGATACCTTATAAGTTATAAGAGATTAATCGATTTCTCACTCGACTTTTATTACTCAAAAAAGATAATGGTCAGCCCTTGACCTTTTTTGCATCCTTTTTTATGTCAAGATAAAAAAGGATGAC
>JAJBTJ010000182.1 GCA_020860905.1 Parabacteroides sp. | reverse complement strand
AGCCCTTGACCTTTTTTGCATCCTTTTTTACATAAATCCCTCACGCTCGGCATTATCCGAACAAGTTTGGCTGCCTCTCTTAATCGGGATTTTCTGTCAAGATAAAAAGGATGACCGCCGGTAGGCGCCGTCGGCCGACGCCCTCGCGGCGGGCGAAGCTTGTTTTTCCCCGGATTATTCAATCCACTCGAACCCCGTATAAGGCACCAGCGCCTTCGGGATGCGAATCCCCTG
Organism: Parabacteroides sp.; assembly: GCA_020860905.1. Classification (GTDB taxonomy): domain Bacteria; phylum Bacteroidota; class Bacteroidia; order Bacteroidales; family Tannerellaceae; genus Parabacteroides_B. The sequence goes on along the minus strand of JAJBTJ010000182.1, from coordinate 3,762 downwards.
CGGAGTTTGGTTATTCTCGAGCAATGCCGCTACGATACGCGGAAGCGCCAGTGCGCTTCCGTTCAGCGTATGGCAAAGCTGGGGTTTCTTATCCTGTTCGCGGCGGTAGCGGCATTTCAGGCGGTTAGCCTGGTAGCTTTCGAAATTCGAAACCGAACTTACCTCCAGCCAACGCTTCTGGGCTGCCGAGAATACCTCGAAATCGAACGTCAGCGCCGACGTAAAACTGATGTCGCCCCCGCATAACCGTAAGATACGCCACGGCAATTCCAGCTTTTCCACCAACGATTGCACGTACGCCACCATCTCCTGTAGCGACTCGTACGAATGTTCCGGCGTATCGATACGCACGATTTCCACCTTGTCGAACTGGTGCAGGCGGTTCAAGCCCCGCACATCCTTCCCGTACGAGCCCGCTTCCCGGCGGAAACAAGCCGAGTACGCCGTATTTTTTACCGGCAATTCCGATTCGTTCAGGATTACATCGCGGTACATGTTCGTTACCGGCACCTCGGCCGTAGGAATCAGGTACAAATCGTCCAGGGTGGCATGGTACATCTGCCCTTCCTTGTCCGGCAACTGCCCCGTGCCGTAGCCCGAATCGGCATTTACCACGTACGGAGGTTGCACTTCCAGGTAACCCGCCTCGCGGGCATTATCCAGGAAGAAGTTGATTAACGCCCGTTGCAGGCGCGCCCCTTTCCCTTTATATACCGGGAACCCGGCGCCCGTTATCTTCACGCCCAGCTCGAAATCGATTAAGTCGTACTTTTTCGCCAGCTCCCAATGCGGCAACGCGTTGTCGCCCAGTTCCGGGATGTCGCCCCCCATTTTCTCGCACACGTTCTCGTCGGCCGTGCGCCCTTCGGGAACCGACTCGTGCGGCATGTTCGGAATCAGCACCAGCAAATCGCGCAGTTGCTTCTCGGCCTCGCGCATCGTAGCCTCCATTTCTTTGTTGCCCTTCTTCATCTGCGCCACCTCGTTGCGGGCCGCTTCGGCTTCTTCCTTGCGCCCCTCCTTCATCAGCGAGCCGATGGTTTTCGATACGGTGTTCAGCTTAGCCAGGTTCGCGTCGAGCGCCACCTGCGTACTGCGTCTGGTTTTATCTAACTCGATTATTTTCCCGATAATGTCCGTTGCATCGAAATGCTTTTTAGCTAACCGGCGGATTACCTCTTCCGGGTTTTCAGTGATAACTTTAAGCGTCAACATGCCTTGTCTATGTTTTTTTATTTCAAGGAGCAAAGGTAAACAGAATTATCCTAATATAACAAAAGGCGCTGTAAAAACTATTTCCTTACCCGGCCGCCCGTAAGCCACGTGCGCACGTAATACGGTTCGCTCAGGCTGCTTACCGTTACCCCCCGCGAGCTGCTCGCATGGATAAACTTGCCGTTCTTCAGGTAGATGCCCACGTGGTTGGGCGCCTTCTTCCGGCTTTTCCCGGTGCGGAAAAATACGAGGTCGCCCTCCTGCAAGCTCCCTTTCCCTATGCGGCGGCAGTCGTTTTTCAGGATGTCGGCTGCCGACCGGCACAGCGCCCGCCCGTACACCTTGCGGTACATCGCTCCCACGAAGCCCGAACAATCCACGCCCCGCTTCGAAGTGCCTCCCGTACGGTGCGGCACGCCCAGCCATTCCGCCCCTTCCGCATACAGGTAGCGGTAGTCCGATTCGGTTACATGTACGCCCAGCCTGGCCGATAATTCGCGGGGCGACGGCGTGCCGGCCAAATATTTCGGCCGGCTTTTGCAACCGGTAAGGCACAGGAGGCCTGAGATAAGAAAAAGGAAAGCGTATCGTTTCATTTACTATATTGTTGCGAGTTAAACAAATAAACCCTTGTCGGGCGGGTTTTATGCCGGGTGTACGCGCGGATGCCCTACACGCCCGATACAAAGTAAATTAAAAAGATGCGAACAGGCAAGCAGCCGGATGCCCGAAAAGCGGGGTCGGCCCGGCGAGTCTGCTCTTAAAGCGGCTCCGGAAGGAGGAAACCTGCCGGCCGGGAATCCTGGATTTTCCTTGTCCGGGAGCTTTTCCTTATTAGCTGTTTGTCCGGCTGCCTGGTGGCGTCGACCGTGTTGCGTGTCTTATTTTAAAAGAGAGAGGATTTACGGTGTCCGTCCCGCCTGCAGGCCAGGGGAGGAATCGGTGGCGTACCGGGGGAGCATTACCGTAAGGTATACTTCTTGCCGGGCGGTGAATGTCGCGGCGCTTCCTCTCGCCAGTGCGACTTGCACCGGGCCGGTAGCGCTGGCGTGCAAAGTACGCGTTAGGTATTTAAGAGCGGATAACCGGTTGTGGGTAGAGGCATAACAGTGCCGTTCGGTAACGTATGCGTTGTCGCTTTGGAACGGGCAGTTTGTGTTGGATTGAAGATGGGGTGCGGCTTTGCAAGGTACGCGTTATATCCTGCATAAGCGTAAAGGTTCCCGGAAGCACCGGGATGTTCGGCACTTGTCCTGTTTTCGTCGAGGCGAGCGGGAGGGGGCATCCTGTTCGACACGGCGTTTCCGTTGGTGGCGGGGCTGTGTGTATGTTTGATAAAGGGGTGATAGCCGCCAGTGAGGTGCCTCGGCAGGCAGCCGGGAAGGCATGCGTTTTTTACTAATGGAATGGGTAGGGACGGAAGAACGGGTTCGTCCCGGCGGACGTGCCGGAAACGGCGCAGGGAAGTTTGTTTCCGGCAAAAAAGAAGGAGGTACCGTCTGAAAACGACACCTCCTTTTTATTTTTTCGTTAAAGAACAAATCGAATACCGGCTTGCGTTTCGGCGCAGCCCGAGTAAACCCGTATGCCGCACCTGCTCTGCCTGGTGTTTGTTTCCGTTAAAACAAAGATAGGTTGCACGCCGGCATACGTAAGCATCTGCCCGTTTCCGCATCCCGTTCGCCCTACCTGAAAGAACCGCTTAGGTTTCCGCCTTCGGTGCTTCTGCTACGGATACGTACGACCTGTTGTCTTTTTTCTTCCTGAAAACTACCACGCCATCGGTTAACGCGAATAATGTATGGTCTTTTCCTATGCCTACATTCTCGCCCGGATGATGTACCGTACCTCTTTGACGGATGATAATGTTACCGGCTTTTACCGTTTCGCCGCCAAATATTTTAACGCCTAATCGTTTGCTTTCCGATTCACGGCCGTTCTTCGAACTACCAACACCTTTCTTATGAGCCATTTTACTTCTGTTTTAATACGTTAAGCAACAATTTCTTTAATATTCAATTCGGTAAAGCACTGGCGGTGACCATTCAGTTTACGGTATCCTTTTCTTCTTTTCTTGTGGAATACCAATACCTTGTCGCCTTTTACGTGCGAAAGTACTTCGGCTACCACTTTGGCGCCTTCTACTACCGGCGTTCCCACCGTAACGTCGCCTTCTTTGTCTACCAAATACACCTTATCGAACTCTACTTGAGCGCCGCGCTCTGCGTTGATACGGTGAACGAATAATTTTTTTCCGGCTTCAGCCTTGAATTGCTGCCCTTGGATTTCAACAATTACGTACATCTGTTTTTATTTTTACAGGTTACCTCCCGGGGGTGGGCTTTGTGGGGCCTCTTTTTTACCCTCTGCGGAATTTCAGGCTGCAAAGGTGTAACTTTTTTGTGGATTATGCAAGCGGCGGCTCGTTTTTTCTTTTAAAAAAGGATAGGGCGACCCGAAGACAGATAATCCGACTCCGTTTTATTCTATCGAGGCGCCGTTTATTTCCTTTAGTTTCGTTTTTTTGTTTCAATACCTGAGTACTTG
>JAJBTJ010000016.1 GCA_020860905.1 Parabacteroides sp. | reverse complement strand
GTAAACGTTACATCAGGAAAGAGCAAATCGTCATGTAAATCACCATGCCGATAATATCGTTCGTAATAGTGATAAAAGGCCCCGTAGCCAAGGCCGGGTCGCTTTTGAACTTATCGAGAAACATCGGCACCACCGTACCGAAAATAGAAGCGAACATCACCACGCTGAACAGCGATAACGACACCGCTACCGTAATACGCGGATTCCCTAATAAAAAGAAATTGAAAACGAACACGATAAGCGAAATAATACTGGCGTTAATCAACGCAACCACGATTTCTTTCAACATCTGCTGGATGATTTTATCGGAACGGAGCGAGTTGTTGGCCAAACTCTGCACGATAATCGCCGACGATTGTATCCCCACATTGCCCCCCGGTACCGCCGATAAGCGGAATAAACAACGCCATCTTGGGGTTGGCAGCCAGCGTACCCTCGAAACCGCCCAGGATAAACGAGTTGCTCAATCCCCCCAACATCCCGATAAGCAGCCAGGGCAAACGGGCGGCCGTTTGTAACCATACCTTGTCCGAGCTTTCCACATCCTGCGAGATACCGGACGCCAACTGATATTCACGCTCGTGTTGCTCGCGGATTTCGTCCATCACGTCGTCGATGGTGATACGCCCTACCAAGCGTCCGATACTGTCGATAACGGGCAACGCCACCAAATCGTACTTTTCGATTGTTTGCGCCACGTCTTCGATGCTGTCGTCTTCGCGCACCGAAATCGGCTCCTTTTTCATTACGTGCTTGATTTTCGACACCGACGGGTTGGTAATCATCTTTTTCAGAGGCAACACGCCCCGCAAGCGCTCGTCGTCGTCCACCACATACACGTAATAAATCTCGTCCATCTCTTCCGCCTGCCGGCGCATTTCTTCCATGCACTTGGGCATACTCCAGTTCTCGTTTACCACGATCATCTCGGTACCCATCAAGCCGCCGGCCGTATCCTCGTCGTATTTCAGCAAGTCGACGATGTCGCCTGCCTGCTCCACGTCTTGTATATGCGAAAGGATTTCCTCCTGCCGGTCTTCGTCGAGCTCGCGCATCAAATCTACCGCGTCGTTGGTTTCCATGTTATCTACGAAACGGCGGGCGATTACCTCGTTGGGCAGGTGGTCGAGCAATTTGGCCCGGTCTTCCTCGTCGAGCTCCATCAGCACATCGGCGCCTTTATCGCCGTCGAGCAGCAAATACAGGTAAATCGCCTCTTCGAGGGTAAGGTCTTTGTAAAGCTCCGCCACGTCGGCCGGATACAACTCTTTCAGCTCGGCGCGGGCGGCCGCTTCATCTTTCGCGGCGATAATCGCTTTCAGCTTATCGATATAGTCTTTTGTAAATTCAATCATGGCGTTCTTCGTTAACTAACAGGTTCGTTTCGCCGGCGCCGTTCAAATACCGGGCGGTAATGCAGGTGAGTTCTACAAACTCTTCTACCGACAATTGCTCGGGACGCTTATCGAAAATCGGGAGGGCATAATCCGCACAATCCTTACCCAATAACGGCTTCATGGAGTTACGCAAGGTTTTCCGGCGTTGGTTGAACGAGGTTTTCACCACGGTACGGAACAGCTTCTCGTCACAACCCAGTTCCGTGCGCCCGTTCCGGGTAAGCCGGATTACGCCGCTTTTTACTTTGGGGGGAGGATTGAAAACGGTTTCGCTCACCGTAAAAAGATACTCTACCCGGTACCAGGCCTGGAGCAACACGCTCAGGATGCCGTACGTTTTACTGCCCGGAGAGGCGGCCAGCCGCTCGGCTACTTCTTTCTGGAGCATCCCGGAACAGCAGGGAATACGGTCTTTATAATCGAGTACCTTGAAGAATATCTGACTCGAAATGTTATAGGGGTAATTTCCGATTATACAAAAATCGCCGGGGAAAAGGGAGGCCAGGTCCATTTTCAGGAAATCGGCTTCTATAATGCGGCCTTGCAATTCCGGGAAATACTGCGTTAAATAGTCAACCGATTCCCTGTCGACTTCTACCACGTACAAATCGTGGCCCTCCTCCAGCAGGAAGCGCGTCAGTACGCCCATACCCGGCCCTATCTCCAGTACCGGTACCGACAAGCAATCCGACAATGTGCCGGCAATGCGCCGGGCTACGTCCAAATCTTTCAGGAAATGCTGCCCCAGCGCTTTTTTAGGTTTTACCGATCTCATCCACTTTGCGGGGTAAATAGTTTATTATTCAAGAATATTATTATCTTTGCTTCTGAAAAACGAAGGTAGGCTGCGCCTCGGCAGAATCGAAGCAAACTTGCTTTTGCGTCTGGCTTGCACTGCTTTTCTTCGAAGAGAAGATGTACAAAAGTACGCAAATAAATTAAAATGCACGTACCGGTGATAGATTTAAAAGGAATACTTCGTACGATTTTTAAGATATTCGTTCCACTGGCTTTCGGCGGATTACTCTTATGGATATTGTACCGGAAGGTGGATATACATGCCATTGTAGACGTAATCACTACCGGCGTACGGTACGACATCCTCCTGTTTTCATTGCTTTTCGGGCTCCTGGCCAATATCGCCCGGGCGTACCGCTGGAAACTGCTTATCAACTCGCTCGACGAGTATCCGCGTACGCTCAACGTAATTTATGCCGTACTGGGTAACTATGCCGTGAACCTGGTGCTCCCGCGGGTGGGCGAAATATGGCGGTGCGGGGTAATCAAGAAATACGACAACGCCTCGTTTACCAAGCTGCTGGGCACCTTGTTCGTAGACCGGGTAGCCGATACGGTAACGGTAGGGCTTATCACCTTGGGCATTTTCATTTTCAACTTCGGATTTTTTACCGGATTTTTCGACCGGAACCCGGCGCTCGTAGAAGGCTTCCGGTCGATGCTCAACTCCATCTGGATTTATGTGGTGCTGGCAGCCATCGCCCTGGCCGTATGGATTGTGTTTACCTACATGAAGAACTTTACCCTGGTAGCCAAAGCCCGGCATATCCTGGGTAACATCTGGGAAGGCATCAAATCCATCTGGTACCTGCGGCAAAAAGGGTTGTTCGTGGTATATACGCTGGCTATCTGGGGAGGCTATTTCCTGTTTTTTTATATCACCTTTTATGCATTTTCCTTTACGGAACATTTAGGGTTACCCGCAGGACTAATCACTTTTACCATGAGCAGCATCGCAGTAGCCGTACCGGTACAAGGGGCTATCGGGCCGTGGCATTTTATGGTAATCGCCACCTTGGTTTGCTTCGGCGTAACCGAAACCGATGCAGCCGCCTTCGCCCTGATCGTACACAGTACGCAAACGGTATGGACCGGCCTTACCGGCTTGTTCGGGGTTATCGCTCTCCCGCTGGCCAACCGGAAGCCAGTGCCGGCGACAGCCGGAAAAACCAGCATGTAATTCTTTTAACATATACAATTCGAATTAAAAAAACAGCAACGCGTATGGCAGCAGAAATCAAAGAGCTTTATCCGCAGCGTTTATGGGGGTATTTTTACGACCTTACCCGGATTCCGCGTCCTACCGGACACATGGAAGCCGTAACCCGGTACGTAATGGAAACCGGGAAAGGATTAGGACTGGAAATCGTACAAGACGGCATCGGAAACGTGCTTATCCGGAAACCGGCTTCTCCGGGCATGGAGCACCTGAAACCGGTTACACTCCAGGCGCACCTGGATATGGTACCGCAAAAGAATTCCGCCACGCGGCACGATTTTGAAAAAGATCCCATCGATGCCTACATCGAAACCGGAGGCGAATGGGTTACGGCGCGCGACACCACGTTAGGAGCCGATAACGGCATCGGCGCAGCCGCCATCCTGGCTATATTGAGCGACGATACGCTGAAACACGGCCCGGTAGAGGGATTGTTCACCATCGACGAGGAAGTGGGGATGGACGGCGCGGTAAACCTGAAGCCGGGGTTCCTGCAGGGCGAGATGATGCTGAACTTAGATTCGGAGCAGGAAGGGGAATTATTCGTGGGCTGCGCCGGAGGCGCCGACCTGAATATCTCTTTCCAGTTCAAGGAAGATAAGGAAATACCCGAAGGGGATGTAGCCGTAAAACTGAGCCTTACGGGACTGAAAGGGGGGCATTCGGGCGTAGACATCCACTTAGGCCGTGCCAATGCCAACAAGTTGCTGTTCCGGTTCCTGAAAGAAGCCGTTTGCGATTACGGCGCGCGCCTGTCGTGGGTAGAAGGCGGTACGCTGCGGAATGCCATTCCGCGCGAGGCATTCGCCGTGGTGACGATTCCGGGCGACAACGTGGAGGCGCTATGGGAATTAGTGGCCGATTACCGCGATTTGTTCAACAACGAGTACCAGGGAATCGAAAATACGATTTCGTTCGAAGCCGAACTCGCCGACCTGCCGGCCACCCTGATTCCGGAAGTAATACAAGACGACCTGATCAATGCCATAGAAGGCTGCCAGAACGGAGTGATTTCGATGCTGTCCGAGTTTCCCGGCACGGTGGAAAGCTCGTCGAACCTGGCCGTTGTAAAGTCGGCTGACGAACTGATAGAAATCAAGATATTGGTACGCAGCTCGTCGGAAAGCCGGAAAGCGGCCGTATGCTCGAGCCTGGAAAGCGTGTTCGCATTGGCAGGTGCCAAAGTTGAATACGGAAACAGTTACCCGGGCTGGCAACCGAACGCCCATTCACCGTTGCTGAAAATCATGGAAGATACGTACCGGTCGTTGTGGAAAACGGCTCCGGCCGTGAAAGTGATGCATGCAGGACTGGAGTGCGGTATCATCCTCGCTCAATATCCCTGCTTAGACATCGTTTCGTTCGGCCCTACCATCGAACATCCCCACTCGCCCGACGAGCGGATAAACGTTCCTTCGGTGCGGAAATTCTGGGAATACCTTACGGCAACGCTGGAAAGGATACCCGGGAAATAAGCATACCGTAACATACAAATAAATACCAGGGCGCAGGAGTTTAAACCGGATGGTTTATCTCTCCTGCGCCTTGTTTTTTTAGGGATATTCCCGATATAGGCAATTGGTTATTCCTCAATCGATGCTTATATCGTATCTTTAAGTATCTCCCCGTAAACGAAGTTTGACAGCCCGAACAAGGGAAGCCGAACGAAAGACACAATATAAAAACAGTATCCTTTTTTTTAAGCGATTCGTTCACCGGGTTATTCTTTTTTTATGCTGAACGAAAACCGGTTTTATGTGGATAAAAACTGTATCCGCAGTACTGCGGATGTTCGTCCGCAGGCTGCGGACGAACATCCGTAACTTAAGGACGGACATCCGCAAGCTAAGGATACAGTTTTCATGGCGATGAACGGATAAAAAGGACAGCATGAAACCGGGTTTATCCGGGTAAGCGGGAAAAAAGTTCCTATTTATTGAAATTCCGTTTTTAGCCCTGGGCGCGCACGACCTTTATTCTTCTTTCGGAAAAAAAACTTCTGTAAAAAACAGGTACGCTACCACCCGGACTCTTTCTCCGGGTAGCCGTACCCAGATGGCTTTATCGCTTTACTTCCCGGTAATGATTTTCTTAATTTCGCTCAGCTTGTTCAGCGCCTCCAGCGGGGTAAGGGCATTCACATCCATATTCTTGATTTCGTCGCGCACCTGCGAAAGAATCGGGTCGTCGAGCTGGAAAAAGCTCAACTGGTATCCCTCGCGCTGCGTGGAAATTTCCTTTACCGGACGGGCGATGCCCCCTTCCTTCCGGTTTTCGCTCTCCAACTGCTTCAATATTTCGTTGCTCCGCTTCACGATGCTCTGCGGCATCCCCGCCATCTTGGCCACATGGATACCGAAGCTGTGCTCGCTGCCGCCCGGCACTAATTTGCGCAGGAAAATCACCTTATTGCCCACTTCCTTCACCGATACGTTGTAATTTTTAATCCGCCTGAACGAGCGCTCCATCTCGTTGAGCTCATGGTAGTGGGTGGCGAACAGCGTTTTAGCCCGCGCCTTGGGATGCTCGTGGATGTACTCCACGATGGCCCAGGCAATCGAAATGCCGTCGTACGTGCTGGTACCGCGCCCCAGCTCGTCGAATAAAACCAGGCTTTTCGGGGAAAGGTTATTCAGGATGTCGGCCGCTTCGTTCATCTCCACCATAAACGTAGATTCGCCCACCGAGATATTGTCGGACGCCCCCACGCGGGTAAATATCTTATCTACAATACCTATATGCGCCGCCTCGGCCGGAACGAACGAACCGATTTGCGCCATCAGCGTAATCAGGGCCGTTTGCCGCAACAACGCCGACTTACCCGCCATGTTGGGGCCGGTAATCATGATAACCTGCTGCTTTTCGTCGTCGAGGTACACATCGTTGGCAATGTATTCCTCGCCGGGAGGCAATTGCTTTTCGATAACCGGATGGCGGCCGCCCTGGATGTCGATTACATTCGACTCGTTCACTTCCGGGCGGATGTATTTATTGAGTTGCGCCGCCTTGGCGAACGACAGCAGGCAATCGAGCCGCCCGATAAGGGCGGCGTTCGCCTGGATAGGCGGAATGTACTCGATAAGGCACATCACCAAATCGTTGAACAACCGGGCTTCGAGCGAAAGAATCTTTTCTTCCGCTCCGAGTATTTTTTCTTCGTATTCCTTCAGTTCCTGGGTAATATAACGCTCGGCGTTCACTAATGTTTGCTTCCGTATCCAGTCGGACGGCACTTTGTCTTTATGGGTGTTGCGTACTTCGATGTAGTAACCGAACACGTTGTTAAACGCCACTTTCAGGCTCGGAATGCCGGTACGCTCGCTTTCGCGCTGCTGGATATGCAGCAGGTAATCCTTGCCCGAATAGGCAATGGTACGCAATTCGTCGAGCTCTTCGTTCACACCCGGCTGGATAACGCCGCCCCGGTTGAGCAGGCTGGGCGCATCGGGGTTGATTTCCTTAGCGATGCGGTCACGAATCAAAGCGCACGGGTTCAGTTGCTCGCCGATGCTGCACAAATCAGGCTCACCGGACGAAAGGCATTCTTCGCGCACCGGCTCGATGGCCTGGAGCGCAGTTTTGAGTTGTATTACTTCGCGGGGCGAAACGCGCCCTACCGCTACCTTGGAAATAATCCGCTCCAGGTCGCCTATCTGTGCGAGTTGCTCGTCGAGCGCCTCTTTTACCTCGGGATGTTTGAAGAAGTATTCCACCACCTGCTGCCGGCTTTCGATGGGCTTGCGGTCTTTCAACGGAAAAACAATCCACCGCCGGAGCATCCGCGAACCCATCGGCGAAACGGTTCTATCCAGTACGTCGAGCAAGCTGGTGCCCCCCTCGTTCATCGTGCCTACCAGTTCCAGGCTGTGTACGGTGAACTTATCCAAGCGCACATACCGGTCTTCTTCGATGCGCGAAAGCGAGGTAATATGCGAAATCTGCGTATGCTGTGTCAGGTCGAGGTAATGCAGGATGGCGCCCGAAGCGATAACGCCCAGCTTGAGGTGCTGCACGCCGAACCCTTTCAGGTTGCGGGTTTCGAAATGCTTGAGCAGCCGGTCGTTGGCCGCATCCGCCGTAAACACCCAGTCTTCGAGCTCGAAAATAAAGAAACGGGAACCGAAACACTCTTCGAAGCGGTGGCGGTTGTTACGCTCTACCAGCACTTCTTTCGGCGAAAAGTTATTCAGTAGTTTATCGATGTAGTCCGGCGTTCCCTCGGCGGTAAGAAACTCGCCGGTCGAAATATCGAGAAAAGCGATACCGCATACCTCTTTGCCGAAATGTACGGCAGCCAGAAAATTATTCTCTTTGTAGTTCAACACCGTATCGTTGGTAGATACGCCCGGGGTAACCAACTCGGTAATGCCGCGCTTTACTAACTTTTTGGTCAGTTTCGGGTCTTCCAGTTGGTCGCAGATAGCTACCCGCTTCCCGGCCCGTACCAACTTGGGCAAATACGTATCGAGTGCATGGTGCGGAAACCCGGCCAGTTCTACAAATTGCGCCGCCCCGTTGGCGCGCCGGGTAAGGGTGATGCCTAATATCTCGGATGCGGCAACGGCATCTTCCGAAAAAGTTTCGTAAAAATCGCCCACCCGGAACAACAGGATGGCGTCGGGGTGTTTCGACTTGATTTCAAAGTATTGCTTCATCAGCGGGGTTTCCACTATCGCCTGTTTTGCCACGGTTTTACTCTCCTTTTTTAACTTCTTGATTTAACTTGCAAACTTAGAAAGAATCCTTTTGATACACAAATCGTACCGAATAAAACAGGCGCCGTTCTTCCGGGCGCAGGGAGGCGTGGCAACCCGACGACGGTGATTTTCCGCGAGCAGAAAGCGCTTCCCGTTTGTTATATTCCTATACATATTAAATAAAGGAAATGATGGAAAATGAAATGACGAGCATGCCGCGTATCGGGGATAAGGCCCCGGAATTCGAAGCGGTGACCACGCAGGGAAAAATAGACTTCCCGGGCGATTTTAAAGGAAAATGGGTAATTCTGTTCAGCCATCCGTCGGACTTCACGCCGGTTTGTACCTCGGAGTTCGTGATGTTCGCCCACCTCTCGGAAGAGCTGGCCGCCATGAACTGCCAGTTGGTAGGGTTATCGGTCGACGGCGTGGCGAGCCACATCGCGTGGCTGCGCACGATTCACGAAAATATCGAGTTCAACGGGCTGAAAAACATGGAATTTACTTTTCCGTTGATTGCGGATGTAAAAATGGAGGCGGCACAGAAATACGGGATGATTCAGCCGAACGAAAGCACTACTACGGCGGTACGGGCGGTATTCTTTATCGACCCCGAAGGGATTATCCGGGCGATTATCTACTATCCGTTGTCGCTGGGGCGCAATTTCGACGAAATCAAACGGGTACTGCAAGGGTTGCAAACTATCGACAAGCACCACGTATCGTTGCCGGCCGACTGGCGCCCGGGTAAAGAAGTAATCGCTCCTCCTCCCGCCACGTACCAGCAGGCGAAGGAACGTACGGAACATCCCGAAGAAGGGTTGGTATGCTCCGATTGGTTTTTCTGCCTGAAAAAACTTCCCGAACAAGAGGGTAAAGCGTAAAACAACCGGTAAAATTATACGGAAAGGAAGGCTGGCCCCCTTTCCGTATAATCCGACCTTTTTAATGCTCCGTACAGCATTCGGCTACCTGTTGCCGTCGCTTTCAGAATATATCGGTTACCGTGGGAAGCACGATTTCCCGGGTTTGGTTCTTCGCTACCGTTACCGTATCCTGCAGGATAGTGGTTCCTTCGTACACTACTTTCAAGGCCAGGCGCCCGGGTTCTACCACGCACCGGTTGTCTTTAAAAGGAAACTTAGACACCATGGCGATAAAGGCCGGCTTTTTATCGATATACACTTCCACCCCGTCGGGATAAGCATCTTTGGGGTTGGTAAACAACAGGTAGGCCTTCGCCGTATTTTTCTTCGGTACGTCTTTTTCGTTGTTCTTAAAAAGAGAACAACCGGCCAGTACCACGGCCGAAAGCAAAAGCAAATACAATCCTTTTTTCATAGTGCTTGTCGTTTTTAATCCGGTTTACTTTCTATAAAATGAGAAAAAGCCACCCCGCAACACGCGGGATGACTCTCCACAAAGTTAAACCAAAAGAGTATTATTTATTTTATAGACTTATTCCAACTATCGTTCGTTGCTGACTTCATATATACAACAACCTGCCTGACGAATTGTTCGGAGAAAAGATAAAAATACGGGCCGGCGAAACAAAATCCGTAAACCCGCAGGCCATGGCCTGACGAAAGAATCCGGCTCAGCCCGGGTTTACCAAAAACCAAACAGGGCGTCAGCGAACACCCGAAAGCAGGATATGTAAAATAGTCGTTGCCCGGAAACCGTTATTTCAAGCTAAATCACTAACTTTGTGCGATAAAAACGAACCCAGGCCTCTCCCCGCTCCGACCGGGCGCAGCCTGTTTCCGTTTTCTTGCGGGCTTAAAACGATAATCTTAAAAAACAACGATAATCAAATGGAGTATAATTTCAGGGAAATAGAGAAGAAATGGCAGCAACAATGGATTGCCGACGGCGTATATAAAGTAAGCGAAAACGAAGCGAAACCCAAGTATTACGTACTGGACATGTTTCCATATCCCTCGGGAGCCGGGCTGCACGTAGGCCATCCGTTGGGATACATCGCTTCCGATATTTACTCCCGTTTCAAGCGGTTGCAGGGATTCAACGTACTGCACCCGATGGGGTACGACGCTTACGGGTTGCCGGCCGAGCAATACGCCATCCAAACCGGCCAGCATCCTGCGGTTACTACTCAAAAAAACATCGCCCGGTACCGGGAACAATTAGATAAAATAGGCTTCTGTTACGACTGGAGCCGCGAAGTACGCACCTGCGAGCCCGAATATTATAAATGGACGCAATGGGCGTTTATCCGGATGTTCGACAGTTATTATTGCTACGACGAAAACAAAGCGCTCCCCATCGACGGCCTGATAAAGGCATTCGAAACAGGAGGAACGGAAGGCCTTAACGTAGCCTGCGGGGAACAACTCTCGTTTACGGCTGCCGAATGGAAAGCGAAAAGCAAAAAGGAAAAAGAAGAAATCCTGATGAATTACCGGCTGGCTTACCTGGGCGACACGATGGTAAACTGGTGCCCCAAGTTAGGCACCGTACTGGCTAACGACGAAGTGAGCGAAGGGCTTTCTATCCGCGGCGGTTACCCGGTGGAACAGAAGGTAATGCGCCAGTGGTGCCTGCGCGTTTCGGCATACGCCCAACGGTTGCTCGACGGATTGGATACGATTGACTGGACCGATTCGCTGAAAGAAACGCAGAAAAACTGGATAGGCCGCTCGGAAGGGGCGGAAATGAATTTCAAAATAAAAGATTCGGACATCGAATTTACCATTTTCACCACCCGGGCCGATACGATTTTCGGCGTTACGTTTATGGTACTGGCTCCCGAAAGCGAGCTGGTAGCCCGTTTGACTACGCCGAAGCAACAGGCCGAAGTGGCGGCATACCTGGAACAAACGAAAAAGAAAACCGAGCGCGAACGGATTGCCGACCGCCGGGTAACGGGTGTTTTCTCCGGTTCGTACGCCATGAATCCGCTTACCGGCGAAGCGATTCCGGTATGGATAAGCGATTATGTACTGGCCGGTTACGGAACGGGAGCCATCATGGCCGTTCCGGCGCACGACAGCCGCGACTACGCGTTTGCCAAACATTTCGACCTGCCCATCGTACCCCTTATCGAGGGTTGCGACGTATCGGAAGAAAGTTTCGACGCCAAAGAAGGAAAAATGATTAATTCGCCCCGCCCCGGCCACGGAATGGAAGACGGACTGGTACTGAACGGCCTGGAGGTAAAAGAAGCGATTGCCGCCACCAAGCGATACATCCGTGAAAAAGGACTGGGCCAGGTAAAAGTGAATTACCGGTTGCGCGACGCCATCTTCAGCCGGCAACGGTACTGGGGCGAACCGTTCCCGGTATATTACGATGCCGACGGAATGCCGCAGATGCTGCCCGAAGAAGCCCTTCCGTTGCAACTGCCCGAAGTAAGCAAATTCCTGCCTACCGAAACAGGCGAACCGCCGTTAGGCCATGCCGTACAATGGGCCTGGGACTGCGTAAACCGGAAAGTGACCGACGTATCGGCTATCGACCGGAAAACCGTATTCCCGCTCGAGTTATGCACGATGCCCGGTTTTGCCGGTTCGTCGGCCTATTACCTGCGGTATATGGACCCGCATAACGACCGGGCGTTAGTATCTCCGGCTGCCGATAGCTACTGGCGGAACGTAGATTTGTACATCGGCGGTACCGAGCATGCTACCGGCCACTTGATTTACAGCCGCTTCTGGAACAAGTTCCTGTTCGACCTCGGCGTTGTATGCGAGGAAGAACCGTTCAAAAAGCTCATCAACCAGGGGATGATTCAGGGACGGTCGAATTTCGTATACCGGATAAAAGACACGAATACGTTCGTATCGCTCAACCTGAAAGGCTCGTACGAAGTAACCCCCATCCACGTGGATGTAAATATCGTAAGCAACGACGTACTCGACCTCGAAGCGTTCCGTAACTGGAACCCCGAGTACAAAAACGCCGATTTTATTCTCGAAGACGGAAAATACATCTGCGGCTGGGCGGTGGAAAAGATGTCGAAATCGATGTTCAACGTAGTGAACCCGGACGTAATCGTCGAGAAATTCGGAGCCGACACGCTACGTTTGTACGAAATGTTCTTAGGCCCGCTGGAACAGTCGAAGCCATGGGACACCAACGGTATCGACGGGGTACACCGTTTCTTGAAAAAGCTGTGGAACCTGTTCTACAAGCCGAACGGGCTCGACGTGTCGGATGCCGCGCCGACGCCCGAAGAGTTGAAATCGCTCCACAAGCTGATTAAGAAGGTAACGTTCGATATCGAGCATTTTTCTTACAACACCTCTATCAGCGCTTTTATGATATGCGTAAACGAGCTAACCGCTCTGAAATGCAACAAACGGGCTATCCTCGAGCCGCTGATTATCCTGCTGGCTCCGTTCGCTCCCCATATTTCCGAGGAATTATGGCACGCGCTGGGGCACGATACCACCGTATGCGACGCCCGCTGGCCCGAAGTAAACGAAGAATACCTGAAAGAGAACAGCGCCAAATATACCGTTTCGTTCAACGGAAAGGCCCGGTTTACGATGGAAGTACCGGCCGGATTACCGGCTAAGGAAGTGGAACAGGCGGCTTTGGCGAACGAGAATTCGGCTAAGTGGCTCGAAGGCAAAACGCCTAAAAAAGTAATCGTCGTTCCCAACAAGATTGTCAACATCGTATTATGATAGCCAAAAACATCCAACAGCTTTATTATTCCCTGCAGGATTATGTATTTATCCTGTTAGGGTTGCTGATGTATTCGTTCGGGTGGACCGGGTTTATCCTGTCGAACGAAATCGTAACGGGGGGCGTTACCGGTATCTGCGCCCTGATTTTCTTTGCCACGGGCATTCCGGTATCGGTTTCGTATATCGTAATCAACGTGGTACTGCTGGCCATTGCGTTTAAAATCCTGGGCGGGAAATTCCTGATTAAAACCATTTTCGGCGTGGTAGCTTTATCGTTATTGCTGTCGCTGTTTCAATGGATATTCACCGAGCCGTTGCTGAAAGACCAGCCGTTTATGTCGATTGTAATCGGAGCCATGCTTTGCGGAGCCGGGTTGGGTTTCGTATTTTCCGGAAACGGCAGCACGGGCGGTACCGATATTATCGCCGCTATCGTAAACAAGTACAAGCATGTTTCCATCGGACGGGCGATGATTTTCTGCGACTTCATTATTATCGGCTCGTCGTATTTCCTGTTCCACAGCATCGACAAAATCGTGTTCGCCTTGGTGGAGATGCTGATTTGCAATTACATGCTCGACCTGGTGCTGAACGGTAACCGGCAATCGGTACAGTTTCTTATCTTCTCGCAAAAGTATCCGGAAATTGCCGACCGCATCAACCGCGACATGGACCGGGGATGTACCATTCTCGACGGAATGGGATGGTACTCCAAGAAGCCGGTGAAAGTAATCGTTTTAATAGCCAAAAAATCGGAATCCGTTACCATTTTCCGTATCGTGAAAAGCATCGACAAGCGGGCTTTTATCTCACAAAGCACGGTACGGAGCGTATACGGGGAAGGATTCGACGAAATAAAAGCATAATGCCCATGACAACACTCGTATTTGCCACGAACAACCGGCACAAGCTGGACGAAGTACAAAAAATAGCAGGGAACGACTTCCACATCAGGAGCTTGTCGGAAATCGGCTGCCACGAAGAGATACCCGAAACGGCCGATACGCTCGAAGGGAACGCACTGCTCAAAGCCCGATACGTTAAAGAGCATTACGGATACGATTGTTTTGCCGACGACACCGGCCTCGAAGTGGAGGCGCTCGGCAATGTGCCCGGCGTATACTCGGCGCGTTATGCAGGGGAAGAGAGAAACCCCGAGGCCAATATCCGGAAATTAGTAACGGCCCTGGAAGGCGCAACAAACCGCAAAGCCCGGTTCCGTACGGTAATCGCCCTTATCCTGAACGGAAAAGAAGAGTTGTTCGAAGGAATCGTACAAGGAGAAATCATCCCGGAAAAACGAGGTGTGTCGGGCTTCGGATACGACCCGGTATTCGTACCCGAAGGATATACACAGACTTTTGCCGAAATGGGAAACGAAACGAAAAACACCATCAGCCACCGGGCGGAAGCCGTGAAGAAACTGGAGGCCTATTTATCGCAAACAGCTTGCCGGTAAGCACGTTCGGAAACCGGACAGGCGTCATCTTTACCTTCCTCCTACTCAGGAATATTCAATAAATAAACATACAAAAGCAACCGGCTCGTCAAGAACCGGTTGCTTTTTTTATCACTTACCCTATTCCCCGAAAGTGCAGGTTAAGCATGCAATCCGAAGGGAATTTCTTTATTACATGCTACTGTTTTCGTTTGCCGCCGACGGCGGCAATAAAAACGGCGACGCCGGCAAGCCTGCTGCGGACGGCGGCAAAATAAACACCGTCGGCGGCAAACGAATTTAACATGCAGCGCCGAGTTGTTTCTTTACTCTGCATTAGTTCTCCTATGCCGGCTGGCAAACCGTATTTGAAAGGGAATGCTTAAAAATTCCTCCCCGTATCCCACCACAACCGGCTGCCGGCATGGTCGGGCTTGCCGAGCGCCTCTGTGAGCGCTTCATATAACCCGGCTTCCATATCCGTCAGGTCGCCCGGGAAATTCAGGCGGCGAATCATAGTTTCCGTATCGATACACCCGTCTTTGCTGTTATTGATTCGAACCGGAAACAAGCGCGGATACCCTGTCCGGCGCTGCTCGGCCCACGCTTCGCATCCTTCCGGGAAAAGCGCCAGCCACTTCTGCGTAATAATCTTTTCCAACTTGATTTCGTCGGACGCCGTTTCGAGCCAGGCAGGCGACACCCGGCAACGCGCCCGTATGTCGTTATCCGGGTCGAATGCGTCGGTATAATCGGCCGCCGTACGGGTACTTTGCAGGTAATCGTTCTCACCCGATACATCCCATTGATGGAAAGAAGCAACGACTCCCTGGCGGTAACAGGTACCGGCATCCTCGGACGTCCAGTTTCTCAAAGCCCCTTCGGCCCGCAAAAACCACACTTCGGCCGCCGTCATCAAAATAGCCGGCGACGATACATCCACATACGCTTTCGAATGCGAGGCATATAATGTATGCGAAAAACACGTACCCTGCCTGATTCCTTTGTACCGGCCCTTCAGCTGTACGGTAATGGAATCGTTGCCATGCACGTCTTTCACCGTCACATCGTCGGTACAAGGCTCGAAATAACGTTCCCGGCGAGGGTCTTCATAGCCGTTCAGAACAGATTCCATCGAGGCATTCATATACACCTCGCCCCATACCCGGTTGATTTCGCCCAACGGATTCGCATATCCGTTGCGGGTAGATACCTCCACCCGCTCCGGTGCCGCCTCGAATACGCCGTACGGGTGTTGCCATCCTTTTAAAAATTCCGCTTTCGCCAGCTCGGGTGCTACCGTAGCCAGCCAGATAGCCAACCGCATCCGCAGGGAGTTGGCAAATTTTATCCAGCTTTCGCTCTTTCCATCGAGCAAAATATCGAACGGTTGCAAGGCGGCCGTTTCGGTAGCTGTTTCCGCTTGCGACGACAATACCGTTACCGCCGTATCCAGGTCGTTGAAGAACGCCCGGTACGCTTCTTCCTGCGTATCAGGACGGTAAGCCGATTCTTTTTTACCGAAACGGGTATAAATTACCGGGCCGTAGTAATCGGATACCCGGTGCATCGTTTCTACTTTCAATACTTTGGCTACCCCGAAAAATACCGGATGTTTCCCGCGCGCCAGGTCTTCGAGGCGGATAATCTGTGGCAATATATATCCGTACGTATATTGCCAGAAGGTACCGTTCCAGCCGTCTTGCAGATTATAGTCGGAGTTGGAAGTGCCCCCGTTGAGGGGCTTATAGTCGTGCATATAGCCGCTGAACATGTCGGCGCTGAGGTTCTGCATAATCTGGTACGGCCAGTTTTTCCCTTTCCCGAAATCGTAATTGAAATAAATTCCCTGCTGGACGATGTTCAACGGAATACCCAGGTGGTTATATTCCATCTCCATTTCCTTGTCGGTAATGCCCGACTTGTCGGTGTTGATTTCCCTGAAATTTTCCGTACAAGCCGTGAAAAATCCGGATAAGCAGCCTGCTAACAAAACGAACAGTTTCTTTTTCATCTTAAAATTCGCACTTGATATTGAACCCCATACTCCGGGTAACAGGCATCCCGTATACCTCGATTCCCTGGTTGTCGTTGCCGGTAGAAAGCACCAAGTCCGGGTCGAACGGCGCCTTCTTATAAAAAAAGAAAAGATTCCGTGCCGTGAACGCTACCTGTATCTGCTTGAGCACCTTTTCGGCACCGATGGTATTTCCCGGAATCGTATAGCCGAGCGAAAATTCGCGCAGCCGAACGTTCGTAGCGTTATACATATAATACTCGGTTACCCCGGCGCGTCCGCCCGCCACATTCTTATAAAACCCTTTTACATTCTCTATTTTCTGTCCTTCCAACTCCACATAGCCGCGGTCGCGCGCTTCGGCAGTAGCCTGTGTTACGCCGTACAAATCCATATCGGCCTGCGTTTGCGAAAGAATCTTCCCGCCGAACCGTCCGTCGACCAGGCAATACAATGAAAAATTCCGGTAATCGAACGTATGGCTCCATCCTAAGGTAAACCGGCTCTGGCTCCTTCGGTTTCATACAGGATGTTTCCCGCCTCGTCGCGTCGGAACGCCTTGCCGTAAATATCGCCGAACGAACCGCCCTCGGTCAGTTTCATGGCGTAACTCGACGAAAAACCGCGCGGCCCGTAAATAAATACCGGAAGCTCCGGATGCAATTTTTTCACTTTATTCCGGTTGCGGGCGTAATTCAATGCCGATTTCCACGTGAAACGATGCGTTTTTACCGGCGTTGCTTCCACGCTTGCCTCCCAGCCGGTATTCTGAATATCGCCGGCATTTACATAGCGGTAAGCATATATATCGCCCGACTGGGCGGGGAGCTTGAAAAACTGGTTACGCGTATTCGTTTTATAATAGGTAAGATTTACATCCAACCGGTTATTCCAGAAGCTCCACTCCGTACCGAATTCCCACGAGGCCGTCATTTCCGGCTTCATATCCTCGAAGGGAGCCGCATCCTGCAACTGGATTTCGTTTCCCGCGCCGATATGCGACGACGGATTCGTAATGAACAAAGGAATATCGTTTCCCACCAGACTCCATATCCCCCTCACTTTTCCCAACGAAACCCAGGCCGGGAACGGGAAGGTACGGCTCACTATCCACGATACGCCGGCCGAAGGATAGAAAAAACCCGATTTTTCGTGCGAAGTGTAAGCCAGCGTGCTCGACCAGTCGTTCCGGGCCGTGAACTCTGCAAACACCGTTTCTTTATATCCCACTTGCGCATTTGCGAATACCGATTGCTTCTGCCGGCGCGCTTCTATCTGTTGGTCGACATAAGCCGAGCCGTTCATAACGATATTCGAAACGGTAAATACGTTCGGGTATTTCAACGAAGCGGTTTTCGAATCATAACGAGTGGAGTTGAGCATCCGGTCGTTGATACTCGCACCGGCTGTAGCCTGCAACGAAAAGTCGCTCCATTTCTGGTTTACCAGAGCCATTACATCGCCATACACCAGCGATTCTTCGTAATCGGATTCTATATAGCGGCCGTTCAAGCCGGCGAGTGCCGGAGCGGTAGAGGCATAAAACCGCTGACGTACCTTATTCGCTGTATAATCCAGGCTTCCCCGGGCTTGTACTTTGAGCCATTCCGTTATTTTACAATCGGCCGAAAGCGAGAGCATCAGGCGGGTACGGCGGTCTTTGCTACGAATCCGGTTCACCACCCAGTACGGGTTCTGTTCGAAGTCTTGTATATCCGAGTGCCAGTGTTGAACGGGAAGGTTTCTGTCTGCGTCGTATACTTCGAAATTCGTTTTGTATTCCGACAGGTCTGCTCCCCGCGGAAAACGGTACAATCCTACCAACGGATTCATATAAAACCCTCCAGGTACCGGTGCGTTTTCCACCGTTTGCCTTACCACATTCACACCTCCGTCGAGTTTCAGGCGGTTATGAAACAACGAAGTAGTTTCCCGCAAGCTAAAATTATGGCGCAACAAGGAATGATCGCCCACGATTCCTTTTCCCCGGGTATTGGCATACGAAAAATAATTCTGCAATCCCTGGTTTCCCGATGTTACCGATAAAGCCGTAATCGAAGTAAGCCCGGTACGGAAAAAGTCGCCGGCATTATCGTAGGCCGGCATAGCGGTTGCAGCTCCCCAGCTCTCGATGCCGTCGCTCACCCCGTATGTATTTTGGAATTCCGGCAGCGAAGCCGCTTTTTCGAATGTGAGAGCAGTAGAAAAACTGATTTTGTGTTCGGCTATGCTGCCGCGTTTGGTATTGATTACGATTACTCCGTTCGCCGCATTACTGCCGTATAAAGCAGCGGCAGGCGAACCTTTCAATACGGTAATGCTTTCGATGTCTTCCGGGTTCAGACCCGAAACGCCGTCGCCCCCGTCGCGGTTGCCGGCGTCCGCCACGCCGCCGATGGCGCTGTACGCTTGTTCGTTCATCGAATTGAGTACCGGTACGCCGTCGATTACATACAAAGGCTGGTTATTGCCTATTACCGAGCGCATGCCCCGCATCACCACCCGGGCCGAGCCACCCATGCCCGAAGCGCTTTTATCCACTTGCAAGCCGGAAACTTTTCCGGTCAGCCCCACAATCATATTCGGGTCTTTTACACGAACCAACTCGGCGTTTTTTACTTCCGAAGCGGCGTAAGGCAAAGCCCATTGTTTTTTCGAAACACCCAACGCGGTTACCACCACGTTGTCGAGCAACACGCTCTTCTCTTCCAGGGTAATACGGAACACCGTTTTCCCGCCTACCGGCAGCGTAACGGTTTCGTACCCTACAAACGATATTACCAGGTATCCTTCTGGATTCGCCTCGAAAGCAAATCCGCCTTCCCCGTCGGTAATCGTTCCCCGTACCGCTTCTTTTTCCGTTACATGCGCTCCGGCTACCGGATTACCTTGCCGGTCGGTAACCTTACCCGTTATCCGAATTAACGGCCTTTCGGTACCAACGGCCGGTATATCGGAAAATACCCGTTCGTTGCCGGCTATACCGGCAAGCGGAAAAAGAAGAATCGAGAAAAACAGGAACAGGGTCAGAAGAAAAGGAGTATGCATGATTTTATCCACCGCCAAAAGTAAAAAAATAAGGGATATTAAAATTCAGGAAGTACGGAACCGGGATAAACACAAACCACTTTGCGTACTTCCGAATGAACCGTTTAACAAATATACAATCCGGAAAGCAGCTACAACGATACGGAAATAGGCATACCGAACATCCATAGTTTATCCGTCTGCCGGGTTTCCGTTGTTCGTTTTTTTCTCTTCCTTCCCTGCTACATCGCACACGTGTCAACTATCCGCTGCGCATAACCGGGATACCCGATCCGGCGAACAGGAAATCCGATGTATGCTTTCCTTACCGCACAAAAAGGATACCGCACGTTAGAGATTGAGCTTTTCGGAAATTTCGAGCATTCGCCGGATCGGCTTCACCGCTTTCTGGCGAATCGCCTCGTCGACGTATATTTCAGGAATTTCGTATTTCAGGCAATTGTACAGTTTTTGCATGGTATTCAGCCGCATGAAACTACATTCGTTGCAGGCGCACGTACTGTCGTTGGGAGGCGCCGGGATAAACGTTTTCTCCGGGCTGCGCTTACTCATCTCATGAATCACGCCCGACTCGGTGGCTACGATAAATTGCTTCTTCTCCGATTTTACGGTATAATTGAGCAAAGCTGCGGTGGAGCCTACGAAATCGGCTACCGTCAGTACCGGTTTCCGGCATTCGGGATGGGCGACTACCGCCGCTTCGGGATAGTGTTTCTTCAGCTCCAATATCTTTTCGAGCGAAAACTCTTCGTGTACATGGCAAGCGCCGTCCCATAACAACATATTCCGTCCCGTAAGGCTGTTGATATAATTTCCGAGGTTCCGGTCGGGACCGAAAATAATTTTCTCGTCAGCCGGAAGGCTTTCCACGATTTGCCGAGCATTCGTCGAAGTAACTACGATATCGGTAAGCGCCTTTACTGCCGCGGACGTATTCACATACGAAATCACCGTATGCCCGGGATGCTCCCGGATAAACTTTTCAAAGTCGCACGCCTGACAACTATCCGCAAGCGAGCAGCCCGCATTGAGGTCGGGAACCAGCACCTTCTTGTCGGGACACAAAATTTTAGCGGTTTCACCCATAAAATGTACGCCGCACATCACCAGCACGTCGGCTGTGGTTTTCTCGGCCCATTGTGCCAGCGCCAGGCTATCGCCTACAAAATCGGCTATATCTTGAATAGCCCCGGTTTGGTAATAATGCGCCAGGATTACGGCATTCTTTTCTTTCCGTAACGCATCTATCTCTTTTTCCAACGAAATACCTGCCGGAACAGATACGTCCAGATACCCTATAGATTCATTTTTGAGCATGGTTGGTATTATTAGGATTATATTTCGAAATTAACCGGACTTACACAGCTTATCAACTATTTATCCGTACGATCAACTCTTGATATTCTACTTGTTAAACAATTTATTAACTCCTTGTTGATAGTATGCAAAGTTAATAACTTTCTCCGGTTGGAATTCATAAAAAAACAGGAAAACAACCGGAAGCAGCAAGAAAAAGAGTTTCTTTGCTTGCCTGGTGCTTCTACCATCGACCCGGGTGCCAGCGTGGGAAAGGCCCTCTATCGTTTGTTCCGTTGTTTGCTTTC
>JAJBTJ010000220.1 GCA_020860905.1 Parabacteroides sp. | reverse complement strand
AGATAAAAAATGACCGCCGGTAGGCGCCGTCGGCAGACGCCCTCGCGGCGAGCGAAAAACTATTTCTTGTTATGTATTTTAGTTTCCGCCTGAAAAAAATAGCTTTTCCTGCCGCAATAAATATCGTCCGACCCCGGTGGTTCACCCGTCTGACCCGGGTCGACCACTCGTCCGACCCAGGTGAACCACTCGTCCGACCCGGGTCAGACGATATTTTCCATGCCGGGAAACCACATTTTTATGCAATACAAAAAATAAAAACACGAAAGCAGAACCAAGTTCGTACCTCCGTGTTTTTAATTCTTATGAACGTATAATCCGTTATTCCGGCAGAATCGACTTGGCGATTCCCAACTCCAGCCCTCTTAATTCGGCCAGCCCGCGGAGCCGCCCGATGCACGAGTAGCCCGGATTCGTTTTCTTCTTCAAATCATCTACCATTTGATGCCCGTGGTCAGGACGCATAGCGATAGAACATTTACGCCGTTGCTGGAGCAACAAGAAATTCTTCATCACGTTATACATATCCACGTCGCCCTCCAGGTGATTCGCTTCGTAAAAGTTCCCTTCCGCATCCCGTTGCGTGCTGCGCAGGTGGACGAAATCGATTCGGTCGCCGAACCGCTCCATCATACCCGCCAGGTCGTTATCGCCCCGGACGCCGAACGAGCCGGTGCATAAGCACAACCCGTTACTTTGGTTCGGCACGGCTTCGATTAATTTCCGGAAATCTTCCTCCGTACTCAAGATACGCGGCAATCCGAGGATAGGATAAGGAGGGTCGTCGGGATGGATAACCAGCCGTACGCCCGCATCATCAGCCACCGGAGCTATTTCGCGGAGGAAATAAATCAGGTTAGAACGGAGCTTTTCGGCATCGATACCGTTGTACCGGTCTAACGCCTCCTGGAACTGTTGAATCGTGAAGCTCTCTTCCGAGCCCGGCAAGCCCGCAATCATATTTCTTACCAGCAGTTGCCGGTCGGCATCCGTCATTTGTTCGAAACGCGCCTTCGCCTTCGCCTTATCTTCGTCCGAATAGCTCGCCTCGGCACCCGGACGTTTCAGGATATATAAGTCGAAAGCCATGAAAGCCGCCCGTTCGAACCGGAGCGCTTTCGAGCCGTCAGGCATCGTATAAGCCAAGTCGGTACGCGTCCAGTCGAGAACCGGCATAAAATTATATGTTACGGTACGGATACCGCATTTCCCCAAATTCCGGATACTTTCCTTATAATTGTCGATATAGTGTTGGAAATCGCCCGTTTGCGTTTTGATATGCTCGTGTACCGGTACGCTTTCCACCACCGACCAGCGCAAACCGGCCGCTTCGATAAGCGCTTTGCGTTTTTCGATTTCCTCCACGGTCCATACCTCGCCGTTCGGGATGTGATGCAGCGCGTTTACGATACCGGTAGCCCCCGCCTGGCGTATATCGGCTAAACTGATGGGGTCGTTAGGGCCGTACCAGCGCCATGTTTGTTCGCATAAATACATATTCTTCGTTGCTTTAAAAGTGATTAAATGGAAAAAGCGTCGAACCCGCCGTCGATTGGAACAACCACCCCGTTCACAAAAGCCGAAGCGTCGCTGGCCAGCCATTGCAGGGTACCCAGCAATTCCTCGGGTTCGCCGAAACGGCCGAAAGGCGTATGTGCCAGGATAGTACGGGCACGGTCGGTGTAACTTCCGTCCGGATTGGTGAGTAACGTACGGTTTTGCTCGGTGATGAAGAAGCCCGGAGCCATGGCGTTTACGCGCAACCCTTCGCCGAACTTAGTGCAGAGTTCGCCGGCCATGTATTGGGTAAAGTTGCTGACCGCAGCTTTGGCAGCCCCGTATCCTACCACCCGGGTAAGCGGGCGCAGCGCCGATTCCGACGAAATATTGATGATACATCCTTTTTTCTGTTCCACCATCGCTTGGGCGAACACCATGGTAGGAATAACGGTACCGAACAGGTTCAGGTCAACTACTTTCCGGAAAGCATCCAGCTTCAGGTCGAAAATCGTTTGATCCGGGCCGATGGTAGCGCCCGCCATGTTTCCGCCCGCAGCGTTAATCAGTACGTCGATGCGGCCGTATTTGGCCAGGATGTCTTTTTTGTTGTTTTCCAGCACTTCCCGGTTCAGCACGTCGGTTACCAGGAAAAAGGCTTCGTTGCCTTGAGCCTTGATGTCGTTTACCAGTTGGTTGCCGGCTTCTTCGTTCCGGTCGAGAATTACTACCTTAGCGCCCTGGTCGGCCAGGTAACGGGCCATGCACGAACCCAATACCCCGCTTCCTCCCGTAAGAAGGATTACTTTGTTTTCAATACAGAACAGATTTGTCATTTCAATTGATTTTTATGTGGTAAAATTTGAATACTCGTCCTTATTGTGCTCGCACACACCCGTGCTGCAAATGTATACATTTATTTGTCAAACGGAAAGATTCGGACGTGAAAATTGTATGCGCGGAAGCGTCAGATATAATTATTGTAATAGCGTATGTTTTCTTTTATCAGGATGTCGATAGGCATGTAATTGATTCGCTCCACTTTTTCCTTCAGCACCAGATGCCTGAACAAGGCGCGTATACTGTTGAACCCTTGTACCTCCGGCCGTTGGGCGATTAAATGAGTCACCACTCCTGTATGCAGGTATTTCACGTTTTCACGCACGATGTCGTAACCTATCAGCTTGAAATCGCCTTTTTGCCGTTCGTGGAAATAATCGCATACCACATGCACCTTCGAATTGAAGATAATCCCGTTTTTCACGGTTTCGTGCTGCATGAAAAACGAGTCGAGCAACTTGATGTTGTTCTCCGGTTTATCGGCATGGATATGCACCGGAAAAATATTTCCCCTGTGGCCGTGCTCCTCCAGGTAAGCGCGAAACCCTTCCTCTCTTTTCAGCACCTGGGTGGAAAATACATCGCCTTTCCGGATAAAGCGGAAGATAGCGATGTCGTCGTGCGGATGCATCTGGTCTGACAGCAGCTTGGCGCCGATGTAGCCCGAGTCGTACGAGTTGGTACCGTAATAAGCGAGGCAACGGGTCCGGTCGATATACGCGTCGATTAGCACATACGGAATTTTCAGGGTATCGAAATGCCGGGTGAGCGCCAAGGCGCTGTCTTGAAACAAGGTGGCCACTAAAGCGCCGTGATATTCGTTTTCGCGGAGTGCGGGTACCAGTGCGTCGAAACTGTTCCTGTCGTACTGGTCGAAATAAATCCGCTCGATTTCGATATTGTAGTTGGCTACTTCCTGCTCGGCCTTGTCGATGCCGTTGCTTACGATTTGCCAGTATTGTCCGTCGGCGAAATGCGGGATGATTACGGCCAGCTTGTATTTCTTCTTCAAAGCGAGCGAACGGGCTATCAGATTGGGATGGTAGTCGATTTTTTTCAGTACGGCCGCCACTTTTTTATGAGCTTCTTCCGATACTTTTCCCCGGTTATGCAAAATGCGGTCTACCGTGCCTGTAGATACGCCTGCCATTTCGGCGATGTCTTTGATGCGTAGATTCTTGTTTTTTTTCCATGATTGCTTTTTCTATCTTAACCCCGTGATTCGCTTTTTTTCGGAAAAGCGGCCAAACAACAAATATAGAAAAAAGGAGAATAGATGCGTAAAGAAATCCCGGGAATTTTTTTTTGTGCAGAAAATCCGGTTTCTTAAAAAAGATTATTTTGCCGGGACATGCTGAACAAATCCCGCTCCAGGCGTTTATTTTAAGACGTGAAGCGCACGCTGTTTTGCATACCCGGCGGATGTATCCGCACGCAAGGAAAAACACGAGCATGTAAAATCGCTTTTTTTTTGATATTTTGTTATCGGGAGAGAGGGCGGCCGAGCGAAATTCAAACGGATTCGGAAATGCCCGGGCGGATGCAGTCCAGTAATATCCGCCGGTTTTTGAGCGAAATGTTACTTCCTTCGTTCGGATTGTGTGTTACAAAACAGGATTATTTGACACATTTTAAATATATCTGCTTGTTTATTAGTACTTTTATTCTGTTACCTCTCTCAGTGATAATGAATGAATCTGAAAGCTAATTTGCTTTTTAAATATATATG
>JAJBTJ010000177.1 GCA_020860905.1 Parabacteroides sp. | reverse complement strand
TAATGTGCTATATCACTGCAAATTTAATAAACTCTCTTCAAGTAATCATCATATTTCATGCGATTATTGTAAAAATGTCTCGTTTTTGGATTCGGATACATCTCTTTGCCTTTTTTCGCTACCCTGCCGCCGATAGCGTTCCGGCAGGTTGAGGAGCGCAAAGTTTTGGCTCAAAAGTTTTCGTAATAAGCGGAAAAGCATTACCTTAGTGCGGTTTTTCAGAAGGAAAACCAAGAGTATAATTAATTTAAATATAAATGGTTGATCAAGACAGAATTATAAAGATTAACATCGAGGAAGAAATGAAATCGGCCTACATCGATTATTCGATGTCGGTAATCATATCGCGTGCTCTTCCGGATGTTAGGGATGGTTTCAAACCGGTTCACAGGCGTGTATTGTTCGGGATGAACGAACTGGGTAACACCTCCGATAAGCCTTATAAAAAATCTGCAAGAATAGTTGGTGAAGTATTAGGTAAATACCATCCGCACGGCGACTCGTCGGTATATTATGCGATGGTTCGTATGGCACAACCCTGGTCGTTACGCTATCCGCTGGTCGACGGGCAAGGTAACTTCGGCTCGGTCGACGGCGACAGTCCGGCCGCCATGCGTTATACGGAAGCCCGGTTGAGCAAACTCGCCGAGGAAATGCTCCGCGACATTGATAAAGATACGGTCGACATGCAACTGAACTTCGACGACACGTTGAAAGAACCGGCCGTATTACCCACCCGTATTCCGAATCTGTTAGTAAACGGCGCTTCCGGTATCGCCGTGGGTATGGCTACCAATATGCCGCCCCATAATATGACGGAAGTAATCGACGGTACGATTGCATTTATCGAGCAACACGGCGATATTACAATCGACGAATTGATGCAATACATCAAGGCGCCCGATTTTCCTACCGGCGGCACCATCTACGGTTATGCCGGAGTAAAAGCCGCTTTCGAAACCGGCCGCGGCCGCGTAGTAATTCGCGGAAAAGCCGAAATCGAAACCGAGAACAACCACGAAAAAATCGTGATTACCGAAATTCCTTATCTGGTAAATAAAGCCGAGCTTATCAAATACATTGCCGACCTGGTTTCGGAAAAACGAATCGACGGCATTTCGAATGTAAACGACGAATCCGACAGGCAGGGCATGCGCATCGTGGTAGATATAAAAAGAGATGCCAACTCCAGCGTGGTTCTCAACAAACTCTACAAGCTCACTGCGCTGCAATCCTCTTTCAGCGTAAACAATATCGCTTTGGTTAACGGACGTCCGCGTACGCTTAACCTGAAAGATTTAATCAGTTCGTTCGTAGCCCACCGGCGCGATGTGGTGATACGACGCACCAAATACGATTTGAAAAAGGCGGAAGAGAGAGCCCATATACTGGAAGGGTTGATTATCGCTTCCGACAATATCGACGAAGTAATCAGCATTATCAAAACGTCGCAAAACCCGGGCGAAGCCGTCGAACGGTTGATTGCCCGTTTCGCTTTGTCGGAAATCCAGGCAAGGGCGATTGTGGATATGCGCTTGCGACAGCTCACCGGCCTGGAGCAAGACAAGCTGAGAGCCGAATACGAAGAAATAGAAAAGCTAATCGATTATTTACGGGAAATACTGGAAAATAACGAATTGCTGATGAAGGTCATTAAAGACGAGTTGCAGGAAATCAAGGAAAAATACGGCGACGAAAGGAAAACCGATATTATTTACGCTTCCGAAGAGCTTAATCCGGAAGATTTCTACTCCGACGACGAAATGATTATCACTATTTCGCATTTCGGATACATCAAACGCACGCCTCTAAGCGAGTTCCGGGCGCAGAATAGGGGAGGCGTAGGGGTAAAAGGCTCGGAAACCCGCGACGAAGATTTCGTAGAGTATATCTATCCGGCTTCCATGCATGCAACATTGCTGATTTTTACCCAGAAAGGCAAATGTTACTGGCTCCGAGTATTCGAAATCCCCGAAGGAACACGTACTTCCAAGGGGCGCGCTATCCAGAACCTGCTTAATATCGACCCGGACGACAAGGTAAGCGCGTTTATCCGTATCAAAAACCTGACCACGGACATCGAGTTTATCAATTCCCATTATCTTCTGTTCTGTACCAAACGGGGCGTTATCAAGAAAACGTTACTCGAAGCTTATTCGCGTCCGCGTTCGAACGGTGTTAATGCCATAGAGTTACGCGAAGGCGACGAAGTAATCCAGGTACGGATGACAAACGGCAACAACGAAGTGCTTATCGCTAACCGGAACGGCCGTGCAATCCGTTTCCACGAAAGCACGGTAAGGACGATGGGCCGTACGGCTACCGGGGTACGCGGCATGCAGCTCGACGATGAAAACGACGAAGTAGTGGGCATGATTTGCATCAAGGATAAAGAAAACGAAACCATTCTCGTAGTATCCGAGCAAGGATACGGCAAACGGTCGAAAATCGACGATTACCGGATTACCAACCGGGGCGGTAAGGGTGTAAAAACCATCAATATAACCGAAAAAACGGGTAAGCTGGTCGACATCAAGAACGTAACGGACGACAACGACCTGATGATTATCAATAAATCGGGCATGACTATCCGTATGAAGGTAGCCGATTTGGGTATCAAGGGCCGTGCCACGCAGGGAGTGCGCCTTATCAACCTTGACAAGCGTAACGACGAAATCGCTTCGGTTTGCAAAGTAATGTCCGAGGCTCCGGAGGAAACGACTGTCGAAGAAGAATGTACGGATGTGGAACAAGAAGAAATTTCAGATGTTATACAAGAAGACTCGTTAAACGAGTTCGACAACGAAGACAATATAGAACCGTCAATAACAGAAGAATAACTATAAATATTAATTTCAAATACACTATTACAATGAAACGATTACTATTGACAGTTGCTTTATGTGTAGCAGCATCTGCATCTTTTGCTCAGATGAGTAACGTAAAGACGGCAGAAAGAATTGCAAAAGGAGAGAAGCCCGACTTCAAAGAAGCCCGTTCGCTTATTAAAGATGCGTTAACGAACCCGGAATCGAAAGACGATGCCAAAACCTGGTATGTAGCCGGTTTTATCGAAAATAAGCAATTCGATGATGAAAAGATAAAACAGATGTTCGGCCAAAAGCCCGCCGAACCTGTTATGTACGACGCATTAGGATCGATTCTGCCTTATTTCCTGAAAGCATACGAACTGGATCAGCTTCCGAACGAAAAAGGGAAAATCAAACCGAAATACACGAAAGATATCAAAGGCGTATTAGGTGCCAATCATGTATATTATATCAACGGAGGCGCTTATTATTTCGACCAGAAAGATTACAAGAAAGCTTACGATTTCTTCAATCAGTATCTTGAAATCTCCGACCTGGATATGTTCAAAGGCGATCCTATCGCAGCAAAAGACTCGAATTACCAGCAAATCAAGTTTTATGCAGGTGTGGCCGCATCATTGATGGGCGACTCCAAAACCGCTATCAAACAGTTCGAAGAACTGAAGCAATACGATTATAAGAGCAACGATGTGTATCAATATCTGTGCGCCGAATATCAACAAGCTAACGATACAGTTAACTTCCAGAAAACATTGGAAGAAGGGGTTGCCAAATTCCCGGAAGAAACGTATTATTTGTTGAATCTTATCAATATCTACATCTTCTCTAACAAAAACGAAGAAGCGTTGGCCTATCTGGATAAAGCGATTGCACAGGAACCGTCGGCTCAGTTGTACGACGTAAAAGGCAAGGTATACGAAACGGGATTGAAAGACTTGGCAAAAGCCGAAGAATGCTTCAAGAAAGCCCTGGAAATCGACTCGAATTATACGGAAGCCATGAGTAACTTAGGCCGTTTGTATTACAACGACGGAGTAAATAAGCTGAATGATGCCAACATGATTAACGATACGAAACAATATCAGGAAGCATTGGCCGTAGCGAAAGCTGCTTTCGAAAAAGCTCGTCCTTACTTCGAAAAAGTGCACCAGTTAAAACCGGACGACAGAGAAGCGATGATCGGTTTAAGAGGTATTTATTATAACTTGAATATGGGTCCGGAATTCGAAGCAATCGAAGCGGAAATGAATAAATA
>JAJBTJ010000210.1 GCA_020860905.1 Parabacteroides sp. | reverse complement strand
TGTTAAAGCCGGCATACCCGGATGCCGCGGTGAACGGCGGTTTTAATTAATTCGTTTTTTTCCGGAGAAGAAACAGCGGGAAATGGGCTCCCGTTCCATTCGAATCCAGTGTAGTAAAATGGCTGTTAGCGTAAGTAATGCATTACCGGAAAACCAATACAGCAACAAATATAATAAATAACCCGTAAAAATGCAAAACCAGGCCAAGTCTTCCTTTAAAATAACCGATAATTGCAGAATATTCCTTACTTTTACACGGTATATATGAAAATGAAAGATGAGATTTGACGAATTAAAGTTAGAAGATGCTGTATTACAAGGGCTCGATTCGATGCGTTTTGAAGAAACTACCCCGGTGCAGGAATTAACCATTCCGCTGATTCTGGAGGGAAAAGACGTAATCGCCTGTGCCCAGACCGGAACAGGAAAAACAGCAGCCTATGTATTACCCGTAATTAATGAACTGAGCAAAGGAATCCACCCGCAGAACGCAATCAATGCCGTGATTATGGCGCCTACCCGCGAACTGGCGCAACAAATCGACCAGCAAATCGAGGGATTTACCTATTTCGTTCCCGTGTCGGCCGTAGCCGTTTACGGAGGTACCGACGGTATTGCCTGGGAACAGCAGAAGCGCGGCATGGAGATGGGCGCCGACATTGTAGTGGCTACTCCGGGCCGTTTACTGGCTCATATCAAAATGGGAACTACCGATTTATCGAACGTTTCCTTTTTTATTTTAGACGAGGCCGACCGGATGCTCGATATGGGTTTTTTCGACGATATTATGCAAATACACCGGCTGCTTCCGCCTACTTGCCAGGTGATTATGTTCTCGGCTACGATGCCGCCCAAGATACGGAAACTGGCCGAAACCATCCTGAAAGAACCGGAAGAGGTGAAGATTGCCATTTCGCGGCCGCCCGAAACGATTATGCAAACCGCTTACGTGTGCTACGATACGCAGAAGCTCGCCATCCTGCAATGCCTGTTTTCCGAGAGCCGGCCTAAGCGGGTCATCATATTCTCTTCTTCGAAGCTGAAAGTAAAAGAGCTGAGCAATACGTTGAAACGGATGAACTTCAATGTAGCCGCCATGCACTCCGACCTGGAGCAGGCGCAGCGCGAAGAGGTGATGAAGGAGTTTAAAAACGGCCATATCGACATCCTGGTGGCTACCGACATCGTGGCGCGTGGTATCGACATCGATGATATCCGGCTGGTAGTAAATTTCGATATTCCGCACGACCCGGAAGATTATGTGCACCGTATCGGCCGTACCGCCCGCGGAACGGGTGGCGAAGGGCTGGCTATTACTTTCATTTCGATCGACGAACAGAGCGGTTTCCAGCGTATCGAGCAGTTTTTAGGAAAAACCATTTATAAAATTCCCTTGCCGCCCGAAGTGGGAGAGGGGCCGGCTTACGAGCCGGAAAAGCATCCTTACCGGGGTCGCCGCGGCCGTCCCCGCAAAGACGACCGTTCACAGCGCCCGCAAGGACGCGCTTCTTCCAAAAGAAGAAACCCCAAGAAGGAAAGCTAAGGGCCGGTACTTGCCGGAAAGCCTGCATAGGCCGAACATCGATTCACGGAGACACAGCGCATGTATTCAACCTGATTTATTGAAGCGCTCCGTCTCCGTTTTTTTTTGTGTCCGGAACGGAAGAAAAGGAAAAAACGGCCTGGTTGAAACCGATAGGAGAGACGCTACGGATTTAGTTGGAAGCGGCCAGCATCCTAAACAAAAACAGGCAGATGTATCGGATACACCTGCCTGTTTTTTGTTTTATCTATTTTCCTCAACCGTTCATCGAGGCCAGGAACTCTGCGTTGTCCACCGTCTTTTCCATCCGGTCTTTCACGAACTCCATCGCCTCGAGCGAGTTCATATCCGACAGGTATTTCCGCAGCACCCACATCCGGTTTAAGGTAGTGGCATCCTGCAACAAATCGTCGCGGCGCGTGCTCGAAGCCATAATATCCACAGCCGGGTAAATACGCTTGTTCGACAACTTGCGGTCGAGTTGCAGCTCCATGTTACCCGTACCCTTGAATTCTTCGAAAATCACGTCGTCCATCTTCGAACCGGTATCGGTAAGCGCCGTAGCCAAAATCGTGAGGCTACCTCCGTTTTCGATGTTACGCGCAGCCCCGAAGAAACGCTTCGGCTTTTGGAGCGCGTTCGCATCCACACCGCCCGACAATACCTTGCCTGAAGCCGGTTGTACCGTATTGTAAGCGCGTGCCAGCCGCGTAATCGAATCGAGCAGGATTACTACGTCGTGTCCGCATTCCACCATCCGTTTCGCCTTGCTCAGCACGATGTCGGCCACCTTTACGTGCCGTTCGGCCGGCTCGTCGAACGTAGAAGCAATCACTTCCGCATCCACGCTGCGCGCCATATCGGTTACTTCTTCCGGACGCTCGTCGATAAGTAACACAATCATATACACTTCCGGGTGGTTATGCGCAATCGCATTGGCGATGTCTTTCAGTAAAACCGTCTTACCCGTTTTAGGTTGCGCCACGATTAAGCCGCGCTGTCCTTTTCCGATAGGCGAGAACAAATCTACCACGCGCACCGAAACATTATCCACCACTTTCGGGCTGCGGCGAGCCGTAAGCATAAACTTCTCATCCGGGAAGAGCGGCGTAAGATGGTCGAACGGAACGCGGTCGCGCACTTCGTCGGACGTACGGCCATTAATCTTATCCACTTTTACCAGCGGGAAATACTTCTCGCCTTCCTTCGGCGGACGGATAGCCCCTTCCACCACATCGCCCGTTTTCAGGCCGAACAACTTGATTTGCGACTGCGATACATACACATCGTCGGGCGAAGTAAGGTAATTGTAATCCGACGAACGCAGGAAACCGTATCCGTCTTGCATAATTTCCAGTACGCCCACCCCTTCTAAAATGCCGTCGAACTCGTACGGTTTTTCCTGCGGGGCAGCCGGCGCATTGGTGTTATAGTTGTTTGCGTTGTTACGGGGATTGTTGTAATTATTCTGGCGGTTATACGGGTTCTGGCGCGGTTGGTTGCTTTGCTGCGGAGCGTTGGCCTGGGCCGTATTCTGCTCCTGTTGCTGGGGATTGTTCCGGTTGTCGGGGCGCGAAGCCGACGAGAAAGGAAATACCTGGTCCAACACCGAGTTGGTTGCTGCGCCGCTGTGCCGGAAAACAATCCATTTCGGTTCTGTTTCGGCCGTTTCAGCAGCCGCCTCTTTATTCTCCCCTTCCGTTTCCGGTTTCGGAGCGGCCGGGCTGTTTTCAGGTTCCGTTTTCGGAGTATCCTTCGGCTTCAGGATGATTTTTTTGATTACCGCTTTTACCGGCGATTCCTGTTCCGGCGCTTCCGGCGCGGCTTGTTTTTCGGGAGCAGCTTGTTGTTCGGAAACGATAGCCGCCGGTTCCGTTCCGGTTGTATTTTCGGCTGCTACCGGAAGCTGTTGTTTTTCCCGTTTATCGATGCGGGTTCTTTTTTTCTTTTCCGGCTGCGCCTCTTCCGGTTGGGCAGCCTCGACTGCGGGCGCCGCTTCTTCTCCGAGCGGAAGTACCGGCTCGGCGGCTTGTTCTTCTTCCGGTTTTACCTTCTTCGGCCTTCCGGGATGGCGGGCGCCCTCTTTCGGCGCATTTTTCGTTTTGGCTTGTTTGTCGGTTTTTTTACCTCCCTTGTTTTTTTCGGCTTGCATCCCGGCGTACGAAATAGCTTGTTCGTCGAGTATCCGGTATACAAGTTCTTCCCGGTTTAAGTCGTCTACTTTTTTAATGCCCAGTTCGGTGGCAATCCCCTTTAATTCCGGGTCGGGCATTTCATTTAATTGTAAGATGTTATATTTATGCATATTGCGAAGTTAATAAAACGAACAGCATACGGCATGTAAAACGGTTAAGCCGTATACAAATACATTATTAGTTATTGTATGTACCTAAAAAATCGGTAATTTGTTTTCATGTTGAAACCGGATTGTCGAGCTAATTCGATTTGATTAGCAACATCTCTGCGGAGAAACTGTTGCCAAGATAGTGCAAGTCGAGCGCAGAAGCAAAACTTACTGCCATTCTGTCGAGGTGCCGCCTATCTTCGCTTTTCTGAGGCAAAGGTAGTGCAAACCGAGGGCAGA
>JAJBTJ010000138.1 GCA_020860905.1 Parabacteroides sp. | reverse complement strand
TCATTACGACTCCGCAAAAAGCGGATATCAAGGTAAATACCGGGAAAGACGTATTGAACTTCTGCGCCAATAATTATTTGGGACTTTCCGACCATCCGCGGTTGATCCGGGCAGCTAAAGAAGCGATGGATACGCATGGCTTCGGCATGTCGTCGGTACGGTTTATCTGCGGTACGCAAGACATCCACAAGCAACTCGAGGCAGCCATCGCCGATTATTTCCATACCGAAGATACGATTTTGTATGCGGCCTGTTTCGATGCGAACGGCGGCGTATTCGAACCGCTCTTTACCGAAGAAGACGCGATTATTTCGGACGCGCTGAACCATGCTTCCATCATCGACGGCGTGCGTTTATGTAAGGCGAAACGGTACCGGTATGCCAACGCCGATATGGCCGATTTGGAACGTGTATTGCAGGAGGCGCAGGCACAACGCCACCGGATTATCGTTACCGACGGGGTGTTTTCGATGGACGGGAATGTAGCTCCGATGGATAAGATTTGCGACTTGGCCGAAAAATACGACGCCCTGGTTATGGTCGACGAGTGCCACTCTGCTGGCGTTGTAGGGGAAACCGGACACGGGGTAGCCGAAAAATATAACGTATACGGCCAGATCGATATTCATACCGGTACGTTAGGCAAAGCGTTCGGCGGAGCTATCGGCGGATTTACCACCGGCCCGAAAGAGATTATCGATATGTTGCGCCAGCGGTCGCGTCCGTATCTGTTCTCCAATTCCATTCCGCCTGCCGTAGTAGGCGCCGGGTTGGAAGTTTTCAAAATGCTGAAGGAAAGTAACGAGTTGCATACGAAATTGATGGAAAACGTAACCTATTTCCGCGATAAGATGCTGGCTGCGGGTTTCGACATCAAACCTACCCAGTCGGCTATTTGCGCCGTGATGCTGTACGATGCGAAATTGTCGCAGGATTATGCCGCCCGTTTACTTGAAGAAGGCATCTATGTTACCGGTTTTTATTATCCGGTGGTACCGAAAGGACAGGCGCGTATCCGGGTGCAACTTTCTGCCGGGCACGAAAGGGCGCACCTGGATAAGGCTATCGATGCGTTTATCAAGGTAGGGAAAGAGTTGAACGTAATCAAGTAACTTTACAACGTAATTATATCAGGGGCGAAGCGAATATGCCGGGAAAGCGTTCGTTTCGCCTTGTTTTTTCCCTTTCCGGTTATAAGCCTGTGCCCGGGAGAGGTCATTAAAAAATAAATTTGCCGTATCTTTGTTCCGCAAAAAATAAATCGAAGATAGGTGGCGCCCCGGCATACTCGAAGCAGGGCTTTGCTTTTTTCGGTTTACACCAAATAAAAAGAGCCCCGGTACGCTGTGTAAAGCCTGTTTTTACACTCGGCCGGCATTATCATCGGAGGTTAAGACAATTATATTATGCAACTGAGCAACTACCATAGTCATTGTGATTTTTGTGACGGCCGGAGCAAGCCGGAAGATTTTGTAAAATTCGCTGTTTCCGGAAACTTCCGTGCCTATGGTTTTTCAAGCCATGCCCCTCTACCGTTCGAAACGTTCTGGAATATGTCGGCATGCGACATGCCGGAGTACCTGAATGAAATCAGCCGGCTGAAGAAGAAATACAAAGAGGTGCTGGAAATATATACCGGACTGGAAATCGACTTCCTTACCACAGATTACAATGCCTCTATCCCCTATTTTCAACAGTTACCGTTAGATTATCGAATCGGCTCCGTCCACTTTCTCCCCTTGACGGGCGAAATGAACGAGCAAGCCATGTTCTGCATCGACGGAAGCTATGCCGATTTCGAAGCGTCGGTAAAGCTGAATTTCGGAGGAGATATTAAAAAGGTGGTCACACGATATTTCGAATCGTCTATGAAGATGGTGGAATGTGGAGGTTTCGACATAGTAGGACACCTCGATAAAATCTATATGAACAGCCAACGGTTTCCGGAATTCGATATAAATGCCGGTTGGTATAAAACCCTGTTTGCAGAATACCTTCGACTGATTGCCGAAAAAGGAATTATCGTAGAAATAAATACAAAAAACTTCCGAACCAAACACGAGCTTTACCACAACATGCACTATCTTCCCGTTTTAAAGCAATTGCACATCCCGGTAACGGTTAATTCGGATGCCCACTACCCCGATTTAATCAACGACGGAAGAGCCGAAGTTTTCCGGTTACTGAAAGAAATAGGCTTTGTCGCCACCTGCGAGCTGATGGGCGGAAAGTGGAACGAATGTGCGTTGATGTGAAACAGGCGCCTTTAAGCGTTCCTTTTAAAATACAGTCTGACGGCCCGAACGGAAGTAATCCGAACGAAAAACACCAGATAAAAACAGTATCCCTTTTTTTAAAGCGATTCGTTCACCGGATTATTCTTTTTTATGCAGAACGAAAACCGGTTTTATATGGATAAAAACTGTATCCGCAGGACTGCGGATGTTCGTCCTTAAGTTACGGATGTCCGTCCGCAGCCTGCGGATGGACATCCGTAAGCTAAGGATACAGTTTTCATTCTGATGAATGGATAAAAAGGATAGCCTGAAACCGGTTTTATCCGGGTAAGTGGGAAAAAAGTTCCTATTTACTGAAACTCTATAAATAATAAAAAGGCAATCGGTTCTCGACGAGCCCGGTTGCCTCGGTATGCTTATTTACTGAATATCCCAAAGTAAAAAAATAAAGGGATACTATTCAGCATCCCTTTTTATATAGTTCATTTTCAGGCATGAATTACCAATAACGGCGTATCGGTGTGGAAGAGCATGCGCCGGGCAATGCTCGGGCTGAACATCCGGGCGAAAATTCCCCGTCGTTGCGTGCTCAGTGAAATAAGTTCGATGTGTTTATCCCGTACGAACTTTTCTACGCTCAATAGCAAATCGCCGTCGTCGAGCACGGTAAAGTCGATCGTGCTATCCGGATAATGCTTCTTGAAATAATCTACCACACCCGACAAGCGGATTTCGTTCCACTCGTTGCGGCTGGTCGAGATATTGAAAATGTGAATGTTGATGTCGAACCCTTTCATTATCTCCATGAATTTATCGAACGCAATCAAATCGCTTTGGCTGAAAGAAGTAGCGAACGCTACGTGCTTTATCACGGATAAATCGGTAAAAGGAACGTGTTTCGGAATGGCCAGCACGGGGCCTTTGTTCACTTCGATTACTTCGCCGGTTACGCTGCCTATCAGGTCGAGTTCTTTTTGTCCTTTCCCCCGGGTTCCCATCACTACCAGCGAGGGGCGGTATTCTTTGCAGTAAGCTACGATTTCTTCTTCCGGAAGTCCTTCGCGAAGCACATAGTTGTATTCGAGACGCGGAAGTTCGCCGGCCTCCATCTTCTTATCGATTACCTCGCAGATATTTTTCATATCCTGTTTTACCTGCTTCAATACGTTTTGTACCGATTCTTCTTCGTTAATCTGGTATGCCATCGTATCGCCCATCGGAATGGCCGACGGAAAGAACGGGCTGAAATAGGCATGCATAATCATTACTTCCCCCCCGGTTTTATAAGCATAATTAATTCCTACTTCGCAGGCTTTCAGAGAATAATCGGAAAAGTCGATCGGAATGAGCACTTTCTTCACAGTGGATTGGGCGCTCCGGTCTTTTTTCTTGTCGTCGTCGAACCAGTTGCTGTCTTCTATAATGCGCAGGGCACGTGGTAAGTCACTCTCTTTAATCCGTACGCGCACGCCGGCCGCTATTACGGGCTGAATCTGGTTTACGTTATGGATGTACACATCTATCCCTTCCGTTTCCAGCATGGTTTTCAGTATTTGCGCTTTCTCGTATGTGTGAATAGCTAATGTAACTAATTTATCTTCCATACTCTTATCGATTTAAAGATGAAACAATAGGAAATAATTAAAAGTTGTATGCCGTAAGGCGGAATACAAAAAATCCCATAGCTATTTATAGGAATAGCAATGGGATTTTTTACCGCGGCGTTTTTTACGCTATCGGTGCCTCTGCGCTTTCCTGCACTTCGGCAAGAATCTGCATGGCACGTTCTAATATAGATGTATCATCCAAAACAACCACACCTCCGTCAGGTCCCGGCTCGATATGTATCCCACAGCTTTTCCCTTCGCGGTAGTTATAACCGCCGAAGTAGTTACGAACCGTTTCAACCGAAATACCCAACTCGTCAGCTATCCGGTGGGTGCTTCCGTCGGGCAGGCTGTCTTTGATTTTTCTGAGTTCGTTAAATGTAATAGTTTTTGTCATGGTGCACTTATTTTTGAAGGTTGATACTTGAATTAATTAATTATCGTGCCCCTAACTTAAGCAAAATCCGGCAACAGAGCAAATTATTTCAGCTAATTTGCTCTATTGCCGGTATGCTTTACGGCATATTAACAAATCGGTCAGGATTGCAAAAAATGTACTAAAGGTTTGCAGAATATAACCAGCATCAAAGCCGTAAAAATAATTCCGTATACAATCAAGCGTTTACGATAGTCGGAATATACCGACCGGGCGAGCCGTTCTTCAGGGATGTGCAAAACAGTATGCCGGGCATATAAATAGATGCGATAAACCAGCCAGCCGAAAAAAACGCCGGCAACCGCTCCCGGAACAACGTCGGATATAAAGTGTACGCCTAAATAAATCCGCAAGTAAGCGGTAACGACTGCCCAGGCCAGCATGGTCCAGGTAAATAAGCGGTAGTGGAACAAAAGCGCCATGAATACCGAAAAACCGAACGCATTGGCGGCGTGGCTCGATATAAAGCCGTACCGTCCGCCCCAATAATTGAATACGATTTTTACCTGGTCCATAAAATCCGGATGGTGGGTAGGACGGAAACGGGCAAACAAGGGCTTGCACACGTGCGAGGCAAACTGGTCGCAACAAGTAATTACCAAGGCTATCGCTACTAAAATGAGTAACGATTCTTTCCAGTCTTTTTTGTAAACCAATACGGCGATAATGAAAAATGCCAGCGGCAGCCACACCACTTTACCGGACCATAGCCACATAAGCGCATCCAGGTAATCCGACTGGCTGCCGTTCAGTAGAAAAAAAGTGCTGCGCTCGTATTTGAGTATCTCTTCTAACATGGATATTTTTATAAAGAGGACGCGGCAGTTAAATAATTTCGATTTTGCTGCTCGGCATCCAGCCTACGTTCCCGTCTTCGAGCACGATTTCGCTCCAGTCGCCCAGCGTGCTTTTAATCGCTACCTTGGTGCCTTCGTGCAAGATAAACAAATCGGTGCCGCTTTCGTTGGGCGAGCTTTTTACGGTTACGGTAGGGGCGAACACAACAGCTGTATTCCGGGTTTCGAGGTCTGTTTTCTGATGCGCTGCAAAAATATTGGCCACCACTACGATAAGGAGCAAAACCACGCCGGCGTAAAAACCTCCCTTCTTCAGCAATAGCTTACGGGAAAAGAAGAACAATATCAAACAACCGATAAACAGCAGGAAGCAAACCAGTGCCAACGTAGCCCAACTGTCGGCCGACCCCATATCCTGTAGCCGGTTAAACCATTTGGAAAGGAAGAATGCGTCGAGCGGCTCTATCTGGTCTACCGCTTTCTGGCGTGCCATTTGCAGGTTGAACCGGATGTCGCCGTCGCCCGGGGCGAGCAACAGCGCCCGTTCGTAATTCAGGATGGCCGGCGCAATTTTATCGGCTTTGTAATAGGCGTTGCCGAGGTTGTAGTATACAGCGGCCGATTCGCCGTATTTGTTCAATGCGTTTTCGTACAGTTCTATCGCTTTCCCGTAATCCTCTTTGGTATAGGATTCTTCCGCCTGTTTCAATTCGTTCTCCTGTGCCGATACGGAAAACGCGGTGAACAGTACCAAAAGTAAGAAACTTATTTTTTTCATATCCGTAATGTTTGACTTTCAATGCGAAGGCGGCTGGGGAATCCGAAGATTCGCTTATCGGTTCCGGGTACCGGAGGTGTCTTTTCCCTGCTTTTCCTCACCCGCCTTCTTCAATTCTTATTTCTTTTTGATGGTATTTTCCATTTTACCGATTGCATCTACCGTCAGTTCGTAGAGCTTATCCATTGCATCGGGCGCCTGCGCCGGAGCGTACCGGGCAAACTCGCAAGTATTGAGTACATCCATAAACTCGCCGATTAAGGATTCGTCTACTCCGTACCGGATTAACTCGGTTTCTACGTTGTCTTTGGTAAGCATTGCTTGCGGAATATTCAGCTTGTCGCTCAGGTATCCCCATACGGCACGCAGTACTTCGTCGTAAAACGCTTCTTTCTTATCTTCTTTGAGGAGCTTGCCGGCAGCTTTCAGACGTCTGACAGCTATCTTGTTGGCTTTCTTCGTGCGAACCAGGGCGATATTGGCATTTTCTTTCACCTGTTTCCGGTATACGATAAAAAACAGAACGAACAACAACAACGGAATCAGGTAGCACATGATATAAATGAAAGAACCGAAAAACAATTCGTTTTTAGGTGCGAAATGTACGCCTTTCACCTTGAGGTAACGAATATCCTTACCCAGGTATTTTACATTTTCTTTGTTCGAAAAGTCGGAAACAACCGGGTTGTTCGCTGCTTCTCCGCCTTCTCCCTTCTCTACTTGCAAGGGGTAAGGTCCGGCTGTAAGCGTAGTATATTTTTCCGTTTTCGGATCGAAATAAGAAAACTCGATAACAGGAATGGTAAAATCGCCTGCAAACCGGGGAATAGCCAGGTACTCGATGGTTTTGGTTCCGTGCGTTCCCGCCGCGGTCGTTTTGATGTCGGTTTCGACTTTCGGGTCGAATATATAGAAATCGTTCGGGAATTTCACTTCCGGGTTTTTTACCAGTTTAATATTGCCGTTGCCCGCGATTTTTACTTTTACCGTAACGCTTTCGTTCGCTTTTACCCGGTCGGCGCTGATGGAAGCCGACATATCGAACTGCCCTACTGCGCCGGAGAAAGAAGCCGATTTACCCGAAGGCAACGGTTTTACCTGGATGGTTACCGGCGCCGGCACCAGTTCTTTGTTCACTTCCTGTATGGCATCGTAAAAATCGTCGAAGAAGCTCCTTACCCGGTGCGGAGTGGGCATCTGGATAGTAGCCAGGAAACGGCCGCCGGAAATGGTGAGCTTGCCCGAACGTTGCGGATACAGGATGACTTGTTTGAATACGACGGTACGGTAATTCCGTCCGTTGATGTTTTCGAGTGTCCACTGGGGTTGCGGAATTTCTATATCCTGCGCCAGGAAACCTTCGAATTCGGGGAATTTGATTTCGGGCAGCCCGGCGTTATACAAAGAGAAGAGCTTGAAGGTAAGCAAAAAACCTTCCTGCTCGTACACATTGTTTTTCGAAACCAGCATCTTCACATAAATGGCGTCTTTCGGGACAGAACTGCCTGAAGTCGTTGCTTCGCCGTTGGGAGCGGCCGCTCTTCCTGCTGCATCCTGCTGGTCTTGAGGCAATACTTTCACCACCAAGGCGTTCGATGTATAGTTCGCACCTTTTGCCCGGATGGTAGCCGGCGCGATATTGAACGTTCCTTCTTTTTTAGCCAGCAATGTATAAGTAAATGTGTTTGTGGTTTGAACAGCTATTTGCCCGTTGCTGTATATCTCCGTACTTGCCGACGTAGAGGTGGACGGCCCGTAAAGTACGTCGAAATCCGCCAGTTCGGGAACACGTAAGTCACGCGCGCTTGCTTCCGCGTTGACCGTATATGTTAACTGGAATTGCTGCCCGGTTACTACTGCTTGCGGAGCCGAGGCTTTAAAGGTTACCTGGGCTTGCAGCGCGTATCCGGTAAAAGCGAGAACAAATAAGAAAATCAATTTCCTCATTATCTATTATTTT
The DNA here is from genome assembly GCA_020860905.1 of Parabacteroides sp. Taxonomy (GTDB): domain Bacteria; phylum Bacteroidota; class Bacteroidia; order Bacteroidales; family Tannerellaceae; genus Parabacteroides_B. Next base: position 13,253 of record JAJBTJ010000138.1, on the reverse strand, counting down.
TCTGTTAAACAACCTGATTCGTATCCCGTTACCATTCTTTTTCGGTGCGTCGGCGTTGCTGTTGCTGGGCCTGCGCCTTTTTTACTTTTTCCTGGGTATCCTTTTCGTCTTGCAGCAAGGCATCCAGTATTTGCTGGGCATTATCCCGGCTCATCTGTTCGTTTTGCTGCGCCTGTTCCTGCGTTTTGTCACCATTCTGGTTGTCTTGCCCTTGCTGATCCTGGTTTTGTTGTTCGTCTTTATTTTCTTCTTGGTCTTGTTTATCCTGATCCTGGTTTTTATCCTGGTCTTCCTCGTTTTCCTGCTTATCTTGCTCTTGTTGCTTGTCTTTATTTTGTTCTTGCTCTTGTTTATCCTGCTCCTGATTTTTATCCTCATCTTCGTTTTCCTGGTTCTGCTGGTCTTGCAATAGCTTTTGCGCTAACACCAGGTTGTAACGGGTTTCGTCGTCGTGCGGATTGAGGCGAAGCGATTGTTTATAGGCTTCCACGCTTTGAGCATATTGTTTTTTTTGCATTTCGATATTGCCTATGTTATGATAGGCCTGGGCCAGCTTTTCAGGATTCGTTTCCTGTGCAATCGTTTGCAGGTATTGCTTGGCCGCTTCGTCGTATTTGCCTTGTTTATACAACGAATTTCCGAGGTTATAATTTCCTTCGGCCGATTTCGGATTCGCTTCGAGGCTTTTCCGGTAGGCGATTTCCGACTCGGTATATTTCTCGTTTTTGTATAAGTCGTTTCCTTCCCGTACGTGCTTGCGTTCCGCTTTCTGTGCGGAGGCAATACCGGAAGTGCATAAAAGCAATCCGATAACCGAGAATAGTTTTATTTTCCTGAATATCCTGTTCTTCCTGTCCATAACGAAAAATTCGACAAGCAAAAGAAATAAGGCAATCCAGGCCAAAGTCTGGAATTGTTCGTTGTACTCGGAGTACACTTTGCCGTCGAGCTCCGATTTGTTCATTTTTTCGATTTCTTTTTCCAGGGCGCGCAAGGCCGAATTGGTATTATCGGCACGGACGTACATCCCGTCGCCTGCCGACGCGATTTCCTTACACATCTGCTCGTTCAGCCGGGTTACCACGACATTTCCCTCCCGGTCTTTCATAAAATTGTTGTTCCCGTCCAACGGAATAGGTTCGCCTTTAGGCAATCCGATTCCTACGATATTCACATGGATTCCTTTTTCGGCTGCTCTTTTAGCAGCGCCTACGGCATCGTCTTCGTGGTTTTCGCCGTCGGTAATCAAAATAATCGCCTTATCCGATGTTTCACTGGGTGTAAATGACCGTACCGCCAGGTTAATAGCCGCACCGATAGCGGTGCCCTGCGTGGATACCATCGAGGGATTGATTGATGATAAGAACATTTTGGCCGAGATATAGTCGGACGTAATGGGTAACTGGGTATAAGCCTCGCCGGCAAAAACAATCAATCCGATTTTATCGTTCGTAAACCCGTCGGTGAGCTTGGCAAGCATTTGTTTTGCCTTTTCCAGCCGGTTGGGCGTTACGTCTTTGGCCAGCATCGAATTCGAAACGTCGAGGCACACCATGATTTCCACGCCGTTCCGTTTTATGGTTTCGAGCCTGGAACCGAATTGCGGACCGGCGATAATAAAAATGGTAACGGCTATGGCTCCGAACAGTAACCAGAATTTCAGGTGTTGCCGTTTCGGAGAAACATCCGGCATCAACATAGCCAGTATTTCGGGATTCCCTATTTTTTTCAACGCTTTTCTTTTGCGAATCAACGCGTAAATGTAAAAAGCGATCAAAACGGGTAATATAACTAATAAAAACAAATAGTCGGGATTTGCAAAACGAAACATAAGCCTTTTTATTTATGGTATATTTCTCAACACTGTATTTCTAAGCAACAGCTCCAGTAACAACAAGCCGAAAACGAGCAAAGCCCAGTTTTTATATTCTTCCTGTTTTTTGCTGTATTCGTGTACGCTGATTTTCGTTTTTTCCATCTGGTCGATTTCAGCATAAATCTGCTTCAGGCTTTTGTTATCGGTAGCCCGGAAATATTGTCCGCCCGTGGTAGCTGCGATTTCTTTCAGCGTACCTTCGTCGATATCCACTTTGATGTTCTGGTATTTAATGCCGAAAGGCGTCTGGAAAGGATAAGGCGCTTCACCGTTCGTTCCTACGCCGATGGTGTACACACGTATTCCGAACGATTTGGCAATCTCGGCGGCAGTAACCGGAGCGATTTCGCCGGCATTGTTCGAACCGTCGGTAAGCAGGATGATTACTTTACTTTTCGCCTCGCTGTCTTTGATACGGCTTACGGCATTCGCCAAGCCCAATCCGATAGCGGTTCCGTCTTCCAGCAATCCGCTGCGGATATCTTTAAATAAGTTCAGCAATACCGTATGGTCGGTAGTAAGCGGGCACTGGGTAAAACTTTCACGGGCGAACAGCACCAAACCGATGTTGTCGTTCGGGCGCCCGTTAATGAAAGATGCGGCTACGTCTTTGGCGGCTTCCAGGCGGTTCGGTTTTAAATCTTGCGCCAGCATACTGCTGGAAATGTCGACTGCCATCATGATATCGATTCCTTCCGTCGACGAATTTTGCCAACTGTCGGTCGACTGCGGACGTGCAAGCACGATTATCAGGATGGCAATAGCCAATACCCTTAGTATGAAAGGAAAATGCCTGAGATAAACTTTATAAGTCGTCGGCGCTTTATCGAATGCCTGGGCAGCCGATACCCGGATGCTGGCTTGCGAATGACGCAATTTCCAGATGTACCATCCGATTACCGGAATAAGCAACAACAACAAATATAAATAGGTAGGATTCGCAAATACCATCTTAATTTTCTGTTTTAACTACAACCACATTCTTATTTTGCTTCCGTATTTTGGTCGTCCGGAGCCTCGGGAACTTCTTCGGTAACGACTTCTTGTATAACGGGAATGGTTCGATTAACGAATAAATAAGCATTTTGCAGGCTCCGTTCGTTTTCGTCAGGCAGCGGATGCCACTTGGCAAATTTTACGAAGTCCGAAAGTTCGAGCATGTCGCGCAAATTCGCATATACCGGGTTGGCTTCCTCTTCGTTACGCAACATTTCCAGGATTTCGGCCGATGTCATTTCCATGGCATTGATACCGAACCGTTCTACGATATAGTTACGAAGCACATCCGTGAGCTGGGTGTAATATTCTTTATTGCGTCCCTGCTGCCAGAGCTTTTGTTGTTTGATTTCGTCGAGTTCTTTGATAGCTTGCTCGTGCGGCAACAGTTTCGGTTCTTCTTTCCGGAAAGGAATAAGCGATTTTTTCTGCTTGAGCCGTTGAACGATATACCCGATAATACAAATTACCAGTAAAGCTATCAATGTACCGAATATAACCGGATAATAATCCGAAAACACGAACGGCGCCTTCCATATCGTTTTTATATCGTTAAATTCTTCCGGATGGTCGGTATCTACGGGAAAGGTAGATACTTTTAAGGCCACCTGACCCGAATATACCGTATCGTTACGGTCGATAACCTTAAAGGGCGGAAGCAGATACAAGGCCGAATCGAATGATGTTATTAAAACATCCTGTTTGATAACCAGTTTATTATTTTCAATTAACGAACTGTCGGGCTCGGAAATTTTCAATACTTCCACGCCAGCCATTAACGTGTCGTTCGGTATCGGGATAAGCACTTCCTTGCCCTTATCGGTTGTTACGGTAAGGTGGATTTCGGTCTGCTCTCCTACCAGGATAGCAGCCGAATCGATACGTATATCTATTAACGGACGTTGAGCTAACGCTTTTTCTGCGGCAAACAGGGTTACCGTTAGCCAGCAGAAAAACACTAACGCTTTACAAGTCGAATTTTTACACATTCTTATCATGCTTGGATAAACTTCATCAGTTACGCTTATCGAAAAGAGCGATTAATGCTTTCACATAATCGTCTTCCGTACAAATCGATACCGAGTCGACCCGGCACTTTTTAAACGATTCGTCCATCTTTTGTTGCCGGGACTGCCACCAATTGCGGTAGGCTTGCCGTACGGAGGCCGACGAACTGTCGACCCATTGCTCCGTGCCGGTTTCGGCATCTTTAATTTTAATAAGCCCTACGGCAGGCAAATCCGTTTCACGGCGGTCGTATACCTGGATGGCTACCACATCGTGTTTTCTATTGGCAATCGTCAGGGCATCCTTATATTCTCCTTTGTCGATAAAATCGGATATAAGAAAGGCGGTACACCGTTTTTTGATGGCGTTCGTGAGGTACTTCAATACCTGGCTGATGTCGGTTTGCGTGTCTTGCGGCTGGAAATCGATTAGTTCGCGGATAATATAAAGAATATGTTTTTTCCCTTTTTGGGGAGGGATGAATTTCTCTATTTTATCGGAAAAAAAGATTACGCCGATTTTGTCGTTATTCTGGATAGCCGAAAAAGCCAGTGTCGCGGCAATCTCCGTGATAATCTCTTTTTTCATTACGTTTACCGTTCCGAAATCGCGGCTGCCCGACACATCGATCATCAGCATAACTGTCATTTCCCGCTCCTCCTCGAATATCTTGATGTAAGGATGGGCATACCGGGCCGTTACATTCCAGTCGATGTCGCGTATGTCGTCGCCGAATTGGTATTCGCGTACTTCCGAAAACGCCATGCCGCGCCCTTTAAACGCCGAGTGATATTGACCGGCAAAGATATTGCGCGATAATCCCCGGGTCTTTATTTCGATTTTACGGACCTTCTTTAACAGTTCACTTGTTTCCATACCTGGGTTTTATCAGGGAACTTCAACCTTATTCAATATTTCGCTGATTACTTCTTCCGTGGTGAGGTTATTGGCTTCGGCCTCGTAGCTCAACCCGATCCGGTGACGCATTACATCGTGGCATACGGCGCGGATATCTTCTGGGATGACATAACCTCTCCGTTTAATAAACGCATACGCACGTGCAGCCAGGGCCAGGTTAATCGAAGCACGCGGCGAAGCGCCGAAAGAAATCATGTTGCTCAGATTAGCCAGGCCGTGCTCTTGCGGGAAACGGGTGGCGAACACGATATCTACGATATAGCGTTCTATCTTTTCGTCGAGGTAAACATCCCGTACCACCTTCCGGGCTTCTATGATTTCTTCTTTGGAAAGAATCGGCTTGATGTCGGCGCGGGTGCCCGAAATATTTTGCCGGATAATCAGTTTTTCCTCGTCTTTTTTCGAGTAGTTGATTACCACTTTCAACATGAAACGGTCGGTCTGCGCTTCGGGTAACGGATAGGTACCCTCCTGTTCTATCGGGTTTTGGGTAGCCATTACCAGAAACGGGCGCGGCAATTGATAAGTTTGCTCGCTAATCGTGACCTGCCGTTCCTGCATCGCTTCGAGTAAAGCGCTCTGTACTTTTGCGGGGGCGCGGTTTATTTCGTCGGCTAATACAAAATTAGCGAAGATAGGCCCTTGCTTAACCTGGAATTCTTCGCTTTTCTGACTGTAAATCATGGTACCGACAACGTCGGCCGGCAATAAATCCGGCGTAAACTGGATTCGGCTGTATTTGGCATCTATCAGCGATGCCAGTGTTTTGATTGCCAAAGTCTTTGCCAAACCGGGAACACCTTCCAGTAAGATATGGCCGTCGGACAGTAAGCCTATCAACAGTGACTCCACCAGGTGTTTCTGTCCTACGATTACCTGGTCCATTCCCATCGTAATCATATTCACAAATGAACTTTTACTTTCAATTCGCTCGTTTAGTTCGCGAATATCGACTGTCTGACTCATAAGAATTTCTTTTTATTCGGGTTTAATTGTTTTTACTTCACATGGGATTTCCGATGCACAAAATTAGAAATGTTAAAACCGTATCGTTTACATTCGGAGTTAAATAATACTAACCTGTACAACATTATTTTGACTTAAAATGCTTAAAGAATAAGCCCCGTTTTTCAGTCTTTTCCTTCTATGATTTTGGCTTGTAAGGCCGCAGCTTTGGCAACCGAGGCTTTGTCGTGCGCATCGATACCATACACTTCGGGGGCCGGAATTTTTATCGTAGTACCGACCGGTACGTTATTGGGGTTTTTTATTACGTCTTTGTTGGCTTCATACAGGTATACCCAGAAAAATTTATGTCCGTAATATTTGAGTGAAATCAACGTAAGCCGGTCGCCTGCTCCGATTTTTACTTTATCTATTATTTTGGCCGGCTTTTTCACCACCGGTTTCTGTGCCTGGGGGGTATTTTCCCGGGTTGCAGGCAGCGGAACGGCAGTTGGTTCGCTTTTTATTCCGGATTGCTTCCCCTCCGTTTTTTCCGTTTCCTCGGAACCGTTCTCCTCAACCGGCATAGCAGTCGGGCTGTCCGGAACGGTTTTATCTTCTTCTTCCGGGATTAGTGCCGTAATATCCGTATCCGTATTTCCGTTCGGATTAACGGTTTGCGTTTCCTGTATTTGCGCCAATGTTACGGTGTTACCCGACGATTCCGTATACCATTCGTAAAATAACGAACCTAAATAAACGAAAGCAATAACCAAAAGCAATACGGGAACCAGGATTTTAACGGCGGATGCAGACTTTTTCGTTTGTTTCTCTCGGTCGGAGTTTTCCGGGTCGGGTCGGCCGTATTCCGGTAAAAACGGAGTTTCTGCCGGGTTTTCCCTATCTTCCGTTTTTCCGGCGTCCGCAAACAGCCGGTCTTCCTTAAGGGATACTGCCGGCGGATTTTCCGCGAGAACCTCATTTTTATCTTCGTAAAATTCTTCTTTTCCATCCGGCTCCGGCAGATTATCTTCCTCGGGCAACCGGTTCTCTTCAGGTAAAATGGTTTCCGGTTGCGGTTCCTCCCCGCTTTTGTTTTCGGTATCCGGCTGTACCGTAACGATTTCCGGTTGCATATCCGAGCCGGTAGCCGGCGCGGCCGGTTCGATTGCCGGAACACTATTTTCGATTTGCGGTTGTACTTCCACGCTATCCTCCAGAAATACTTCCTCGTCTAAAGCCTCTTCGATAGCATTTCCGGTCGAACTATCCTCGGGCAGGACCTCTTCCACCGATTCGTCTTCCGTCGCGGCTTCGGTTTCTTCGGCTTCTTCCAGGTCGGAGAAATCCACGTCGTTTCCGATTTCGGTGGTTTCGAAAAAGGCAAAGGGCGCATTCACCGTATCCCGCAGTTCCCTGTCGGGAAGAAAGGAATATTTATAATGTGCAGGAATTATAAAACGTTCGCCGGTATTGACATGTACGCTTTCCCGTTCTTCTACCGGAATAATTTTAAATGTACCTAATCCTTTTATTTTTACTATTTTATCGGTAAACAAACCGGCCGAAACCACTTGTATGAATTCCCGGAGAAATTGTTCGGCCGCCTTTTTATCTTTTCCGGTACGTTCCGAAAGCAAAGCCGCGATATCAGACAGGGAGAGTTTGTTATTCATGGGGATTTATTTCTTTTAGTTTCGCTTTTACCGTTGAGCCCGGCTTGAATACCGGAACGAGCTTAGGGGGCACCAGGTAACGTTTTTTATTAACCGGATTTACCGAAATGCGTTCCATTTTCCTTTTCGTTTCGAATTGGCCGAATCCGGGGAGAACAAGCGTATCCCCCTCTACTAACCGGCCGGCCGCTACTGTAGTGAAAGTAGCCAGCATATCGTTTACCTCCTGGATTGTCCAACCCAGGCGTTCGCTCAATTTTTCTGTCAGTTCTTTATTCTTCACTACATGCATTGTTTAAAGAATGTGCGCTATATTAGCCATTTTTTCTTAAACACGCAAACTCTTGACAGTTTTTGTGTCAAAATAACACACTGCCATACAGGTCGAATGCCTGCGCTTCCTTTATTTCCACTTGGTAAAAATTGCCCGGCTGCAATTCGCATACGGCGGGTATCAGTACTTCGGGGTCTACTTCCGGCGAATCGAATTGGGTGCGTCCTACATAATAATCGTCTTCTTTCCGGTCGATAATCACCTGCAAGCGTTGTCCCACCTTTTTCTCGTTCATTTCCGTCGAAATCTTTTCCTGTATGCGCATCAGGTAATCCAACCGTTCCTGTTTTATTTCCGGCGGGATAAGATCCTGATAATGCCGGGCGGAATAGGTTCCTTCTTCTTCCGAATAAGCAAAAGCGCCCATCCGTTCGAAACGCGCTTTGCGCACGAATTCCACCAACTCGTCGAAGTCCTGTTCGGTTTCGCCGGGATGGCCTACCATCAACGTGGTACGCAAATGGATGCCGGGCACTTCCTGCCGGATACGTTCCAACAGTTCGTATGTTTCGTCCTTGGTAATATGGCGGCGCATCTGTTTCAACATGTTATCGGAAATATGTTGCAGGGCGATGTCCATGTATTTACATACGTTATCGTGTTCGCGCATCACCCGTAGCAAATCGTACGGGAACTGCGCCGGGTACCCGTAATGTAACCGAATCCATTCTACGCCGGGAATGCCGGCGATGCGTTCTATCAGCTCGGGCAAGGCGAAGCGTTTGTACAAGTCGTATCCGTAATAAGTCAAATCCTGTGCGATTACCTGGAATTCTTTCACTCCCTGCGATACTAATTTGCGTACTTCTTCTTCGATAGATTCGATGGTACGCGACCGGTACCGGCCGGTAATGATCGGGATGGAACAATAAGCGCACATGCGGTTGCATCCTTCCGCTATTTTCAGGTAAGCATAATGCCCCGGCGTGGTAAGTATCCGGTCGGTCGCCAGGTTACGGTGGTACGGCTTCCCTAACTCTTCCAGCAATTCATGCCAGTTGAATTTTCCGTAAAAGCGGTCGACTTCCGGTATCTCGATTTGTAATTCTTTCAAATACCGTTGGGAAAGGCATCCCATTACGTACAAACGGTTTATTTTCCGGTTTTTCTTCATTTCGGCTATTTCCAGAATCATCTCGATCGATTCTTCTTTTGCGTCGCCGATAAATCCACAGGTATTTACAATAACGATTTCGCCGTCGATACGGGCCGGGTCGTGTTCTACCGTATATCCGTTTTCCGTAAACTGGCGCATCAGCATTTCGGAGTCGACCAGGTTCTTCGAACATCCCAGGGTAATCAGGGATACCTTATTTTTAATCATACCGTTCTTTATTCCCCGAATAACGAATCGACAAATTCTTTTCTGCGGAACACCTGCAAGTCTTCCATTCCTTCGCCCAATCCGATGTATTTCACCGGAATCCGGAAGTGGTCGGAAATACCGATTACCACGCCCCCCTTGGCCGTGCCGTCGAGCTTGGTGATGGCCAACGCATTCACTTCGGTTGCCGCCGTGAATTGCTTGGCCTGCTCGAAGGCATTCTGTCCGGTGGAACCGTCGAGTACCAGCAGGATTTCGTGGGGTGCTTCGGGGATTACCTTTTTCATTACGTTCTTGATTTTGGTGAGTTCGTTCATCAGGTTGACTTTGTTGTGCAGCCGGCCGGCCGTATCGATAATCACGACATCGGCGTTATTCGCTTTAGCCGACGAAAGGGTATCGAACGCTACCGAGGCCGGGTCGGACCCCATCTTTTGCTTCACGATAGGCACGCCCACCCTTTCGCTCCAGATAACCAGTTGCTCTACGGCTGCCGCCCGGAACGTATCGGCTGCGCCGAGGTATACGTTCTGCCCCGCTTTCTTGAACTGATAGGCCAGTTTGCCGATTGTAGTGGTTTTGCCTACGCCGTTTACCCCTACCACCATGATTACATACAGTTTTTTCCCTTCGGGCAGGGTAAAACTTTCGCCGTCGTCGCTATGGTTTTCGGTAAGCAGCCCGGCTATTTCTTCCCGCAGGATGGCCGTGAGTTCCTGGGTATTGACATATTTATCCTTTTCAACCCGTTTTTCTATCCGTTTGATGATTTTGAGCGTAGTGTCTACTCCTACGTCGGAGGTAATCAATACTTCTTCGAGGTTATCGAGCACTTCGTCGTCGACTTTGCTTTTGCCTGCAACCGCCCGGGTGATTTTGGAAAAAACGCTTTCTTTGGTTTTCGACAATCCTTTATCTAAGGTTTCTTTTTTGTCTTTGGAAAAAAAACTGAAAATACCCATATTCTACACGCTTAAATATTAATCTCCTGAATTTCCCGGCTAAGGTACGAAGAAATTTTAAAATATACGCGGTTCGCCGGTGAAATCGCTTGTAGCCCAGTCTACGCGGATACTATAAAAAAAGATGACCGGTTCTGACCCCGGCCATCCCTTTTTTTACAATTTGTGTTTTACCTTTTCACGAACAAAACATGCGGATTGATATGGAGCGACAACCAACTCCAGTGCTGCCAGTGCGACGGGTTCCCGCCTTTTACCGACTTCATGGTATGGGTACCGGACATAGGTATGCTGCAAAGAAATTCGTTTCGCTTTTCCGGTTACCCCGTAGTACAAACGAAACGTAATGCCCCTTACTGATTCAATACATGCACGGTGTGGCACGCCACCAACGCCGCCGTTTCCGTACGCAGCCTGCTTTCGCCCAGCGAAACAGGCTCGAATCCCTGTTCCATTGCCAGTTTCACTTCTTCCGGGCTGAAATCGCCTTCCGGCCCGATTAAAATCAATGCGTCTTCGCCCCGGCGGTACCTGTCGCGGATGAGCGGCTTTTCGCCTTCGTTACAATGCGCAATCAGCTTGCGTCCTTCGAACGGACGGCGTACGAACTCGTTGAAACCGGTCATGCCGTTCAATTCGGGCAGCGTAGCCTTTTGCGATTGCTTGATGGCCGAAATCAGGATTTTTTCTAACCGGGCAGGCTTGATTTCGCGTCTCTCCGAGAAACGGCAATTCAGGCAGGTAATGCCGTCGATTCCGATTTCGGCGGCTTTTTCGACGAACCATTCCATACGATCCATGTTTTTAGTAGGCGCGACGGCCACGTGGAGACGGAAGTTCCAAAGCCGAGCCTGCCGTTGTTTTTCGAGTATCTTCACCTCGCAATGCTTGGGATGCGCCCGGGCGATCGAGGCTCTGTAAAAATAGCCTTTGCCGTCGGTCAGTTTTATTTCGTCACCTTCCGCAAGGCGCAATACCCGGATACAATGTTGCGATTCTTCTTCGGGCAAAACGGAGCCGGTTTCAATCTCCGGGGTGTAAAAAATCTGCATATTCCTTGTGTTATTATCCTAAAATCAATCCGATAAAGGTTGCCGACAATAAAGAAACAAGCGTGCCTCCTACGAGCGCCGGGCCGCCCATCTGCGTAATCAGTTCCCGTTTCTCGGGAGCCAGCACCCCCAGTCCGCCCAGCAAAATCCCGATGGAGCTGATATTGGCGAACCCGCATAAAATGTAAGTCGACATAATAACCGACTTCCGGTATACGAATATCCCGGCTTCGTTCCACTCGCGGAGCTGGGAATAGGCTACGAATTCGTTCAGGATGGTTTTTTCGCCCAACAGCGCGCCTACCGGCAATATATCGGGCGAAGGTACGCCGATAAGCCACATGAACGGGGCGGTAACGAGCCCCAGGATAAACTGTATCGAAAATCCGCCGGCCTTGCCCGACGAAACGGCGACCGCCCATTCGTTCAAACCAGTGTAACGGCCTATAATCCCTTCGGTTATGTAATTCATCAGGCTTACTAAGGCAATGAACACCAACAGCATGGCGGCAATATTCACGAACAGCTTCACTCCGAGCGTCGTACCCGCAGCCAGCGCGCCTAATGCATTGGCGTGTTGTTTTTGTTCGGTTGCCGCCGCTTTACCGGTTACTTCTTCGGTTTGGGGACATATTATTTGGGCAATCACCACAGAGGCCGGCGCCGCCATTACCGAAGCCGAGAGCAGGAGCTTGGTGAATAACAACCGGGCTTGCGGGTCGGTACTGCCCAACATACCGATATAAGTACCCATTACGGAGCCGGCAATCGTACCCATACCGGCCACCATCACCAGGAAGATTTCCGAGCGGTTCATCCGGGGCAGGTAGTTTTTTATCAATACGGGCGACTCGGTCATACCCAGGAAGATATTCCCGGCTACCACCAATCCCTCGGCGCCGGTTATTTTCATAAATCGGCGCAATACCCATGCCAATGCGCTTACGATTCGCTGGATAATCCCCCAATGGTAGAAAAGGGAAACGAGTGCGGAGAAGAAAATAACGACCGGGAGTGCATGGAAAAGGAATACGAAGCCGGCACTTCCGGTTTTGTCGGCGTAAGGGCCGAGCAGGAAACGCACGCCGCTTTGGGTAAAATCCATCACCTTGATAAATATGGAGCCACCCCACTCGAACAGGCGCTCTACGAAAGGCACATACAATACGGCCAAAGCCAACAGGAACTGCATCAGCAGGCCGCCTCCCACCAGTTTCCAGTCGATTTTCCGCCGGTCGTAACTGCACAGCCACGCTATACCGAGCACTACGAAAAGGCCCAGCAGTCCGCGCCCGAACGATTCGAATGTAAATCCGCCTTGTATAACAGGTTCCATGGTAGCCGCGCTTACTCCGTATCTGTTTCTTTGCGGTGTTGCAATTCGTCGCGCACTAATTTCGCCAGCTCGTAGTCTTCCTGCTCCACGGCTTGTTTCAATTGTGCTTCCAGCTCGTATACGTTCATGCCGGTGAGCAGTTTATTTATTTCCTCGTCCATATCGACCTCCGATAAATCCACCGGAGCCGGTTCGTCTTCCAGGTCGTCTTCCAATACGATACCGGCCTGGCGCACGATTTCTTCCGAAGTGTAAATGTCGCATTTAACGCGCAAGGCGATAGCGATGGCGTCCGACGTACGCGAATCGACTTTGATGCTTCTTTCGCCGTCGGTAAACAGCAGTTCGGAGTAGAATATCCCTTCTTCGAACCGGTAAATATATACCTCGGTGAGGCGTATGCCGAAAGCCTGGGCAAAGGTGGCGAACAAATCGTGCGTGAGGGGCCTGGGCGGTTTCAATCCTTCGAGCGCAATGGCAATCGATTGCGCTTCCGGCATACCCACGATAATCGGGATGCGGCGTATTCCGTTTTCTTCCGCCAGGATAAGCGCATAGGCTCCGGATTGAACCTGGCTGTTGGTTATTCCCTGAACTCTCAATTTGACTCTCTTTTCCACAAGCTTCTTTTTTTATATAACAAAATCGAGATGCAAAAATAGGGAATTTTCAGCAGTAACGGGGGCTATCGCGGAAAAAATAAGAAGCTTGCTTTTATAAAATGACCATAGTGTATGACAAAAAATTCTTTTTTGTTGAAAAACAGTGCAAACCGAGGGCAGAAGCAAAGCGCTGCTTTGATTATGTGGAGGCGAAGCCTATCTTC
>JAJBTJ010000179.1 GCA_020860905.1 Parabacteroides sp. | reverse complement strand
AAATCTTCTTTTTACAACTGTCGAAAGATCTTTTCATAGATGTGAAAAGTTCTTTTGACAAGTATCAAAATTTCTTACTACAACTTTCAAAAGTTCCCACCACAACTGTCGAACTATTTTTTCAATAGCCCGACAAGCACAACTTCAGCTACCCGGCAGCCCTCGATATGTACGGGATTTAGTCGGCAACTTCGCTTATTATAACCGTATTAGTATACTTGATATGATTTTATTCCGAAACAAAGTTACCGGCTGTGTCCTTATTTCTATGCAAATTGTCATTTTGAGGTGCTTGTAAAAGCATACATCTCCATTCTTTAGCGCAAGCATCCGGATAAGAAAACCCAGGTTGACACCAAACACCCACATCAGCCGGAGTTTCTTTGCCCGCAGACGTCGGCAATACGAAGTATTTTAGTAAAATATTCCATGAATTCCACAGGATTTCGCCACAAACGTATCAAGCTAAATCATCCTGTTAACACCGGAGAAGCAGACGGTAAACGATTGGTAATTACGCATCCCCTTTCCATACGATAAGGTATAAAAACGACAGAAGGCAACGGTATATTTCCATGCCATTGCCTTCTTATCCTGTGACCCCGGAGAGGCTCGAACTCTCGACCCAATGATTAAGAGTCATTTGCTCTACCAACTGAGCTACGGAGTCAATTCTAAAAATGCCTCGCACTTTCGCGATTGCGGGTGCAAAGTTAGAACTTTTATCCGACCCCGCAAGCTTTTTTGCTACTTTTTTATTCAAACTCGAAAATATCCGACGGAGTAGTGCGTTTAAGCGCTACCAGCGAAAGGTCTTTTCCCACCCGGATACCCTCCTGGAACAAACGGATATCCACCGTTTTAAATGCCAGCTCCGGATGATTGTTATCCCGGCTGAGGTGGCACAACCACACATCCTTTATTTCCGGCGTATAATGGGTTGCCAAAAACTCGGCCGCTTCGCGGTTGCTCAAGTGGCCGGTGGGGCTTACGATACGCTCCTTCAGAAAGGCCGGATACGTACCGTACCGCAACATTTCCTCGTCATAATTCGCCTCCAGCACGATGTGGTTGGCCTTGCACAAATACGTGCTTACCGTTTCCGTTATATGGCCTACATCCGTGGCTATCGTAAATTTATGCTGCCCGCAAACGATATGGTACCCAACATTGTCCGAGCTGTCGTGAGGCACTTCGAATGCCGTAACTTCGAAATCGCGGATACAGAAAGGTTCCTCCTTTACTATAATCCGGCGCGAACCCACCAGCACCTCTTCTACATAGCGGCTTTTCGCAATACCCTTATGTACTGTTTCCGTAGCGTATACGGGAATATTGTATTTCTCGCCCAAACATCCCACGGTTTTTATATGGTCGGCATGGTTGTGGGTAACCAAAACCGCTACGATTTTACAAAAATCGATGTTCGCATCCCTCAATACTTTCCGTATCAACCGGATACCGATTCCGGCATCGATCAATATGCCGTATTCCGGCGTGCCCAAATAGTAACAATTGCCGCTACTACCGCTCGCCAAACTAATAAACGATATTTTCATATTCTTCTTTCCACCTCCTGACAATTAATTAATGCGTTAAGGCTCCGGCCCGGTTGTTCACAAGCCCTCTCCGTTCCGTTTCCGTGGACGGAGAAGGAAAAACAGGCTCCTTTTTCCTTACGCGGGCGCACTCCTTGTTTTCCCGGACCTCCGGACACCATACGCCGGAGCAGCCTGGCTTTTATGCTTACCTGCTACTTATCTTATACCGATTACAAAAGTATATAAAAAAAGTGGGACGAAGAAATTAGAAAAAACAAGGAAAGAAGGTAAATTGTTCAAAAAAAGCCCGGCAAAACAGGCCGGCTATATGGATAGAGAGCACGTTTGTCGCCCTTCGAAAATAAGGCAAGCCCCCCTCTTTTTCTTACAAAAATCAGGATTCCCCTTTCAATACCGGTACGCTGATATGATATTTTACAGCGACCACCCGCATCAGTATCACCCCGATAGCACAGAAAAGCTGGGTAAGCGTAACCGCCAGGCCGAAGCGCAGGCATATCCAATACACCACGCCCCCGAATACGCAAGCCAACGCATAAATATCTTTGCGGAATACCAGCGGCTCTTCGTTAATAAAAATATCGCGCATCATCCCGCCCGCCGAACCGGTAATGGTACCCATACAAATAGCCACCCACATCGGGAAACCGAAGTTCAATGTTTTTTCGATACCTACTACCACGAACAAACCCAGTCCGATAGCATCGAAAATAAAAATCGTATTGTTCAGGCGGATTACATACCGGCGGAAAATAATAACGAAAAGCAACGCCAGCCCGGAAACGAACAGATAAGAAGGTTGCTCCATCCAGAACGGAGTAGAGTTTAGCATCACATCGCGAATCGTACCGCCGCCTACCGCCGTAACGAATCCCACCACATACGCCCCGAACCAGTCGAACTGTTTAGCCGAAGCCAGCCGGATACCGCTGATAGCGAAAGCGAACGTACCTATATAATCGCAAAGCGTTACAAAATCAATCATGCTCAGGAATTGCTTTT
Organism: Parabacteroides sp.; assembly: GCA_020860905.1. Lineage (GTDB taxonomy): Bacteria > Bacteroidota > Bacteroidia > Bacteroidales > Tannerellaceae > Parabacteroides_B. Next base: position 1,576 of record JAJBTJ010000179.1, on the reverse strand, counting down.
ATTTTCGGGTACAAAGATAGTGCAAGCCGAGGACAGAAGCAAAGCTTGCTTTGATTATGTCGAGGCGTAGCCTATCTTCTCTTTTCGGAAGAAAAGTAGTGCAAGCCGAGCACAGAAGCAAGCCCCCCGACACCCACTTACAACTCTATATCGTCAGCCGAAATATAGCCATTCATCATCGCATAAAAAGTAAGCCCTGAAACAGTTTTTATCCCCAATTTGGCAGTAATATTCTTCCGGTGCGACAACACCGTATTGAGACTAATCGACAGCTTATCGGCAATCTCCTTATTGATAGCCCCCTTTACAATCAACTGGAGCACCTCTATTTCGCGCACCGACAACTCTTTATTCGCCTCGCCCGGAACCGGTGCGCTTTCAGAAACAAAAAACCCCTGCAACTGCCCGATAATCGTTTCCTGGGTAGCCGACAACGTAAGAAAATGAGAAAAAGAAGCAGCCGCCGCCGGCACCGTCCCTTCGGCCAATACAATCGTTTTATTTTTCCGGGGAAGAAAAAAATCGGCATTCATCAGGAACTGCTCGGCATCGGTAATATAATAATCGTACAAATCGCTTCCGTTCTCATGCAAAGCAAAGAAATCCGGATAATACGAGATTTCCACCGGAGCGAAATAAGAAGTAAGCAGATTTTGCAGCCCCAGGTAACGGAGCGTATCCGATAAAACAATAGCGATTCGGTTATCTCGGTAAGACATCACAAACAAAGTTTCTCTATAGCCGTTACCATAGGCTCCAATATCCGGTAACGGATTCGGTTATGCTGTTTAATATCCCTTTCCAGGCTGCCGATAGCAAAAATAACAGCATAACATAAATTCTCGTTATACTCGCCCGACAGATGCTTCACCATAATACTCTTCAAGTCGTACAACAACGCCTCGATACGGTCTTCGTCCGATTGGGAAGAACACAAATGAAGCACACCCGGCTGCTCCTCGCCGGTAATGCCGTTCAGTTTTCCGCTCAACGAAAGGCAATACGGAAACCACTCCGTTTCATCCTTTCCGATACGCAACAGAAACTCGTTTTTAAACGAAGAGAAAAAACGCCCGATTAAAGCCAGCGTAGGATTTTCCGGATTACTTTGCGAAATAAACGACGTAAGGTGCCGCTCGATATTGGGAAGCTGATAGCGTAAATAATAGCGGTTGGTTTTAATCAGGTAGTCTACGATTTGCGAAGTATGGAATGTTTGCAACTTCTTCTCCGGGAAATACTCCTCGTTGAGGAACGTATTGATAACCACCAGTAAGAAATCGGTATCCAGCCCATACGACCTGCAAATTTCCTCCACCGACCGGTCGCCCAGCCCCAGGCGTATGCCGAACCGGTTCAGCACGGGAATGAGCGACGGATACTCCTCCACTACCTCGCTCAGTTTCATATTTGTATAAACCAACGGCATAATCTACAGCGTGTTTTACATTCCGGTATCCGGGCTATCCCGTACAAAAAAAACGCCGGCATGCTTTCCGGCGCACGGGTCGAGAGGCTCGAACTCCCGACACCTGGTTTTGGAGACCAGTGCTCTACCAACTGAGCTAGACCCGTA
>JAJBTJ010000224.1 GCA_020860905.1 Parabacteroides sp. | reverse complement strand
TGCAAACGATTACGCAATTTGCGCGGAACGGTGGTGAAACCCGGGGGAGGCGGCTGCTTTAACCGGCTTCCGGGGTGGAGGGAAGAGTTTTTCCGTGCAGGTTTGCCCTGAAAATAACGCTTGGCTGTTTACAAATAATAGAGTATATATGAAAACAAACTACGAATTACGCTATGCCGCGCATCCCGAGGATGCCAAGAGCTACGACACCGGCCGGTTGCGCCGTGATTTCCTAATCGAAAACGTATTTACCCCCAACGAAGTGAATATGGTGTACTCCATGTACGACCGGATGGTAGTGGGTGGGGCAATGCCTTGTGGCGAGAGCCTGAAACTCGAAGCCATCGACCCGCTGAAACAACCTGTTTTCCTGCGTAACCGCGAATTAGGGATGTTCAATGTGGGCGGCCCCGGCATCGTGAAAGTGGGGAACGATGTATTCGAACTGGATTACAAAGAGGCGTTGTACCTGGGCTCGGGCGACCGCGAAGTGTACTTCGAAAGCAAAGACGCCGCCAACCCGGCCAAGTTTTACTTCAATTCGCTTACGGCGCACCGCAACTACCCGGATAAAAAAATTACCAAGGCCGACGCCGTGGTGGCCGAGATGGGTGCGCTCGAAACCTCGAACCGCCGCAACATCAATAAGATGATTGTAAACCAGGTGTTGCCTACCTGCCAGTTGCAGATGGGGATGACCGAGCTGGCGCCAGGAAGCGTGTGGAATACCATGCCGGCGCATGTGCATTCGCGCCGGATGGAGGCCTATTTTTATTTCGAAGTGCCCGAAGGGCAGGCCGTATGCCATTTTATGGGGCAACCCGACGAAACCCGCCACATCTGGATGAAGGGCGACCAGGCCGTGCTTTCGCCCGAGTGGTCGATTCACTCGGCTGCCGCCACCACGAATTATACTTTTATCTGGGGCATGGGTGGCGAGAACCTCGATTACGGCGACCAGGACTTTTCGGCTATCGACGAACTTAGATAATCAAATCTGTAAAATCAATCATATCATGGTAAATTTTTCTCTCGAAGGTAAAATCGCCCTGGTAACCGGGGCATCGTACGGTATCGGTTTCGCTATTGCGGCCGGGTTTGCCGAGGCCGGCGCCAAAATCGTTTTCAACGACATCAAGGAAGAGTTGGTGCAAAAAGGGCTGGCTGCTTATAAAGAAAAGGGTATCGAAGCGTACGGATACGTGTGCGACGTTACCAACGAAGAACAGGTCGATGCGATGGTGGCCCGCATCGAAAAAGAAGTAGGGGTAATCGACATCCTGGTGAATAATGCGGGTATTATCAAGCGCATCCCGATGTGCGATATGACAGCCGCCGAGTTCCGCCAGGTAATCGACGTGGATTTGAACGCGCCTTTTATCGTTTCGAAAGCCGTTATCCCGGGCATGATAAAGAAGGGGCACGGCAAGATTATCAATATCTGCTCGATGATGAGCGAGCTGGGACGCGAAACGGTGTCGGCTTACGCTGCGGCGAAAGGGGGCCTGAAGATGCTTACCCGCAACATCGCCTCCGAGTACGGCGAGTACAACATCCAGTGTAACGGCATCGGCCCGGGTTATATCGCCACGCCGCAAACCGCTCCGCTGCGCGAAATACAGCCTGACGGTTCGCGCCATCCGTTCGATTCGTTTATCATTGCCAAAACGCCGGCCGCCCGTTGGGGTACGCCCGACGATTTGACGGGGCCGGCCGTGTTCCTGGCTTCGGATGCGTCCGACTTCGTGAACGGCCATGTCTTGTATGTAGACGGCGGTATCCTGGCTTATATCGGAAAACAACCTAAATAAACGGGGCGCCATGAAGAAACTCGGATTGTTTTGTATGGTTTGCCTGTTGCTGGCGGCTTGCTCGCAAACAAAAAAAATAGAGGTGACGGTAACCAACCCGTCCGATATAGACCGGACGGTCGAACTGGTTGAAATTCCCTGGCAAGCTGTGGCCGGTAAGCTGGGGCTTGCCGACGGGATGCAGGTCGTGGTAACCGACCCTTCGGGAAGGCAGCTTCCTTATCAATTGGTTAAAAACGGCGAAGAACAGGTGCAGTCGCTCCTTTTCCCTGCTACGGTAGGGGCCTGGCAATCGGTTGTTTACTCGGTGGCGCCGGGAACGCCCGAAACTTTCAGCCCGCATGTATACGGCCGGTTCGTTCCGGAGCGGAAAGACGATTTTGCGTGGGAGAACGACCGGGCGGCTTTCCGTATGTACGGGCCTGCCTTGCAGGCTACGGGCGAAATCAGCAACGGTATCGACCTCTGGGTGAAGAAAACGGGTAACCTGGTTATCGACAAGTGGTATAAAGACGACCTGGCCGGCGTGGCTTCTTATCATGCCGACCACGGCGAAGGGCTCGACTGTTACAAGGTGGGCCGTACGCTCGGGCTGGGGGCGCTGGCTCCTTTTGCTAACGATACGATTTGGCTGGGTAACAACTTCGTAAAGTACGAAGTGCTGGATAACGGCCCCTTGCGGGTTACGTTCCGCCTTACGTATGCGCCGTTCGACGTGGCCGGCGAACCGGTGGCCGAAACGCGTACCATTTCGCTGGATGCGGGCAACCAACTGAATAAGGTGGTGGAGCATTTCGATATGCAGGCGCCGCGCCTGGCGGTGGCTTCGGGTATCGTGTTGCGTCCGGAAGAGGGGGGTGTTACCGCCTTCGATGCGCAAGGGGGGTATGCTGCGTATGCGGAGCCTGAAACGGCCGACGGCATTATTTATGCGGCGATGGTTTCGCCGGCGTCGTTTACCGATGTGAAAACGGCTTGCGGCCATTTGCTGGCGCTCGGCGAGTACGAACAGGGTGCCGGCTATACGTATTACACCGGCGGCGGCTGGAGCCGGGCGGGTTTCGAAACGCCGGAAAGCTGGTTTGCTTATGTAAAGGATTTTGCCGCTCGCGTACAGCAGCCGCTTACGGTGAAGGTAGGGCGATAAGGCGTTCGCTCCGCGTCTCTTTTCTGAATGTCCGCCCGGCAAGGGCTCCTACGGGGCCGGTGTTTTCCGGGGGCTGTGCAGGGAGGGGCCGGTTATTCGGGGCGAGGGTTTATAATATAAAGGCAGGGATACGATGCGTTTTTTCCTCGGGGAACAAACGGGCGTATCCCTGCGTTGGTTGTATAGGGGTATGTACCGGTGGTTATACCAATTCGCTCAGTTCGCCTGTAACGGAGTCGATTAAAAGTCCTTTTATCCGTACGTCCGCAGGAATCAGCGGATGGTGCCGTAACAGCTCCACCGATTCTTTTACCGCTTCTTCGGTATTGTCGAAGCTGGTGAGCCAGGCTTCTACGTCGATGCCGCAGTAGCGCAGCATGTCGATATTGGTTTCCGTGATGCCCCGTTCTTTCATGTGTGCAATCATCGCCTGGCTGTCCATGTGCTGTGCTCCGCAATCGGTATGGCCGATAATCATGATTTCTGTTACGCCTAACTCGTAAATGGCTACCAATAAGCTCCGTACGGCGCTTCCGAAGGGGTGCGAAATCACGCCTCCGGCTACCTTGATAATCTTGATGTCGCCGTTTTTAAAGCCCATGGCTGCGGGCAATAACTGGATGAGGCGGGTGTCCATGCAGGTAACTACGGCGATTTTCTTATCGGGGTATTTGTTGGTAATGTATTGTTCGTACGCTTTGCTTTGTACGAATTCCCGGTTGTGTTTCAGTATTTCTTCTATCATGACAGATTGTATTTATCGCTGGCAAAGTAACGGTTTCATTTTTCCATTTCCAACAGAAAAGGTCTTTTTTTATGGTGGCTGTTCCGGCTTGTTTCTCTTTTTGAAGAAAGGTGGTGTAGGCCGGGGGCTGCTTTGATTAGGCCGGTTCGCTTTTTTGAGTAAAAAAGTGGGCGTCCGGTAGCGGCGGATAGCTGTTTTTTCCTTATTATTGTATGCCTTTTTATTATGCAGGGCGGTGGAAGCCGGCCTTATTTTTATCGAAAAGCCTAAGTATATGATAAAAATTGAATTTAGACAGCCAAACAATTGCATGAAAGGCTGTACAAAAGAAAGAGCCCCTGTTCGCTAACAACCTCTTTCTTCCTACCCAGCCCTGAAAAGCACTGGCCACATCGTATGGCCCCTCGGGCCTCAGATACTATCTTAAAAAGCAATGCTTA
>JAJBTJ010000117.1 GCA_020860905.1 Parabacteroides sp. | reverse complement strand
GAACTAATGCCCTATCTTGGTATTTTTTTATATCTTTAAATAGCCCTAAGATGAAAAAACTTATGATAATAACCTTAATCATAGTTGTTTTGGTGGCAGCAGTATTTATATGGAGCCGTACTTCAACTCAGAGCGAAGAATTACATATTGAGTCGAGTCTGCCCCCTCTGCGAAGCAACGACCAGATGTTGGAGTTTATACTTACATCTGCCAGAGAATGGTTCGGTGACTCGGATATAACACTTGAAAAGGATGGTTCTGGTTATTGTCATGGCATTGTGCCATGGCAATTAGCCTTTCCTGACGATCAAGGTTTAATTGTTATTTATCCCTGTGCAAACAAAACGGAGTGCGACTATGTAAATAATTGGTTGTGTACCGAAGCTGCAACGAAATTCAGGTCTTTCCCTGTTTGTTATTACGACTACGGTAATATGATTATAGTTTGGTATGCAGGCGAAAAATACGCGCAAGTGGAGCAGTTTCTCGAGTTGGTCGTAATTGATACACGAGAGGGGCTGGTTTTGGCTCGACGCTGGCAGAGGTGGCTTGCAGAAAAGGGTGTAGAGATGAAGATGACCGATGATGGTTTCGGATTTATCAACCATTCGCTTCCGGGGCCTGTTTCGGATGCCTATCAAACCTTACCGCTCCTGGTGGATGGCAATGAGGTAGAGTTGATTTGTTGTGCCGATGCTGTTTCTGCACAACGAATACAAGGTGAGTTGGGGCACATATATAGTGTTATGGATATGATAGGAGATTATTACACCGCCGATCGTTACGGTCGTTTTTTAGTTATGACTTTTAAAACCGACCCCCTTGTGGAAGAGTTCTGGAGTAAACAAAATTTGAATTGAAATTGATGGAAGGACTTATTGCTTTTTTAATTTTTGCCACACTGTTTCCGCTATTACTGACTATTGGACAGGTGCTTGCAAAAATGGAAATGCGCCGCCGACTGATGATTATACTCAATCTGCTGGTATGGTGTTACGAGTTTTTCTTCTTCGTTGCCGTGTGCGGAGTTCTGCCGCACGCAAAGGTTCATTTCGGAGGTGGTTTAGGTGATTTGTTGTTTGTATTTATACTAATCGTACTTATATTGGCTCATATCATTGCACTGAGCATCATGTCTTGCAAAATCTCTCGTGCTACTCTGTTTTTCATCCCTTTATTCGTGGTACTGGTTCCGCTTGCGGGAATGCACGAAACGGCAGCACGGGGTAATAAATCCAACGGATATATGACAGCGGGCAACTGCACGGGCTTGTACTACGATGCTACTGGCGAGAAGAATAAACGGGAACGTCAGCGGGAACTCGAGGAAGCCTCCGAACCAAAGAAACCTGAATCTGCCACCCGATTCGAGTCGTTACTTTACGATGCAGAGCAGGGGGATTCAGGTGCACAAAGCATTGTTGGATACAGCTATGTTACCGGTGATGGCGTTGAGAAAAATGACACATTGGCTGTTAAATGGTTCAAAATGTCGGCAGAGAATGGATGGCCAGGAGGTATGTACAATTTGGGACTCTGCTATTATACAGGAACTGGTCTTGCGGTTGATTCTGTCGAAGCGGTGAAATGGTTCCGTAAAGCTGCTGAGCAAGGATACGACAATGCTCAATATATGTTGGGTTATTGTTATGGGAAAGGATACGGTGTCGAGCAGGATGACGAGCAGTCTTACGAGTGGCTGCGCCTTGCAGCTCGTAAAGAGCACCCAAAAGCACAGAAACTACTTAAAGCAAACGGACAAAGGTGGTAAACAAATAGGGATATACGGGAAAAAACATAGTCTATCTCATACTCCCTATTTTTAATGGTTGCCAATTTTCCTCTTTTTTATGCTATCTCGTCCGTTTGCAGCAATTCGGTTGCATTTGCGGATGAAACAGCCGCTTAAAGTATGTAAATCAGTGTTTTGATAACCTTATAAAATCATCCTGCCAGCTAAAAGAGCGTAATGGGGATAGTAACTTTGACTTCAATGGGCTTCTTAGTGGTTTTAGTCGGCTTTCTACTTTTCTAAAAATCACCCGTTTACCACCTTCTTTCTGTGTTCTGCACTCAGTCTCGGTTTTATTCCTTATTTTTGTACGGAAAAATTAAACCGAAGATAGGCTGCGCCCCGGCATAATCAAAGCGAGACTTTGCTTCTGCCCTCGGCGTACACTATCTTTTCACTGAAAAGAAAACCAGTTTATTTCAATGGAAATTCTTATTATTTTAGGCCTTATTGTTTTGAACGGTATTTTCTCGATGTCCGAAATCGCTTTGGTTTCGGCAAGGAAAAGCAAGTTGGAAACCGATGCCAAGCAGGGCAGTAAATCGGCCGGTACGGCATTGAAGTTGTCGGGCGACCCGGACCGGTTTCTTTCCACGATTCAAATCGGCATTACCTTAATCGGGATTCTTACCGGGTTATACTCGGGCGAGGCGCTCGCCCATAATTTTGCAAAAGTAATTGCCGGCGTAGACGTGCTACAGCCTTATTCGCTGGCGATAGCCAAAACCACGATTGTTATCCTGGTTACTTATCTCACCTTGATTATCGGCGAATTGGTTCCCAAGCGCCTGGGTATGGGGAATGCCGAGCGTATATCCATGCTGGTGGCGCGCCCAATGAACTTCCTTTCGCGGTTGGCGTCGCCTTTTGTGTGGCTCCTGTCGAAAAGTACGATCCTGGTAGTAAAAGTGTTGGGAATCGATAAAAACAGCGACAGCAAGGTAACGGAAGAAGAAATCAAGGCGATTATCCGCGAAGGACGTAACGACGGCGAAGTGCAGGAAGTGGAGCAGGACATCGTAGAACGGGTTTTCAATCTGGGCGACCGCAATGTGGGCTCCATCATGACTTACCGGAACGATTTGGTATGGCTCGACGTTACCGATAGCAACGAAGTGATAGCCGAAAAGGTAAAAAAGAACCTGTATACGGTTTATCCGGTGGCCGACGGAAAGTTCGACAACATCGTGGGGGTGGTTTACCTGAAAGACCTTTTCGGGAAAATCGACAAGCCGGGGTTCGACTTGAAAGGAATGTTGCATCCGGCCCAGTATGTGCCCGAAAACCTGAGCGTATATAACGCGCTGGCGCTTTTTAAGAACCACAAAGTAAAATACGGTATCGTTACGGACGAGTTCGGGGGCGTGGAAGGCATCGTTACGCTTACGGATATTCTGGAAGGGTTAATCGGGTATGTTCCCGAAGTTGGTGAGGAACAGGAATTCGTGGAGCGTTCCGACGGAACGTGGCTGGTAGACGGCCAGTATTCTTTTTACGATTTCCTGGCACATTTCGACCGCGAAGATTTATATGCCGAGCATGACTACAACACCTTGAGCGGATTGATTCTCGGTATACTGGAACGTGTACCTAAAACCGGCGAAAAACTCGCCTGGCTCGATTTCGAATTCGAAATTGTAGATATGGACGGGGCGCGTATCGACAAAGTGTTGGTGAAAAAGCTGAAGTAACGCTACGTACATAACAAAATGTCAAATTGTCAAAATAGCCCCTGCGTGAAGGGGCTATTTGCGTTATGGCCGGCGAGGTGCGTAAAATATCGCTTTCTCGGCAAATTCAGGTTTAATAAAAAGTAAGCAGATGGGGTAAGCATGGAGTGATTGGATGGAAAATAGCCCGATTCTATTTTATTTTGATGGAAATTGGTGTGCTTTGGCGGCTGGATGATAATTTGTTTTTGATACGATTTTAAGTAGAAATAAGAGGTTAAGGTGGTTGTTTCCGTGCTTTTTCTGTGCTTTTTTTGTTTCCTGGTATCGGTGGCGGAAAAAATACAGGTTTATTAACCGAATTCATGCTACGCTTTTTTTCAAAACATGCTTATGTTTTTAAATTTCTTCTGCATGAATTGGAAAAAACATAAGCATGTTTTTTCGAAAACCGGCTTTTCTTTCCAAAAAACCGGACTAAATGGGCGAAAAATCTTCTAAAACACGTTTTTTTACTGAGTATGCGTTTTTATTTTCTGCCAAAATAAAGCAAAAAGAAGGATTTATCGGGTTTCCTGTTTCTTTTTGTTTTTTACCGGAAAGATTGCTGTTTCGTCTATAAGAGATAACCAAAGTACATGACAAAAAATTCTTTTTTAGTAAAAAAACAGTCTTCGCTCGCTGCGAGGGCGTCTGCCGACGGCGCCTACCGGCGGTCATCCTTTTTTCTCTTGACAG
>JAJBTJ010000238.1 GCA_020860905.1 Parabacteroides sp. | reverse complement strand
GATAAAAAAGGATGACCGCCGGTAGGCGCCGTCGGCAGACGCCTTCGCGGCGAGCAAAGATTGTTTTTTCGAGAAAAGAATTTTTTGTCATGTACTTTCAAGAGATGACAAAGAAAAGCATAAAAAGAGGCGACACCCCGGATGGCAGCCGCTTGCAAAACAAGGTAAATAAGGGGAAAAGGGAAAAATAATAAGTTAATCCGGAAGAGAGTATATACAACTATATACCTCTTCCGGGTTTTCGCCGGCTGCCCCCGATACCGATTCTACCGCCCTATCCGGTTAGCATCGCCGGATGGTGACAAGATGGTAAAGAGAAATAAGAATCATTCCGATACGATTTCGATAACCCGGCTATTCAACTGCCGGGCGGTAAACACATCCAGCCCTACATTCATCAGGTATTCGCCCGAAGCCACTTCGCCGTTACCCGGTAAAGAAGAACCGGTTCCCGGCATCCCGTTGATTTCTTTCACCCGGTACATTTTATTCGCATCGAGCCCCCGCAAGCGTACCGGCAACGTTTTTTCAGCATAACGGGGATGCACATCGAAAGCGAATACCACCGCCCGGTTCTTATCTTTCCCTACATACATCGTAGAAGTATGGTTACTGCCGTAAGGAGATACCAACCGGTACATATCCCCCTCGAGAATAACCGGTTTCAGCCGGTTATAATTCCCGACCGCTTCGCGGCAATAAGCCTCGTCGTCGCGGCTCATATCCGTTAACTTGATATCGAAGCCGAGCTTGCACATCATGGCTACATCCGTACGGAATTTTATACTGGCCTCTTTATTCCAGGTGGTTACGTGCGCACACATCGTTTTGGCCGGGAATACTTGCGAGTATCCCCACTGGATAAACAGGCGTTCAATCGGGTCGGTGTTGTCGCTCGGCCAGAATTCGGTGAAATATTTCAACGCTTCATAATCGGAGCGGCCTCCGCCGCCGGAGCAAAGCATCATCGGAAGGTTCGGATATTTCGCTTTCACACGTTCCAGTACATTATACAATCCGCGTACATAGTCGATGTACAGGTGCGATTGTTTGTCTTTCAAGTAAGCAGAGTAAATATTCGTAATCGGGCTGTTGCAATCCCATTTGAAGAAAGCGATATCCGGATAACGGGTCATCAGGTTATCGACCACGCCGAACACATAATCCTGCACCTTGGGATTACTGAGGTCGAGTACCAACTGGTTACGGAAATAATATTCGTCGCGGTTAGGCATGCGGATTACCCAATCGGTATGTTGCTCGTATAATTCACTCTTGGGATTCACCATTTCCGGTTCTATCCAGATACCGAACTTGATGCCTTTCTGCCGGGCGGCTTCCGTGAGGTATCCTATTCCGTTAGGAAGCTTGCCGGCTGTTTCCGTCCAGTCGCCCAAACCTTGACGGTCGCTGCTGCGAGGATATTTATTGGCAAACCAGCCGTCGTCGAGCAAGAACATATCCACGCCCAGTTTCACCGCATCGTCCATCAGTTTCACCAACTTCTCTTCGTTAAAATCGAAATAAGTGGCTTCCCAGTTGTTCAGCAGCGTCATGCGGGTTTGTTCTCCGTCTTTCACCTGGTACTTGCGGGCCCAGTCGTGGAAGTTGCGGCTCGCCTGGCCTTTACCGGCAAAGCTATAGGTAAAGTAAAAATCGGGCGTGCGGAAAATTTCGTTCGGTTTCAGGCTATATTCCGAAGCATACGGATTGATGCCCGAGATAACGCGCAGTTCGTTCTTGTTATCCACCTCGAAAACAAAGCGGAAATTACCGGTCCAGCCCAATGTGCCCACCAGGATTTCGCCCCGCTCCTCTTCCGCCCGGCCATCCAGTGAAAGTTGGAAGAAGGGCGAGCAGAACATATCGGCCCGCGTGCCCAGTTTGGTATCGACGATTTTCTTCCCGAATTCCAACGGCTGTTCTTTTACATGCGCTTCGCTTGCCCAGTCACCGCAAAACTCGGTAAGGAAATAGTTGTTCCGGTTGAGGTGCAGCATGGAAGAAGCGTATTTTTGCAGTTCTACCGGTTTCTTCTTCTGGTGGCTGATTTCGGTAAACGTCTTAATCAGGTTTTCTTTCTGATAAGTAACGTAATGCAGCTTCACGGTTACAGGATATTTATCGTCGCGCAAGGTAACGACGGTTTCGTCCACTCCCGGTGAAACCGGATTGGTGGCGTGAGAGATATACTTTAACAAGGTGGAGGGGTTGCCGTCGTTGTGCACCACATGGATAGCCGGTTCGAAGTAATCGTCCAGGCCGTGGGTGAGGTAAGCCTCCGTACCTTGCGGCAGATGGGCTATATCCGAAGCGTGGTTCAGTTTTTTTCCTAAATAACTCTGATACAAACGTCCGTTATCGCCCACCTTATAAATAAGGTCTACGTCTGCCGTACTGATTTTGATTACCGGCTTATCGGCCGCCTTCGATAGAAACGATATGCATAAAAAACATATCAAAAAGAACAGTCTTTCTTTCATGGCATTATTTTATCGATTAAAAATTACAACGCAAATGTACGGAAGTTACGAAATAAAGTAGCGTTCAAATGCACCATAAAATAAGAATTTTGACGCGGAATTTATCCTTCCGGCGAAATGAGGCCCCGTTGCAGGAACCGGTAAAGTCGTTTATCTTTGTTCCCCACTCCTAATACACGAAAATATGCCGCGAGTAAAAGAAGGGTTTAAAGGAGAACGCGCCGTAGTGCTTCCCGTGTTCCTTATCGACGAGCTGAAACACGACCCGTTAGGTTCAGAGCTTTACATTACCGACATCGGATACTATCCGCATGCCGGCTTCCATTACCGGGAACGTACCTGTGAAGAAGCGAAGGAATTCGTGCTCATTTATTGTGTGGAAGGAGCGGGTTGGTTCGAACTGGAAAATCACCGCTATACTGTTACCGCCAACCAGTTCTTTATCCTGCCCGAGCGCCAGGCACACGCTTACGGCAGCAAGGCCGGGAATCCCTGGAGTATTTACTGGATACATTTCAACGGTGCGAAAGCTGCGTTCTTCAGCGCCGGCTTCAACCGTCCGAAAAATATCACGCCACAGGAAGATTCGCGCATCAAGGAAAGACTGGTGCTGTTCGAGGAGATTTATTCTTCCGTGAGTTCGGGATACAACAAGAACTACATGCTCTATGCCACCGCCAGCCTGTTTCATTTCCTGGGTTCCATGAAGTTTATCGGCGAGTATCGCGATTGCGGCTCGTTGCGCAACGACTGCAAGAACCAGGATGTGGTACAGGCGGCCATTCACTTCATGCAGGAAAACCTGAGCAAGACCATCCGGCTGGCGGAGATTGCTGCGGAAGTGAAGCTGTCGGTTTCTTACTTTTCCACCCTGTTCGAAGAAAAAACAGGCTCCTCTCCGCTTCGATACCTCACGTATCTCCGGATACAGGAAGCCTGTCATTACCTGGATTTTACGAACCTGAAAATCAACCAAATCAGCCCCTTGGTGGGCTACGAAGATTCCCTTTACTTTTCCCGGCTCTTTACCCGGACGATGGGCATGCCCCCGTCTGCTTATAAAGCTAAGAAAAAAGGATAACGTACAGCTAAGAAATATTCACTCACGGAGAAGAATCCCTCATTTTTCCTTCTTCGATTATGGCCGCTGCCCGATAAAACATTCGGTCGGCTCCCGCCACGATCCCCCCCCCTTCCGGGCGGTTTCTACTGTTTTTTATCTTATTTATTTTACGAGTATTATCCGTTTCATGCGAATATCGTCCGAAGCTGCCCCTATCTGGATTTCAAATTCGCCGGGTTCTACCACTTCTTCCATTTTAGCATTGTACAAAGCCAATTCCGACACAGGAAGCACTAACTCGATTTGTTTGGCTTCTCCCCGTTTTAGCAATTCTTTCCGAAACGCTTTTAACTGCTGGACGGGCGTAGCTACTGAACTGACCTTGTCGCGGACGTAGAGCTGTACCACTTCTTTCCCGTCGTATTTTCCTGTGTTTTTTACTGTCACCGTAACAGTCAATGTATCTTTGGCTGTCAGTACGGAATCACTCCATACGCATCCCTCGTAATCAAATGTCGTGTAACTCTTGCCATGCCCGAAGTTCCACAGCGGTTCGGGCGTGTCGAAGACATAATGCCCTTTCGGTTCGTCAGGAGTTCCCGGTTGGTCGAACGGCTCTTCCCGGTCGGTTACGAAATGATTGTAGAAACAAGGCGTGTTTCCAGTACTGCGCGGAAAAGAAACATTCAGTTTTCCCGACGGGTTAACCTTTCCGGTCAGAATATCCGCCAGCGTGTTTCCTTGCTGTTCGCCTGCATACCATTGTACCAGCACGGCATCTGCCTGTTCTTTTACCCAGGGCATGGCCAGCGGTTTACTGGATATAAACACGACCACCACCGGCTTGCCTGTTTTTTTTTACTTCTTTCAATAATTCCAGTTGCACTCCGGGCAACTCCAACGAAGAAAGGTCGAACCCCTCACCGGCAGTAGAGTATTGAGGGCTTCTTCCCAGATAAGTGCTCCGGGTACCGATAGCTACCACAGCTACATCGCTGTTGCGAACCAGCTCTACCGCCTCAGCGATACGAGATTTATCCCGGCTCCACCAATCACATCCATCGGCATGACGGATGATGGTATTTTTCCCAACCGCCTCTTTCAAGCCTTGCAACAAGCTCACTGCTTCTTTCGTGCCGCCGGCAGTCCAGGCATAATCCCCAAGCACAGCTTGGTCACTATTAGGCCCTACCACAGCTATCGATTTGTACTTCTTCAAATCCAACGGCAGGATATGATTCTTATTTTCCAACAATACCGCACTTTCATCAGCCACCTCTTTTGCCAGGGCCACTTTATCGGCATTACGCACTACTTTCTTCACCCCGGCAGGATCACCATACGGCTGGTCAAACAATCCCAACGCCAATTTTACAGCCAGCATTCTGCGTACGGCACGATCTATATACTCTATATCCAGCCGTCCTTCCCGTACCGACTGCTCCAACGTTTCATAAGAAGAATCTATATTCAAATCGACGCCTGCCATCAAAGCCATCCGAGCCGCTTCTTCCCGGCTGCCTGCGGCATGATGAAAGGTCATCAGGCGTTCCACCGACCCCCAATCAGAATAAACATACCCCTTAAAGCCCAATTCATCCCGGAGAATATCGGTCATGTAATAAGACGAACCGGTCACCGGTACACCGTCGTATGCACTATAACAAGTCATTACCGCCAAAGGGGAAGTTTCTTTAATAACTCTGCGGAACGGATAGAGATACAGGCTTCTCAGTTCACGTTCACCGCCGCTTACCCCTGCACAGTTCAAACCTCCGGAGGGAGTTCCGTGCGCCACAAAGTGTTTGGGCATGCAAGTGATGGCGTACTTCTGGTAACCTTTAACAAAAGCGATTCCCATTTCAGAAATCAGATAAGGATCTTCGCCAAAAGTTTCCTCGATACGTCCCCAACGAAGTTCGCGGGCTATATCCAGCACGGGCGACAATATCTGATGGATACCTATGGCTTTCGCTTCTTCACCGGCAGCTTCGGTCATCCGCCTGACCAATGCCGGATTAAAGGTACTTCCCTGAGCCAACGCATGCGGAAACAGGGTGCAATTATTCTGGATAATTCCCTGTATGCCTTCGGCAGAGGTGAGGATAGGAATACCTAACCGGGTCTTTGTCAGCATATAATCCTGCAATTCTTTATACATCACAGCACAATCATAGGCCGACATACTCATTTCATGGGTAGTGCCATAGCTTTCTCCGGCAAAGATTCTTTCTATTTCGCCGGCCTTCCCCGAAGCTCGATTCTGGAGTTGCAATACTTTTTCATGCAAGGTCATTCGTTCCATCAAGTCGTTTACACGCTGCTCGATCGTGGCGGATTTATCTTTATAAACGGGTTTGCCGGATCCGGCAAAAGCCGGATTCGACAAACAAACCAAACCCACATAAAAAAACATCAGTTTACAGATTCCCATCTTATTTATTGTTATAAGGGGTTACCAACAATTTATAAAAACCGCCCTGCAACAACGCCTCATCGAATGTAATGCGAATATCTTTTGTTTCACCGGGCATCAGCGTGAAATAGTTATCATTCATGACGGCAGGAAGAATACGTTCTCCATCCGAAGTGCGTACAGCCTGCACATGCACGGCAAAAGCTACACTCTTGGCTGATGCAGGATTGGTGACGGCAGCCAGTATCTCCGCCTGCCCGTTCTTACGCACCAGTTTGGAAGAGACTTTCAAGTCGGCTTTCGGCAAACTATTCAGAGCCGTAAAGTCCAGCCGGTCGTTCCCGCGCCAGTAGTTGTTTTCGGAAATCACCTTTCCCGCTTTGTCTTTCAATGTGAGGCGGATAAAGTGTACATCACTTAATTTTTCACTGGGCAATGTACCGCCCAGCACATCGAAGCTCCACAACGAATACCCAAACCACCAGCCTAACTCCGTACCGAACATACGTACATAGCGGGCATCTACCTCCGGGAAAGTTATTTCATCCACTCCGCCGCGGCCTTCATTCGTTTTATAAACTTCTTTCCATGTCACGGCATCATCGGATACCTGTATCTTATAGCCCTTTCCAAAAGAGGCTTCCCAGTCCAGGCGCACGCCCCCTACAGGTTTCACGCTGCCCAAATCTACATAAATCCATTCATTTTCCGCTTTTACGGCAGCCCAGCGGGTATCTTTCCTGCCATCTGTCGCATCGGCAGGCTGCCCGTACGAAGTACTCGAAGCATAAGCTGGCTTGTTCAACGACAGGTTCTCCCGGTTCTTGTTGAAATCAATGGTGAAACATTGTACGGTAGAGTTGGCCGGCGAATTGACTGTCGCCGATTTAGTATAAGCCGCTACCGGCTTACCGTCCATATTATACACTTTCACTTCAGCCGTCATTCCCTCCCTGTCGCGGGCAGTGGTATTGGCAATCTTCACGCCGTCCGTAACAGGATTCCAAAGGATATGCACCGGTTCGCAAGCCGATTTCGCTCCCCAGAAAGCCCCGGTCAAATCATAGTAATAATCATACGTCTGCCAAACCATAGAAGGGTATGCCGATTGTCCCATCCAGGTCATGATACCCGATGCATCTTCCCACATACGGTCTAACCAGCCTTCATACATGGCCTTGTTCGATTCGATATTGACAAGTTGGGCTTTCCGGCAATAATCCTCAATGCCTTCCGGTTTTCCATAACTCTTGGCAACGGTAGCATCGTAACGGTCGGGAGCCGCATTGAAAGCACTCGGTCCGAAATAATGCTTGTTCCACATTTCATCGCGCGGCCACCAGTTCTCCCGGGGCATAAACTTCTTGAAACTCTCGAAGGTAGGCACCACGGCCGTACCGATTTCCGAACGGAATCCCCAGCCGCGTGCCGGATCGCCTTCCAGCCCGTCCGGATATTCGGTAAAGTAGAAACGGGGTTCGAATGCTCCCCACGGACCGCTGCCCGTCAGTCCCTGGGCATGGGAATTTCCCTGGAAATAACGGTCGCCGCCATCAAAAGTCCTGACATTTTCCGCCATCCATCCTTCCAACGGAGGTTGGGGATTCGATTCATTGTCGCCACACCATACGGCGATGCTGGGATGATTGCGGATGCGTTTGATTTTTTCTATCATGTTGTTATTAAAAACGTGCAGGTCGTAAGGGAGGTTGGGGTTAGAGTTAATCCAGAAGTCCTCCCATACCAGGATGCCGTACTTGTCGCACGCCTCATAAAATTCCTCGTCTGTAACGGAGCCCAGCCAGTTACGAATCATATTGAAATTCATTTCCTTATGCAAACGAACCTTGGTATCGTATTCTGCGCCGCGGCAACGGAGCATATACTCGGACATTCCCCAGTTGGCTCCCTTGATGAAGACAGGTACGCTATTGATATAAATATGGAATGTATTGCCTTCTTTATCATACGTATATTTCTTGATACCGAAAGAAACGTCTTTCGTTTCGGAAACCTTACCGTCGGCCAACACTTCGAATTTACAGGTATAAAGGTTCGGTTCCCCGTATCCATTCGGCCACCACAAGCGGGGCTGATCGATGCAAAGCTGCGGGAAATAACGCTTATCGAATTTCACCTGTTCGGTGGCGTTCGCATTCAAATCCAGTTCTTTCTCAAAAACGACGTTTTCCGGGGTAATGGTTCCGCGTACCCTTACTTTTGCCTTTTCCGCCGAGTGGTTCTTCACTTCCAATGCTACGCTCAGGTCGGCGCGGGCACGGGTGGGCAAGTCTGTACGTATCCACGGGTCAATCAACGTGATTGTTCCGGTGTTGGTTAGGAAAACTTTATCCGTGATTCCGCTATTCAGTCCCGGCACGTAGGGCATCCAGTCCCATCCGCCGCTCGACAGGTAAGTAGGGCTACCCTGGTTGGCCAACGGCGTGTCCGGCATATGTACCAGCACCGCCAGTACATTTTCCCGGTCACGGTTCGCCATCTTCGTGATATCGAAACGTCCGCGGTGCATAAAGCCATCCAGCTTACCCAACGCCACGCCGTTCAGATAGATTTCCGCACGGCGGTTCACACCATCGAAGTTCAACCAAATCCGTTCTTTGGTAAAATCGTCCGGCACAGGAAAGGTAGTACGATACCAGAAACTGCGATCGTATTTGCTGCGGTCTACCTGGTGGATATTATCGCCGAAATTCGGATCTTTTTCCAATCCGGCCACCACATACGCGTTAAAAATGGTACCGGGAACGACTGCGTCCACCCATGCAGAAGCGTTATAGGTGCTTTCACATAAGGCGGAAACATCCGGACCGACTTCTTCTCGGGCTTTTACCTTCCAGTGTGTTTGCGGATTATCGCTATGCAGATACACGGGTTGTGCGTGCATGCCATGCACAACCCCTATAAAGGCCAGCAATGCGAATACTTTTTTACTGTTTTTCATTTTATCGTATTTTCGTTTTTTATCAATTCAAAACTGAACACCGTACGGTGTTCATACACTTCTCCCGGTTGCAACAGGCACGAAGGGAACCCGGGATGCGAAGGAGTATCGGGATAAAACTGCGTTTCCAGGCAAACTGCCGTATCCGGTTCTCGATAGTATCCGGCGGTATAAAGCAGCACTCCGGGTAAATCGGTCGTGACAACCAGTTGTCTGCCGGTAGCGAAATCATATAAAGATGCCGCCTGTACCATTTCGGAAGATACCTTATCCTTTAAAATATAGCAGTGGTTATACCCCTCATTCCAGCGTAATTGCTCATTGTCTGTATAAAGCTCTTTTCCTATCTGCTTCGGAACTGTGAAATCAAAAGGAGTGCCTGCCACGCTTACGCTCTTTCCTGTGGGAATAAACGCAGGAGTGGTATCCAGTATACGGGTGGCAGGAATCTGTAACCAATGGCGTGTTATCTTTTTGCCCGTTCCGCTTAAATTGAAATAAGCGTGGTTCGTTAGATTGATATAAGTAGCGCTGTCTGTTTCAGCCCGGTGGCAAACCTAAAGTTCATTCTTTTCACTGAAACAATAGGTGGTGGTAATACAGACATTCCCCGGATAACCGCCCTCCCCGTCGGGCGAGTTCAGCCGGAAACGAATTCCATCCGGCAATTCTTCCCATTGCCATATTTTTTGATGAAAGCCGGAATACCCTCCATGATTGGTGTTCAGCCCGTCATTGGCTTCCAACCGGCAGGTTTTCCCGTTTATCGTAAACGAAGCATCGGCTATACGGTTGGCAAACCGCCCTATCGTAACTCCCATATAGTAGGTATCATGCAGATACCCGGAAATATGTTCATACCCCCTCAACACATTGGCTAATGTGCCATCCGCATCAGGTACGATAGCCGTAATCCACCGGGCGCCCCAATTGGTAAATTCCACACAGGCTCCGGAGGAGTTCTCTACTGTGAATCTTATAACCGGTTCACCGGCCTGCGTATGCGTCTCTATTTTATGTGTTACTTTCATGCTACTTCCCCTGAAAAAAGGAAGCACCGGAAAGGAAGCGTACGTTTCCCTCCTGATGCTTCTAAAATTATACGGATAGAAACAAGCTACTTGCTATATCCCTCATTCTGATCGTCGGGACTGAATGCACTATTCGTTTTGATTTCGGTATCAGGAATAGGATAACGCTTGTGGAAATCCTGGATGGTTCCCGATTCTTTTGCCCAACGGTTACGTTCTTTTACCAGTTTGACGAACTTGTCGGTACGGAGCAAGTCGATACGGCGCCAGCCTTCAAAGCAAAGTTCGCGGAAACGTTCGTCCATAATCTTGTCGCTGAACTCATCCTTACCCATCCCGGTACTCCATTTCTTGTCGGCCGGAAGTTCCTTCTTATCTGCACCCGGCAGTTTCGCCCCCCAGGCACGGCTACGGATTTCATCGTTCACGATTTTTACGGCTTCGGCCGTTTGCCCCAGTTCGTTCAGGCATTCGGCATGTAACAACAATACGTCGGCGTAACGAATCATCGGGAAATTCTTTCCGGAATTCCACATATTATTGATACCGAAACCCGACAAGGCATCCGTACGAAAATCCTCGAACTTTTTGATATGTGGGTCTAATTCATCGGTTGTACCCGTCCACGTCGTTTTGCTCAGGTCGGGAGTTTTGTAACGGCGTTCGCCGTTCGGCAGTTTCTTTCCGTCGTCATCCCGGTCGGTATAGTAAGTAAAATCATAGCGCAATGCTTCGTCTTTACGCAAGTCGCCCTCTTCCCAGATACCGCCGTCGGCTTCCGTCTTGTACGCAAAAGGAGTAGGAACCAGGAAATCATATCCCGAGAAAGAACATTCCTGACCGAACCAAGAGTCGCAGGCACGCGAGCCGCAGTCGAATTCCCAATAGTTACAATACGGCCATTTCGGATTGAACTGCAATTCGAAAATAGCTTCCTTCGTATTCGGATTATCGTATTTGTACAAATCGCCGTAATCCGGTAACAGTTCGTAACGGTTCATGTTGATAATCTCTTTGAAGCAGGAGTCTGCCTTTGCAAAATCACGGAATCCCGTTTCTTTGGGTGCCGACATATAGGCCTTTCCCAGCATCGCCAGTGCAGCGCCACGAGTAGCCCGTTGCGGCTGGCCGTCGTATGAGGGCGGCAAACTTTCGGAAGCTGTTTTCAAGTCATCGATGATGTAAGTCCAGACATCCGTTAAAGGCTGAGGGCCCAGGCCCAGTTCCTCTGTGCGGTCCATATCGATGATAGGAATTTCGCCCCAATACATACTTAATTCGAACATCAGCAATCCACGTATGAAACTGGCTTCACCCAGCAATTGCGCAGCCTTTTCAGGCTCTTCGGTCGCCCGGTTAGCTGCATATACTACCTTGGCGGCCGTTACTACAGCCGGCCAGCGATTGTTCCAAATAGACGCCACCTGGGTGGAAGTCGGATTCAATTGTCCGTTGTATTTATCCATACCGGCCTGGTCGCCGGATGAAATCAACTGGTAGTTCCCCTGCTGGGTTTCGTCGTTCCCCAGATTAGTCATCAAGCCATTACGCCCTTCTTTGCATCCGCGATAGTCATTATATAATCCTAAAACCAATTTTTCGATTACATTTACGTGCTTGTAAGCTTCATCTTCCGGCACTGACCCGGTAGGTTCCACTTGCAGGAAGTCGGAACAGGAAGAAGTATGGAAAGCAAAGGCAAGTGCCAATGCATATATCGCTGTATATCTAAATCCTTTTTTCATTGTATTCTTCTTTTTAAAATTAACTATTTCATCTGTCTCTTCTTCGGTTAAAATGCTAAATTGATACCGACTGTATACATACGCGTGGGAGGATACCAATCGCCGGTTTCGGGGTCGTAACCGTTGTAATTAGTCAAGCAGAAGAGATTAGTACCCGTGGCATATACACGCAGGTTACTCAATTTCAAGGTATTCAATATCTTATTGTCGAATGTATAAGACAAGGTCAACGCAGAGAGGCGGAGGAAAGATGCCTTCTGAACACTGAAATCCATATCGCTCGCGCCATAGTGACGGTAGTCGAATCCGGCTAATACGCGCGGGAATCTGGCATTCGGATTTTCCGGAGTCCAGCGGTCGAGCAAATCGACGGATGCAACACTTGTTCCTGTACTTCCGATTAAGCTTTCATACCAGGGGCTCAGCTTTTTGGCTCCGTAAGAGTAGTTGAATACGGCGTTCAACGAAATTCCTTTCCAGGTAAAGTCGGTAGAGAAACCGCCGTAGAACTTAGGATCGGTAGAGCCGATAACTACCCGGTCGTTCTGGTCGATCTGATTGTCTTGAAAACTATCCAGCGGATACAGGTCGCCCGGATTTACATGATAACCGTTCCAATCTATCTTGTTCAACGTTTCCATATCAGCGACCTGAGCGATACCGCCGGTTCTCCACATATAGAGCGTATTACGGGATTCGCCTACAAACAGGTTCCCTTCTTTCTGGATGTTACGGTCGCCGTCTACTTTGTAAATAACGTCTGCATCCCCGTACAGTTGGGTTACCTTATTCTTATCCATCGACAACGTAGCGGCAAAGTTCCACTCAAAATCTTTCGTTTTCAGCACATTCGCATTCAAAGCGAATTCCAGTCCTTTATTTTGAATAGCTCCGATATTTTCGATGGTAGTGGTATAACCGGTCGTAGTAGGCAATGCGCGGCTAAGCAGCAAATTTTTATTTTTAATCAGGAAAGCATCGGCCGAGAAACGGATGCGGTTCTCCAGGACTCCCATATCCACACCCAGATTCCACTGGTGCTGTTTTTCCCAGGTAACATCCGGCGTACCCCGGCGGCCGTTACTTTTGATAGTTCCCGAATACACATCGTTAGTTACCGTATTCCCCGGATTACACATCGACAAATAAGCAAAATCCACGCTGTTGCCGTCATTGTCTACCGTATTCTGGTTACCTACGATACCAAAGCCGGCGCGTAATTTCAACTGGTCGAATATATGCTGGTCTTTCATGAATTCTTCTTCCGTGATATTCCATGCAGCGGAGAAGGAGGGGAAAATACCCCATTGGTTTCCTTTTGCAAATTTGGAAGAACCATCGTAACGGGCGGTAGCCGTTAACAGATATTTGCCTGCATAGTTATAATTGACACGCGCCAGGTATGACAGCAACGTAGCTTCCGACCATCCTGTTCCCAACTCGCGTTCATTCGCTTTATATCCCGCACCCAGGTTATGATAACCGAACCAGTTCAGGTCGTACCCTTTCGAAGCGGCGTTGATATAACTGAAAGAGGTACGTGTGGCACTGGTACCTACCATCGCATTCAACTTATGCTTGCCGAAACTCTTTTCATAAGATAAAGAGTTATCCCATTGCCATACGGTACGTGTGTCGCGATCGTCTTTCGCTTCACCGTTCGTTCCGTAACGATAAGCTTCCTGAATATCGTTCGGAGTATATTTGTTTTTCTGTTTTTGTGCGTAATCGATTGAAAAAGTAGAACGGAAATTCAACCCTTCCAACGGATTGATGTTGATATAAGTAGAACTCATCAACCGGTTATAAACCAAATCTTCATCCACACGTAAAGAACGAATCGGGTTAAAGTTGTTCTGGTCGTAATTACCTTGCCAGTTCAACGTCATGATTTCATCCGAGATAGCCAACATCGGATTGGCGCCCCGGGCGCGGCTCATCACTCCGTCGTCTACCAACGTGTTTTCCGTACGGGTAAAAGAAGTGTTGGTACCTACCTTCAACCAGGATTTGATTGCCTGCTCGGCATTGATACGTCCGGAATATTTCTGTTGTTCCGATTTCTCAATCAAGCCCTTATTATCGGTGTAACCGAAACTGATGTAATAGGAACCTTTGTCGTTCCCGTTCGAAAGACTTATCACATGGTTGTGCTGGACACCCGTACGGCTAACCCTATCCAACCAATCGTAGTTGTCATTGTTCCGGTAAGCCTCGAGTTCATAATCGGCAAATACGCTGTTCGAGCCCATCACCACGTCGTCGATATAAGCATTCACATCCCCGTCCGGATTCGTTTGGCGATACCCATTCACATACGCCTCTTTACGGAGTTCGAACAACTGCCTGGTATCCATGGTTTTCGGAGTATGGCCATACGTCTGGAAACCGACCCAACCGTCATAAGTAACCTGCCCTTCGCCTTTCCTGCCTTTTTTAGTGGTGATAACTACCACACCGTTCGAACCGCGGGAACCGTACAAGGCGGTAGCGGAAGCATCTTTCAGCACTTCGATAGAAGCCACGTCATTCAAATTCACAGCGTTGAATCCCGAATACGCGTTATCCATCACCAAGCCGTCTACTACATAGATAGGGTCGGTAGAACCGTTGATGGTATTGATACCGCGGATTTTGATGGAAGCATCGTCGCTCGGCTTGGCGCTCTGTGAAACAAATACACCGGCAATACGTCCTTGCAATGCCTGATTTACATTCGTAACCGGCTTCTCCTGCAACACTTTAGAGCTTATGCTGGCAACGGCGCCCGTCAAATCGCTTTTCTTCATGGAAGTACCTACAATCACCACTTCGTCTAATGCTTCGGTATCTTCCGCCATCACCACCCTGACAGGTTGATTGCCTGCTACTTTCACATCCTGACTTGCATAACCGATATAGGAAATATGCAGGATATCTCCTTGCCGTACTTGCAAGGTAAACTTACCTTCGAAATCCGTAACTGTACCGTTTGTAGTACCTTTCACGGTTATACTGGCCCCGATAACCGGTTCTGATGCGGTGTCGGTTACCTTTCCGGTAACTGTTATGTTTTGTGCCAGCAGATTGCCGCAGCAAAGCATAAGGAGGATTAAATTAATAAGACTGATTCTTTTCATAATTTACCAATTTAAGTATGATTTAAAGTGTATAGTCGGTTTATTATTCCATGCGGAAAATAACGGCATCGCATGCGGGCACCATAACCTCCAGATTTGTCCGGACGCTGCTTTCCGCACCGCTCCACAATTCCTTCAGTTCGTATTCTTTTGCGGAGTCCAGCCCCAGACGTTCCAGAGCAACCGTCATCTTCAGTTCTTTATCCGTATAGTTGAATACTGCATAATAGGCTTTTCCATCCTTATCTATACGTACAAACCGGTTTTCCGATTTCTCACCGTCTCCTTCTACCGGACGGAAAGCTTCGCCGTTGGCAATAGCGTTGATTTCACTATTGGTCATGTATTTCATCGCTTTGTTTTTCACCTCTTCCGGGCCGTCCTTACTGAAATCATCGCCTGCGATGAAAAGCCCCGTAACGACTCCCGAAGTGACACGGGCTCTGTTTTCTCCGTCTGTCGCTTCACGCAGTACGATATGGTCGGGGTCGTTGAACTGATAAATCCGGTCTTGCCACCAACCGTAAGAAAGTGCATTCAATGTATATTCGGTATCCTTCATCTTGTTCCAGGCATCGCAGGCGATTCGCCTGGATTGTGCATACTGGGCGGGGAATACCGGAGAGATGGAGAGGTTGATATACATATCGCCGAAATACTTATCCAGCAGTTTCATGCCATAATTGTAACCTTGAATTCCGGTTTGTATTTCCCCGTTATACCACCGGTCGGCCTCCATGGCTCCGTGAGTCATAAAATCCATTTTCACATATTCGAAGCCGGCCCGATGGAACAACCCGGAAATGCTCTTCATCATCGCTTCGATAGCCGGGTGGGTAGGGTCGACAGCAAAAGCGCCGTCCAGTTCCTGGGGCTTTCCGTTGGCATACAGGTAAACATCTTTATACCGGCAACCCGGCATTTCCTTTATTTCACGTTCCGGATTTTTAGCCCAGTCGGTAAACGGAGTCCAATAAACACCGGCTACCTGACCGTTGGCCTTACATCTGTTTACAAAGTCTTTCAATTCTTCTTCCGAAAAGCTGTTCCACCCCGAATCCAGTCCGATGTATACTAACTTATCCGCATTCACGAACTGATTATGCTGCAAATTCTGTTTGTAGTAGTCCGAAACTTCCAACGCTTTGGTATAAGTGAGATTGAACTGCAATGCCCCCCAACTGTTCCAACCGAAAGGCACTGCTTTATCCCAGGGTTTGGGAGGAGCAATCACGGCATTTGCCCGGGCATACGCTTCCAGCCCCTCGCGCCAATCCTCAAAAAAGCCCAACAGCACTTTCGGTGATTTCACTTTAGCGCCTTTCAGGGCGCCGTGAGGTTTGGAGTCGCGTGTGGTTTTATCGGCAGCACCGCCATAGCATACCAACGAACCGATATTGTACCGGGTACCTTTCCCCATTGTTACGGCCGATTTCCAGTTATCGTGTTCTACGGAACCGACAACTATCGCTTCCCGGCTTGCATTGTTGAAAACGGCAGTAACTTCATAACTGGTCAAGTCGGTGAACGTAAGGGGATGAGACTGGTACCTGATCCAGCAATCATTATCGAAGGGGATAAAAAGGGCACGATTATTCTCTCCCTCCCCCAACACTTCCGGCATCCGGTCTACATTGACCGGAGCCATGTAGTTGGTTGCAATTCCGGAAGCATCTTCCAAGGTAAAATCAGTCAACACATACTCCTTTTCGGGATAAATATAGAACGACTGAACCAAGAGGGGCAGCTTGTCGCCGATATACGTCACTTCATAGAGGTAACCTTCACCGAAATCATCCTTGATTTTTTCGGTAGAAACCGTATGCTTCGTATAATTACGGGAGGAAACGAGACTGTCCGAAAGCGTATAAGATACATATACATTATCGTAAATAAGCTTCGAACCTTTCGTTATATCTATGCCGTTTGTCCGGGCATCATAAGCCAGCGACCATTCACCGGCATTCAAGGTGGTTCGTTCAACACATCCGGATAAAACAGCGCCGGAAACTGTCAGTGCGGAAACGCAAAGGAACAGCGATTTAATAGCAGACCTATTATTCTTCATAATAATACTTGTTTGTCAAGGATATAATCCGATTTAAGATTTACCCCTCTCTGCGGAGACGTTCTCCATTCGAGGATGTACAAAAATAGATACCTCCTGGCAATACATTCTATACAAACGAAGCAATAAATAGGACTTTTGCAGCAATGACGCATTTGGGAAGGTCGAATCCGCAAATGCGTCATTTTTTGCATCATTTCTTTCAATTACAAATTCTCCGTCAACTCTATTTTGACTTGATCTTTTGTGGTTTGATTCTGTTTTTCAAACTCTTTCGGTGTCATACCGAATTGTTTCAGGAATAATTTGGTAAAGTAGGAAGACGAATTGATTCCTACCATATAACAGATAGATCCGATGCGATATTTTCCTTCCAGGATTAATTCGGCCGCTTTCTTCAGGCGGATCAACCGGATAAAATCAATGGGCGACAGATTGAACAAAATCTTGATTTTCCGCAACAGGCTCGAACGGCTCATGCATAAGATGTCGGCCATTCGTTCCACATTGAAATTCTCGTCGGCTATATTATCCTGAATCACACGGATCACTTTATTCATAAACTCTTCGTCCGCTTTGTTCATCTGCATATGCTGAACCGGAAAGAAAGGCCGTTTGGAAAATGCCTCACGCTCTTTTCTACGATTACTCAGCAAAGACAAAATTTGAGTTTTCAGGTAATTGAAAGAGAACGGTTTTTCCACGTATGCCTCCGCACCGATTTTCAATCCGTTGATTTTGCTTTCCAGGTCATTCTTCGCCGTCAGGAAAATAACCGGGATATGACATAAATCCATATCCGCCTTCATCTCCTTGCACAATTCATACCCATTCATTACCGGCATCATAATATCGCTCACAACAAGATCAATGTGGTTGTTCCGTAACACCTCCAGCGCTTCCTGCCCGTTACATGCGGTTTCTATGGTAAAAAACTCCTCCAGCCGTTCTACAATGAAAGACGTCATGCTTTCGTTGTCTTCTACCAACAGCAACACATATCCTTTCCTATTTTCTGTTTCCAACGAAGTTTCCTCATCCAGCACCTCTATGTTTTGTTCTACGACTTTCTCCATCTGTTGCTGTACCCCCTCTTTATTCAAAGGAACGGTAAGCACAAACGTATTTTCTGCCTGTTCGGTATCCAAAAACAGGCAACCTTTATGCAAAGTAGCCAACGAACGCGCCAACGGCAAACCGATTCCCACACCCATCCGGGATTGCTCTTTCTTCTTTTCTATCTGATAGAACGGTTCGAAAATCTGCTGCCCGGATGACTCGGGTATCTTATCTCCGTCACTGATTACCCGGACCGTAAAGTTCTCCTCATCCCGCAAAAGTTCTACCAAGATGGTATGGCGGCCATATTTCAACGCATTATTCAGCAGATTGCTCAGGATTTTCGTAATTGCCTCCCGGTCTATGGCGGCTATAATCCGTTCCTCGGGGATATTCTGCAACAATTCTTTCTTTTTCTGCACGATAGTGGGTTCAAAGCGGGTAATCGTTTCATTCAGTAAAGCCGTTACATCTACCGCCTCGAATTTCATTTCAAACTTGCTGGCGCCGATTTTCTGGAAATCGAGCAATTGTCCGGCCAGGTCGAGCAAGCGTTTCGTGTTCTGGCCTATTACTTTCAGGTTTTTATTCAGTTTCCGGTCTTTAATTTCCATCTCTTCAATTGCTTCCAACGGTCCGTTTATCAGTGTCAAAGGCGTACGGACTTCATGGGCAATCTCGGTGAAAAAGCTAACCTTCGATTCATAGAGCTCCTTTTCCTTCTCCACTTCGAACAGTTTCTGTGTTTCTTCCATTTCCTTTTCCTTCCGCCTTTTGTACCAAAAGAACCAACACAGAATAAGGCAGATTCCCCAAATAACATACAAAGCATATGCCCAAACCGATAACCACCAGGGAGGAAGAATCGAAATAGACAAAGAACGGGTGGCATACGGGCCGTCGTGCGCACTGTTTGTGGCCCGTACCTGCAACGTATAGTCGCCCGGGGGCAACTTGGCATACGAAATATTCTGATTGCTGGCCGCCCGTATCCAGTCTTTATCCAACGGCGTCAATTTGTAGTAATACTGATTGGATTCTGTGGTGGAATAACTCAGCAAAGCCACGTCAAAACTGATGTTCGACTGATCATAGGGCAATACAATCTTATCGGTATGCTCTATACATTTTTTCAACGGAGAATTAGGCGTATGAACCGTTATTTCCCGGTTATAAATACTCAACTTCGAAATATAGACCGGAGGCAGAAAATCAATCTTTTCCGAAGAGTTGGGGTCGAAAGCGATCAACCCGTCGATACCTCCGAAATAGAACTTGCCGTCATCCCCTTTCAAGGCCGATTTATAATTGAATTGATTCCCCAGCAACCCGTCTTTGGTAGTATACACCCGGATATTCTTTGTTTCCGGATTGAAACGGACCAATCCCCGGTTGGTTCCGAACCACAAATTAGCCTGGTCGTCTTCCAAAATCTTATAAGCTACGTCGTCGGGCAATCCGTCTTTTATAGAAAACGTAGAGAAATCGTCCGTGGATGGATTATACCGGCAGATACCGCCACGGTCTGTCGAAACCCAAATCCGGCCTTTGCTATCCTGCATTACAGAACTTACCGAATTGGAGCTCAGCGCATTCTCTTTCCCTTCCTCATACACGTATTTTATAAACGTATCTTTCTGAGGGTCATGTTTCCATAAGCCGTTGCCCATGGAAGCGAACCACATCACCTCGTCCCTATCCTGGAAAGTATCGAATATCCAGTCGTATCCCACTTCCTCCACTTTACGGAAGCTGAAACTTCCCGGAACAGCTTTATACAATCCCCAACCTGTGCCGATCCACCTATACCCTTTGTTATCTATAAAGAAAGAGTACACACTCCCTTCACCGATATTCAGCGTTTCATAACTATAATGCCTGACTTCCCGTTCCGGCAACCGGATTACATCCAATCCTTGCTTGAACAGTCCGCAAAAAATTTGTTTCTCCGTAGCAAACAGGGAAAGTGTAACCAGCCGGTTGCCCGCATCTTTCCCGTCCGGTTTCAACCGCTCGACTTTTCCCGTTGCCGGATGTAAAATTTCAATTCCATTATCTTCCGTACCGATCCATATCGTGCCGTCGTAACCAGCCACAATTTCCCGTACCCGTTTCGTACTTAACGAATTACCATCGCTACCCGGTACAAATTTATCGAACAGCAAGTCGTGATGCGGTAAATAATCCACGCCCCCGAACATGGTTCCCAGCCAGGTTCCGCCTTCGCGGTCCCGGTAAATGGTATAAATAATCTTATCCGACAAACTGAACGGGCGCATCAA
Source organism: Parabacteroides sp. (assembly GCA_020860905.1). GTDB lineage: Bacteria > Bacteroidota > Bacteroidia > Bacteroidales > Tannerellaceae > Parabacteroides_B. The sequence continues at coordinate 1,014 of JAJBTJ010000238.1, read as the reverse complement.
ATCCTGTTGCAAGTGCACGGTTCTGTTCTTTTTCTCGTTTACAATAAACAACCCTTCGTGCGTACCGACCCAAAGCTCCTCGTCGAAACACGTTACATTGCGCACATACGTATGACCGGCTTCAGGCAAATCGATTTTCACCAACTGACCGGTGGTCGGACTGTATTTCATCAATTCGCCCTCATGGATGGCTATCGCAATCCAGTCACCGTAATTACAAATGGCATTGATATTCTTACCTTTCAATGAATTACCGGATTTATCGGCACAACGCTGTTCGAACTTATCCGAATCCGGATTGTACCGGAGAAGGCCTATTCCCCATGTGCCCACCCAGACTTCCCCGTCGGGACGCACCAGGATACAATCGGGCGCTTTTTTTTTTATTTGTTCCTTTTCGGTTCCTTCATAAAAATCGTGCTTTTCGTCCCGATAGCGGAAAACGCCCTGGTCGGGGATAACGATCCAGGTATTGCCGACAGAATCGGCTACGATATTGGATACCCAGTTATTCATATCCACCCCGGCTTCCGTTTTCAGATTCATGGCTTTGAATAAATCGGAAGCAGGGTCGTACCGGTAAACCCCTCTGTCTGTTCCTACCCACAATTGGCGTTCCTTATCCTCGAACAAAGCAGAAATATTATGGTTTCCGGTACCTGCTGCGTAGTCGTCGCAATTCATCTGTACGATGGAAGTTCCGTCGAAACGGTTCAGGCCGTTCTTCGTACCGAACCACATAAAGCCATAGCTGTCTTGTACAATAGCTTTCACATTACTTTGCGAAAGCCCGTTTTCGCCGGAAATATGAGAAAAATAATAATTTGACAAACCTTTCCCCGCCGCCCTTACCTGCCATGCAAAAACAAGATACAAACAGCCTAATATCAAAATGGTCTTTTTCATAATCTAATCCAACTTTTAATCCGAGACAGAGTAAATCGAGAGCAAAAATAAGTTTACTTGGTTATGCCAGGGTACAGCCTGTCTTTGGTTTGTTTTTCAAAACAAAGG
>JAJBTJ010000273.1 GCA_020860905.1 Parabacteroides sp. | reverse complement strand
TTAACAAAAAGAACATGCTCTAAGCATTGCTTTTTAAGATAGTATCTGAAGCCCGGGGGGCATACGATGTGGCCGGTGTTTTTCAAGGCGCGGCTGGCCTGTCGAACTGCTCCGCCAGCAAAATAGTGCTTTGCAGGTACGGGAATTCCTTTTCGAAATAGCCGCTGAAAATCCCTTTCCCTAAGTTGTCTTCTATCTGCCGTACGGTCCAGAGCTTGCCTCCTTTTCCTTCGGGCAATACCAGCCGGTTCCATTCCTCTTCCGAGCGGACGGAAAGCACGTAGAGCGAAACCAGGTGTTTGGCAACTTCGTTTTCGTACACGTATTTAATCAGGTACCGGGGCTTGTTATCGGGCGGGAACCGGTATTCGTCTTCTATTTCCTTCACCGTGTCTTCCAAGGTATGCTGGAAAAGTACGTATTTATGATAAGGATAATCGAGCAATCCGGGCGATACCAGTTCGTCTTTGCCGCGCTTTTCGAGGTACAACATGCCGTTGTACAGCAAAGCGATGCGTACGATGGGATGGAAGTATTTTTTTCGTGATTCCTTGCTTACCGAGCGGGCGATACATCCGGTTACCCGGTGCTTGTTGTCGAGCACGGGCAGCCACATTTCTTTTCGCAGGCTTCCCTGCATCAGCGACAGGCGGATGTGCTCGTACCCGATAATCACGATGCCGATAATCAGGTTCAGTTCGCGCACGATGAAGATGCCGGGGCCGGGCAATTTGCTCTCGAAGGTGATTACTCCGTAAATCAGGATAAGGAACAAGTGCAGGGTATAGGCGTTCTGTACGATTTGGGCTACGAAAAAGAACTCGTTCAGCTGCGTACGAATCAGGGTGCGCCTGAACGGGTTGATTCGCGAATGCCGGATACGCCGGTGGATATAACCCCGGAAGAAACTCGTTACCGTAAGGGTGATTACCAACAGCACTTCCGTAATGAGGGGGGAATATTTGTATAGTACGGGCTCTATCTTGAGGCACAGGAACAGGGAGTAAAGTATCAGGGTAACGGCCGAGGGCAGCAACATGAATATGTATACCTTGTCTTTAGATAAAAACGTGTACAGGAATATACAAACGAAACAGAACGTAATCCCGATAACGAACGAAAGCAAGTACGAAAAATAATTATCTAAAAACATGAATAAGAGCAACGGCAATAATCCGATGGCCTGGTTGTCTAGTCCTTTTTTGACTCCGTTTTTGTACATCTCGCTCTTTTTTTCATCCAATTATATAACAAACAAGTTAAGTAAGGGTAAAGTTTTTGTATTATACGTGCCTTTCGGCATGATAAGATGAACGTACCAGAGGCGCGCTTTCCACCTTTTCGAAGCCTTTGCGGAGTGCTGTTTGCCGATATTCCTCGAAACGCGACGGATGTACGTATTCGCTTACTTCGATGTTCTGCCGCGACGGCCGCAGGTATTGCCCGATGGTAAGCACTTTTACGCCGCACCGGCGTACGTCGTCCATCAGTTCCTCTACCTCGCCGGGCGTTTCGCCCAACCCCACCATAATGCCGGTTTTGGCCGTAACGCCGCTGCCCGCTATCCGCTCCAGTACCGCTAAACTGGTGTCATACCGGGCGGCGCTCCGTACCGCCGGGGTAAGCCGGCGTACGGTTTCCATGTTGTGCGAAACGATGTCGGGAGCGGCAGCCGTAACAAGGTCTACCCATTCCGTTTTTCCCTGGAAATCCGGAATCAGTACCTCGACAGTGGTACCGGGATTGAGCCGGTGTACGGCTTCGATGGTAGCTACCCAGTGGGCGGCGCCTAAGTCGGGCAAATCGTCGCGGTCGACCGATGTAATCACCGCATGTTTCAGCTCCATCAATCGAATCGATTCGGCTATCTGTTGCGGCTCGTCAGGATTCAGCGGAAGCGGCCTGCCGGTTTTCGTATGGCAGAAGCGGCACGAACGCGTGCAAATATCGCCCCCTATCATAAACGTAGCGGTTCCGCGGCTCCAGCATTCACCCATATTGGGGCACTTGCCGCTGGTGCAAATGGTATGCAGGCAGTGGCCTTCTACAATCTGTTTGGTCTTGGTAAACTGTTCGTTGCCGCCTAATCGGATTTTCAGCCAATCGGGTTTCTTTAGTCGTTCCGGCGTCATGTCTGTTATAAATTTTCGAATAAGAAAGCAGCCATATTTGTATATAAATGGTAACGCGAGTTTCCTCCGTAAATGCTGTGGTTGCGGTCGGGATATACCAGCATCCGGTATTCTTTCCCCGCATTCACCAGGGCATCGATATAAGCCATGCTGTTCTGGAAATGCACGTTGTCGTCGGCCGTTCCGTGTACCAGCAGCAGCTTGCCTTGCAAATCCTTTGCTAAGTTAACCGGCGAAGTGGCGGCATACCCGTCGGGATTTTGTTGCGGCGTACGCATAAACCGCTCCGTGTATACCGAGTCGTACAGTTTCCAGTCGGTAGGAGGCGCCACGGCGATTCCCGCTTTGAACGTTCCGTTGCCCCGGCTCATGGCCATCAAGGTGTTGTATCCTCCGAAACTCCACCCCCAGATAGCTATCCGGTCGCCGTCGATGTACGGAAGCGCGGCCAATGCGTGCGCCGCCTCTACCTGGTCTTGCGATTCGAGCAACCCCATTTTCAGGTAGGTGCATTTCCTGAATTCTTCGCCCCGGGCGCCTGTTCCGCGTCCGTCTACACAGGCAACGATAATCCCGTTGGCCGCCAGGTACTGTTCCCAGTCGAATCCGTACTGGTCGAGCACCTGTTGCGAGTTGGGGCCGCTGTATTGTACCATCAGGAGCGGGTATTTTTTCGACGGGTCGAAATCGGCTGGCTTAACCATCCACGCATTCAGGTCGATACCCGATTTCGTGCTTACCGATAGGAACTCTTTTTTGCCGTAGGCATATTGTTTCAATTTTTCTTTTAATACGGCGTTGTCTTGCAATACGCGCAGTATCTTGCCCTTCGCGTCGTGTACCGAAATCGTCATAGGCGTAACGGCATTCGAATACCGGTTTACGTAATAAGCGAAATTGGCACTGAAGTCGGCGCTGTTGGTGCCGGTTTGTGCGGAAAGCTTCGTTTTGTTCCCTTTGGCGTCTGTTTTATATACGGCCCGCCGCATCGGGCTTTCTTCGGCCGATTCGTAATATACCGTGTTGGTTTTCGGGTCTACACCTATCAGCCGCGTAACGTCCCAGTTGCCCTGGGTTACCTGCCGTTGTTTTACTCCGGTGGGCGAATACTGGTAAATATGGGCGTATCCGTTCTGTTCGCTGATGCAGGTAAAGCCGTTTTCGTTGAAGGTAATAGTTTTCAGCAGGTCGGAATCGACATACCGGTCGTTTTCTTCCCGCAGGATAAGGCGCGAAACCCCGCTTTTCGGATTCGCGTAATACATGTTGAACAGGTTTTGATTCCGGTTCAGCGTCATCACGGCCAGTTGGTCGGGGTTGGCGGTGAACTTGATAAGGGGGATGTAACCGTCCGGGTCGAGAGGCACCTGCAACGGCTTTACGTCTTTCGTTTCCACGCTGTAGGCATGAACCGTCACTTTCGAGTTCTGTTCGCCGGCTTTCGGATACTTGAACTGGTAAATGCCCGGATACGAGCTTTCCCCGAATACCTGCATCACGTATTCGGGCACCTCCGATTCGTCGAACCGCACGAAAGCCAGTTGCTTGCTGTCGGCCGACCAGGCCATTAGGTTCGTTACGGCGAACTCTTCCTCGTATACCCAGTCGGTTATGCCGTTCAGTATTTTCCCGGGGGCGCCGTCTTTGGTGACGGGCGATTCGGTGTCGAAATCGAATTTTTTCAGCCAGATATTGTTGTCGCGTACGTATGCGCACATCCGGCCGTCGGGCGAGAAGGTCGGAATCATTTGCTTGCTTGCCGCCTCCGTAAGGGGTTTCACATAATTACGCCGCACATCGTACTCGTACACGTTCGCTTTCCACGAGCGGCGGTAAATCGGCTCCGTTTCCCGCCATACCAGGATGTGGTGGCCTGTGGGGCTGATGGTGTAGCCGTCGAACGTATCGAACGTGCATTCGCGAGCCGTATTCGCATTAAAAAGGGTGTCGACCGGGTTGCCGGTGCGGTAAGCGTATTTGATAATCATCGAACGTTCCGGATTTACGGCCGTATAATGCTCGCCGTCAGGCAAAGAGCGCATTTCGCCTGTGCTGGTAATCTGGCGGAATTTTCCGCCGGTTATTTCTTTTAAGTCCGCTTTTTTATTCCCGGCCTGGGCGAAAGCAACGCCCGCCGTGAGCGACAGTATCAAGGCAACAGCCCATTGTTTCATATTCGTGAGAGTTTAATTTTATAATGACTTGCAAAAATCCCATAAAAGTAGAGATTCTCTCTGTATTTGCTTACTTTTGCATTGTGAAAAATACTAAACCTTATCAGGACCTGGGCGATTTCTTCCGGGAAATCTTCCCTTTTAAAGTGCAGAAAATTTCGATTAACGCCGGAATTTCCTGCCCTAACCGCGATGGCTCGAAAGGATGGGGCGGTTGTACGTATTGCAATAACCAAACTTTCAGTCCGGACTATTGCCATCCCGGAAAAAGTATCGGCGAACAGTTGGAAGAAGGCATCCGCTTTTTTTCGCGGAAATATCCCGATATGCGTTACCTGGCTTATTTCCAGGCGTATACCAATACGTACGGCGAAACGAGCCGTTTGAAGGCGTTGTACGAAGAAGCGTTGAACTATCCGGGAGTGGCGGGGCTGATAATCGGAACCCGCCCCGATTGTATGCCCGACGAGTTGCTGGATTACTTGGCTGCTTTGTCGGGCGAGCGGTTCGTACTGGTTGAATACGGGGTGGAAAGTACGCGCGACGATACGTTGCGCCGTATCAACCGGGGGCATACGTATGCCGAGTCGGAAGCGGCTATCCGGCGTACGGCGGCGGCCGGCATTTATACCGGGGCGCATCTGATTCTGGGATTGCCGGGCGAAACGCGCGAGGAAATCGTGCGCCATGCTTCCGTTTTGTCGGAATTGCCTCTTACTACGTTGAAACTGCATCAGTTGCAACTGATACGCCGCACCCGCATGGCGCGGGAGTACGAAGAGAATCCGGCTTCGTTCCGGTTGTATACGGCTACCGAGTATATCGACTTGGTAATCGACTTTATGGAGCGGCTGAATCCGGCTGTTATCGTAGAGCGCTTTGTTTCGCAATCGCCTAAAGAGTTGTTGATTGCACCCGACTGGGGATTGAAGAATTACGAGTTTACTGCGTTGGTAAACAAACGCATGCGCGAGCGCGATACCTGGCAGGGCCGGTTGTATCAGTCCCGGTGATGTATCAGCTCGCCGTAGAAGGTGATGCTCTGCCGGTTCACCGGCGTAACGTGAATGGTGGCCGAGCCGTTCGGGTAAATCCGGAGCAGGTACGAGAAGTTGTCTTCGTCGGTGCGGCTCCTGAATTTAACGGTGGCTGTTTCCTTTTTGTCGAAACTCAACTTGTAATCGGTTACGGTGGAGTCGAATATCAATCCTTTCCCGCCGCCGTAGGGAATCGAGTATGCTTGCCCGAAGTAAGGCAGGTAGGAAGAAACGGAGTCGCCTTTCAATTCCAGGGTATAAGGTGTTGTAAGATGTTTCGACGGCCCGCTCATCGTACAGCCCGGTCTACTTCGATGCGGTAGCGGCCGCTTTCCAGCAATTCTTTCACCACTTGTTTCTCTTTCGTTTCTTTCTCTTTCGGCGATTGGGCGAAGAAAGGCTGTACCCCTGTCAGGAGTACAGCTGCTAATACCATTAAAAACCTGCTATGTTTCATTGTCGTTTACTGTAAATGGAGATAACCTGTATGTGTATATGACCATCGAGGTGGCGGAAAGTTTTAATGCCTGTGCAATTTTTCCTTTAATTTTTCATACAGTTCCCGGGTTTGTTCCGGCGTTTTTTTATCCAGGATAACCGGCACGGAACCGGAAGAGGTGATGCAGATAAAAGGGCCGTCCGTACTTTGGGTAAACAGTAAGCATTTGCCTGTTCCTTTCAGGTTGAAGTGCCCTTTCCGGATAGCTCCCGCTGCAATACCGTTGGTTCGCCAGCCGGAAGGAAGCGATTCTATCAACGTAACGGATTCGATTGTTTTTATGGAAAGGGTGGTGCCGTAGATGCCGGAAATTTTAAGCGTCTCGTTTTCCGTGCTTATTTGGGCCGGACGCAAACTGTATGCGAAAAAAACGATGAATGAAAGCGTAAGGAGTGCAAGTATATAATAGGTGTTCGTTCGTTTTTTATTGTTTCCGGTCGCCGTATCCGGCGAACAGGCCGCTTTCGTATACTTCCGCGACCGGAAAAGCATATAGGCTACGCCCGACAGGATAATTGCCATGGGCATGAGTTCCGCGGCGGTACGGCAGTCGGCGATTTGCAACAGGTAAGGAATGAGAATTATTCCGAATCCCATCAGCACGAATGTTTTCCGCATCATCCGGGAAGCGCCTTTTATATCTGTCTTTTCTCGTTGTTCTTTGCTCATCGTGTTGTATCCGGCTATGAGTAACGGAAATTTAACTACCGCCCAACCGGTTAGCATCAGGAAAAGCCCCATCGTTATATTGAAAACCGCCATATACGTGTTTGTTTGGAGGGTTAATAAAACAGGCCGATAATGTACCGGCAAGCTACATCTGCGCCGAAAGTGCCGAGCAAGTAAACGCACCAGAGTTTCCAGCCTTTCAGGTTGCACGATACTTGCAACGCCTGGAACAGCCAAATCATACATCCCACTACGAATACGCTCGCTACCAGCATCAGCCAGATTCCCGTAAGCTGGTAAGCCGAAGGGACTGCGCCTGGAACAATCCGCATGCTGGCCAAATCCCTTACCGGCGGGATTAAATGGAACAGCGCCATAGGCGTGAGTAGCATTTCGGCAAACAACACGGTGCCGAAAACGTCGACCGGACGGATACGCGAGCGGGAAAAAATCAATCCTCCGATGTAAAATACGGTAGCCGGCAACAGCCATACCGTCAGGTGTTCGATAAGGTAACACCACCAGGCGTTGTTCGGCGCAGGGCCGAAATGCAAGAGGCCGTGGTAATGCCATTTCAGCCAATAGCAGAGCGCGGTGGAAACGATTAATCCTGCCAGTCCCCAGCCTAATGCCTCGTAACCGGCGATTTGCCGGAAGGGGTGCAACCATTTCTTTAATCCGGAAGTTTTCATAAAGTATGCAGTTTATCTATTAATAGTCGGCTGGCCGTAGATGCGGCCTGTTTATCCGTACGGGCGTGAATCAGGAAACCGGTTCGGCTGGCATCTCCCCGAGTCGGTGAAGTTGGCCGATAATCTCATCCAGCATGTTGCGTACGGTGGGGTAGCTTACGCCCAGCGCTTTGGCCATATCTTTCAGGCTACCGCTCGCTTTTACAAACTCGAGGATAAAGGCTTGTTCTTTTTCCGGTAGCCGGGCCAGCGGCGGCAGGTCGAACGAGCCGCATACTTCCGTATCGCAGGCTTAGCAAAATAACCGTCCTACCTTCAGCGGCGAATCGCAGGCCGGGCATTGCAACGGTAATTTCTTTTTTACTGGCATTGTATTTTCGCTTGTTTATTGTTGCAAAGATATACATTGTTTTAATAATATCAATATTGAAATTAATTTTATTGATGTTTGGGTGAATAATATTTATCAGGCTTGTCCTATTCCGTTTGCCGGGAGACGAGGCGACAGGTTACAGTGCATTAAAAACACCCTTTCCGTTCAATCCTTTTTTTGTCTGTTTCGGCCGTTCAAAAAGCCGTTTCGATTGTTTAGTATAGGAAAGCGGATTTACATCCGGTATTTTTGTCGTACTCTACTGAATATTTAAAAGTAAAAAATGATGTTTAATGCCATAGTCCGGTTTTCCGTAAAAAAGAAACTGTTTGTCGGGTTAACCACGCTATTCCTGCTGGCAGGCGGGATATACGCCATGCTCACGCTTCCGGTAGATGCGGTACCCGATATAACCAACAATCAGGTGCAAATCGTTACCGTATCGCCTACACTGGCTCCGCAGGAGGTGGAGCAACTCATCACTTTTCCCATCGAAATAGCTATGTCGAACATCATGCATGTGGAAGAAATCCGTTCCGTATCGCGTTTCGGGCTTTCGTTGGTTACGGTGGTATTCAGCGAGCATGTGCCCACGCTCGAAGCCCGCCAGTTGATTGCCGAACAGATTCGTACCGTCGCAGGTGAAATTCCACCCGAGCTGGGTACGCCCGAACTGATGCCCGTTACTACAGGGCTGGGCGAAATTTACCAATATACGCTGGAAGTAGCTCCCGGATATGAGAAACGGTACGACGCCATGGAGTTACGTACCATCCAGGACTGGATTGTAAAAAGGCAACTTTCCGGCATTCCCGGAATTGTGGAAATCAACAGTTTCGGCGGCTATCTCAAGCAATACGAAGTGGCGGTCGACCCTTCGGCGCTTTACTCCCTGCACATAACCATCGGCGAGGTATTCGAGGCGTTAAGCCGCAACAACCAGAATACCGGAGGCAGTTACATCGAAAAGGCGAATAAGGCGTATTATATCCGTTCCGAAGGAATGATAACCGATTTAAGCGACATCTGGCAAATCGTAATTGCCAACCGGAACGGAATTCCCGTCCATGTAAGCGATGTGGCGGAGGTGCGGTTTGGCTCGGCCAAGCGATTCGGCGCTATGACGTACGACGGAAAAGGCGAATGTGTAGGCGGTATCGCTATGATGCTGAAAGGGGCGAATGCCCACGTGGTAACCAAAGAACTCGAAAAACGGGTGGAGAAATTGCAGAAAATACTTCCCGAAGGCCTTTCCATCCGGCCTTACCTGAACCGCTCGGCGTTGGTGAGCCGGAATATTTCTACCGTGATACGCAACCTGGCGGAAGGCGCTGTAATCGTTTTCCTGGTGTTGATCGTCTTTTTAGGAAACGTGCGGGCCGGTTTAATCGTAGCCTCGGTTATTCCGTTGGCCATGTTGTTCGCTTTTATTATGATGCGGCTTTTCAATGTGTCGGCCAACCTGATGAGCCTGGGGGCAATCGACTTCGGTATCGTGGTAGACGGCTCGATTGTCATCATCGAGGGTATCCTGGCGCACTTGTATATAACGAAACGTCCCGGCGTAAAGTTAACCCGGCAGCAAATGGATGCGGAAGTGGAAAAAGGAGCTGCCGGCGTGGTACGTTCGGCTACGTTCGCCGTATTTATCATCTTGATTGTGTTTTTCCCTATCCTGACCCTGAAAGGGATTGAAGGGAAGTATTTCACTCCGATGGCCGAAACGTTGATATTTTGTATTATCGGTGCTTTGCTGCTTTCGCTTACCTATGTGCCGATGATGGCTTCGCTATTCCTGAAAAGAACGATGAGCGGGAAGGTAACCTTTGCCGACCGCTTCTTCGGCCGGCTGAACCGGTATTACGGGAAAGCGCTCGGCTTTTGCCTGCATTATAAATGGGCTACCGTCGTGGTCGCTTTTGTAGCGTTGGGAGCAAGCCTGTTGTTGTTTACCCGGCTCGGGTCTGAGTTTATCCCTACGTTAGACGAAGGCGATTTTGCGATGCAAATGACGTTGCCTGCCGGCAGTTCGCTTTCGCAGAGTATCGAAGTTTCCAGTAAGGCGCAAACGGTATTGAAAGAAAAGTTCCCGGAAATCGAGCATGTAGTGGCTAAAATCGGAACGGCCGAAGTGCCTACCGACCCGATGGCGGTAGAGGATGCCGACGTGATGATTATAATGAAACCGTTTAAGGAATGGGAGAGCGCTTCGAGCCGGGCGGAGATGGTAGAGAAGATGAAAGAAGCGCTCGAGCCCCTCGCCGAGCAGGCAGAATTTAACTTCAGCCAGCCGATTCAGCTCCGTTTCAACGAGTTGATGACCGGAGCCAAGGCGGATATAGCTGTAAAATTATACGGCGAAAGTATGGACGAATTGTATGCAAAAGCGAAAGAAGCCGCCCGGTATGTAGAGCAGGTGTCCGGTGCGTCCGACGTAATCGTGGAGCAAGCGATGGGTCTTCCGCAACTGGTGGTACAATACGACCGTTCCAAAATCGCCCGCTATGGCATGAATATCGAAGAACTGAATACTATCGTGCGTACGGCATACGCCGGCGAAGCGGCCGGCGTGGTTTTCGAAAACGAGCGGCGTTTCGATTTGGTGCTCCGGCTGGATAAAGATAAAGTGGCCGACCTGAACCTCGACAAGCTGTTTGTCCGTACGGACGAAGGGGTACAGATTCCGGTAAGCGAAGTGGCTAAAATCGACTTGGTGAACGGCCCGTTGCAGATAAATCGGGATGCTACCAAGCGCCGTATCGTAATCGGCGTGAACGTGCGCGGCGCCGACATCGGCCGGGTGGTAACCGATATACAGGCCACGCTCGAAAAAAATGTCCGGTTACAGCCGGGCTATTACTTCGAGTACAGAGGCCAGTTCGAGAACCTGCGCAATGCGATTCGTACGTTATTAATCGTAGTTCCCGTCGCTTTGTCGTTAATTCTTTTGCTGTTGTTTTTCGCTTTCCGGTCGGTTACCTACACGTTAGTGGTGTTCAGTACGGTGCCGTTGTCGCTTATAGGGGGTGTCCTGGCGTTGTGGTTGCGCGGTTTGCCTTTCAGTATTTCGGCGGGAGTGGGATTTATCGCTCTTTTCGGGGTAGCTGTGTTGAACGGTATCCTGATGATTAACCGGTTCAACGAGATACGGAAAGAAAGCGTAAATACGAAAACAATCCGGCAGGTTATTGCCGAAGGGGCTCCCCATTTGCTCCGACCGGTATTCCTTACCGGATTGGTAGCCTCGTTGGGATTCGTACCGATGGCGATTGCCACGTCTGCCGGTGCGGAAGTACAGCGCCCCTTGGCCACCGTGGTTATCGGGGGATTGCTGGTGTCGACGGTACTGACCTTGCTGATTATTCCGGTATTTTACTTGCTTGTAAATAACTTCAAGCCGCTTTCCGTACCGGTATTTAAACGGTTTTTCGCACCGGGAGCTGGCAACCGTGAACGTAAAATAGAATAGGCCGGTAATACAATGACGAATATTATCCATAAATTACGAATATGAAGAAAATAGGAATCCTAACGATTGCACTGGGTTGCCTGGCTGCTTGCAATCCGGCCGGGAAAAACGAAACCGCCGGTTCCGGAGCGGCTGTTCCGGACGTACACGAGGAAGTTCCGGCTGTTTCCGGGCCGCAAACCCAGGCACGGCAAGATACGGTGCCACTCCCCACGGATGCCGTTACGGGCGCTACGCAATTGAACGAGGTGTCGTTCAACGGTACCCTGGTGCTTCCGCCGCGTCGGTTCGCCACGGTAGCGCTTACGATGGGCGGCATTGTAAAAAACACCTCGTTGCTTCCCGGCATGTACGTAAAGAAAGGGGAGGTATTGGCTATCCTCGAAAACCCGGAATTTATATTGTTGCAGCAGGAATATCTGGATAGCTACGCCCAAAACGAATATTTGCAGGCTGAGTTTATACGACAGCAAACCTTGGCCGAAGAAGAAGTGGCTTCTCAGAAAAAATGGCAACAGGCACGGGCCGATTACCACTCGATGAAAAGCCGGCTGGAAGCGTCGTCGGCCCGGTTAAAATTGTTGGGAGTAACTCCGGAGGATTTGTTACAATCGGGTATCCGTCCTTATCTGGAGGTAAAAGCGCCCTTGAACGGGTATGTGGGAAACCTGCAAATGAATCTGGGTAAGCACTTAGCTGCCGGCGAGCCGCTTTGCCACATTATCGACAAAGGGGAGATGGGATTGTTGTTAACAGCTTATGAAAAAGACTTGGGCGATATAGCTGTTGGGAATCCGGTAGAGTTCCGGGTAAACGGCCTCGGCGATACCGTGTTCCGTGCACGTTTGGTTTCGGTAGGGCAACAGGTCGACGAAGTGAACCGCTCGCTGGAGGTATATGCGCAGGTAGAACAATCCGACCCGTTGTTTCGTCCCGGCATATATGTAACGGCGCATATCAAAAAAACACCGAGGTAAAAGAGTTTGTTTTATCTTTACACCCTGAATGAAAAACAATACGATAAAGAAAAGTTCCGTGTTCCGGCCCGATCGGTATATCGTTCCGGCGGTAGCCATTTCGGCGGGTGGAGCCGTGTTGATTCACTTCCCGGAGGTTATTTCCCTGTTCGACTGGTACGAGGTAAATACGCTTTTCCCCGGGATTACCATAGCCGACGTGGTTTCGGAAGTGGTTTTTACTTTTCTTTCCCTGCTTTTCCTGTTTGCCCTCAATGCAGTTTTGTTCCGTCTCGACCGGCCGAACGAGTTTCCGTCGGGGTGGAAAGCGGCGGTGGCTTTCGTGGTTACCTGGATAGCCAGTAGCCTGTTGGGCAAAGTGTTCGTATGGATGCACCACGAACTGGATATTCCGGCAATCGACGCGTTGGTACATCACTACCTGCATCCGGTGCGCGATTTCGTGATGGCTACGGTAGTAACCGGAAGTACGTCGATGATCCGGCTGGTACACCGGCAGCAATCGGTACTGATAGAGAACGAGCAGTTGCATGCCGAAAATATCCTGAACCAATACGAAGCCTTGAAAAACCAGTTGAATCCGCACATGCTGTTCAACTCGCTGAATACGCTCCGGTCGCTGGTGCGCGAGTCGCCTGAAAAGGCGCAGGTATATATCCAAGAGCTGTCGCGGGTGTTGCGCTATACGCTCCAGGGAAACGAGGCATACACCGTTACGCTGAAAGAAGAAATAGAGTTCGTAAAGGCGTATTTGTTTTTATTGCAAATGCGTTACGAAGATAATTTGCGATTTACCCTCGATGTGGAGCCCGGCTACGAATCGTACCGCGTACCCCCGATGGCGGTACAGATGTTGATTGAAAATGCCGTAAAGCATAACGAAATAAGCAAGCGCAACCCGCTTACAGTACGGATAGTTACCTGCAACGACGGGTGGCTCGAGGTAACCAATCGCTTGCAGCCCAAGCTTACGCCGGGAAACGATACCGGTATCGGCCTGGCTAATCTCGACAAGCGCTACCGCTTGATTTATAAACAGGGAATCGGTATTTACACTGCCGGCGGGCAGTTTCGTGTACGCATTCCCTTAATTTCCCCGCAAGTATGAAAACGGTTCTGATTGAAGACGAAAAGGCTGCCGTACGTAATCTTACGGCGTTGCTGCACGAGGTGGCTCCCGGGGTGGAGATAGTAGCCGTGCTGGATAGTATAACGGAAACCGTCGAATGGTTTTCGCACTATCCGCAGCCGGAACTGGTGTTTATGGATATTCACCTGGCCGACGGGTCGGCATTCGAGATTTTCGACCGGGTAGCGATTACTTGTCCGGTTATCTTTACTACGGCTTACGATGAATATGCACTCCGGGCATTCAAGGTGAACAGCATCGATTACCTGCTGAAGCCGATCGGCGAGGAAGATATCCGGCATGCGTTGGAAAAATTCGAATTGTTCCGTACGCCGGCTCCCGGCATGGGGGAGATGCGCCGGTTGATAGATGCGTTGAAACGGGCAACAGGGTATAAAACGCATTTCCTGGTTCCGGTAAAGGGCGACAAACTGATGCCGGTAGCAGCAGAGGAAATCCGGTATTTTTATATCCGTTGCGGTGTGGTAAAAGGAGTGTTGGCCGACGGTAGGGAATATGTTTTCCCGCAAACGCTCGACGAACTGGCGGATTGCCTGAATCCGGCTGATTTTTTCCGGGTAAACCGGCAATACCTGCTTGCTCGTCGTGCGGTACGCGACATCGACCTGTGGTTCAACGGTCGCCTGTCGGTAAACCTGAATGTACCGGTGCCGGAGAGAATATTGGTAAGCAAAGCGCGCGTGGCCGAGTTTAAAGACTGGTTCGCATGAATGGTCGGTGAGGCGTGCGTTGTACTTCCGCTTTTCGAAAACGGAAAAAGCGAGAGTAAAAGAAGAACTCGAAAAGAAATTCGATGCCGATTACGGGTACGCAGAGAAATAGCCCGGGGTACCGTCCGGTTTTTTTATACCGTTATTACCGGACGGACTGGCAACGTTTTATGCCGCCGGGAATTTCTTTTCTATCCGCTCCGTTACCAGCTTCGAGCCGATAACACCCATCGGCAAGCCTGTACCCGGTACGGTAGAGGCGCCTACATAGAATACGTTCCCGAACACTTCGTCGAAATTTTTCGGTCGCAAGGCACCTACCTGCATCATCGAGTGCGACAGCCCCAACCCGCTTCCCTGGTATAAGTTGAACTGTTCCGCCCAGTCGTGTGGCGTGTAAACGGTTCGCGAAACGATGTGCGGACGGATGTCGAATCCGATGCGGAGGGAGAAGTCGGCCAGGATGCGGTCGACCACCGGGTCGCGGTCGCTCCAGTCGGGCTTGAAACGCAAATCGGGAACCGGAACCACGAAGAAAAGCGCTTCGCCGCCTTCGGGCGCACAGGCCGGATTGTAGCGCGAAACCACATTGACGTAGAAATACGGCTTCTCGGCCGCATCGCTCCGGCGGAACACCCGGCGTGCATAAGCGCGGTAGTTGTTCCCCAAGTAATAGTTATGGAGCGCGATGGCCGGGAGCCGGCAATCCAGCCCGATATAGAAAGTAAGCATCCCCATCGTCCACTTCATCCGGCGAAGCTTGTTTTCATCGTATGCTTTCCGGCCGAATATCCGGCCGCGGAAAACAGCCGCGTCGGCATTCACTACATATATATCGGCCGTATGGCGGGCGCCGTTCCGGTCTACCAATCCCCGCAACCCCGAGCCGTCGGTTTCCGCCGCTACGATTTCCGTACGGTAATCGATAGGCACATTTTCTTTAGCCAGCTCGGATACCAACCCCTCCGTAATCCGGTACATCCCCCCCTCTACGTTATAATAGCCGTCGTGGCGGAATTCCGTATACGAAAGGAGCGTGTATACTCCGTTGGTTTCGAACGGAGTGCCGCCCAGGAAGAACGCTACCAGCGAAACGATTTGCCGGGCTTCGTCAGAAGAGAAATACCGGCAAACCTGTTTCCAGAACGAGGAAAATAACACCGGAAGCAGAGACGGGTCGGTGGCGGCCAGCTTTTTTACATAATCCGGAAACGAATCGAAATTCTGTTTCACTACGATATCGACAGTTCCGTCGAATAGCTTGCGGCAACTGTCTAAATAGCGGTTTATCTTATCCTCGAACCCAGGCTCTACAGCTTCGAACTGTTCCGCCAGCCGGTGCGTATCGCGGTAAAGGCGGAACGGTTGCGGGTTGTTGCGGAAATGCACCGTGTATAACGGGTCGACCGGCCGGTAGTCGAATGGCAGCCGGATGCCGCAGTCGCGGGCGAACGCTTCGAACTCGTACGACATGCTGAAGAAGCTCGGGCCGGTATCGAACGTAAAACCGTCTTTTTGCAACTGATTGAGGCGTCCGCCGGGGCGGTCGTTCTTTTCAACGAGGCGTACGCGGTACCCTTTCTTGGCGAGCCGGAGGGCGGTCGTGAGTCCGCCGATGCCGGTTCCGATTATCAATACGGATGGATTCATCGTGCTTTGGATTGTTATATTTATCCTTATTTATTTTATACAGCCGGTTCCTGCGCGGCGATTTGTTCCGGGCCGCACCGTCCGGTTTGCCGTGTCGTACGGCCCGGAGCGCCGCCGGTTACTTTCCGTCCTTTCCAAACGGGCGGAGCCAGCGAGCGGAGCAGTATCCAGGCGAAAGCGATTTGCTGCAACGGAATATAAACGAGCCCTTCCGTAAGCGGACGGCAGGCAATACGGTTGGCTATCAGCCGGGCGAGCAAATAAGCGGCTATATAACCGGCGGTTATTGGCCAGTCGAATGTGTTCCAAACAGTTATAAAGCCGAATGTAGTGATTAGCCAGAATAAACCGGCCAGTAACCGCGACCCGCCGAAAAAAGCAGGCAAGCTGCGGGCGAATCCGTTTACGGCCTCCCGGAAATTCCGGTACATGCGGCATGAAACGCCGCTGTTGCCGGTATAGCAGCCCGTCAAGATGCCGCGGCTTTTGTAATACCGGGCGATGCGGATGTCTTCCACTGGAGTGTTGCGTACGTTCCGGTGCGGCTGTAGCCGGCGGTAGGTATCGGAACGGAACAGCATAAACTGCCCGTTGGCGGCAGCTAATGCCGGTTGGCCGGCCGCTTTCCGTACGGCCCGGAGCGGAAGCAGGGTGAGCAGGATGTACCCCATCAGCGGAACGACCGATTTTTCACCCCAGGTTTTTAGGCGCTGGCAAGGAAATACACTCAGTAATCCCAACCGGTTACGCCGCGCCGTGACCAAGGCCCGTGCGATAGCTTCGCGGCCGATGCGCACATCGGCGTCGAGAAACAGGAAATAGACGCCCGACGCTTGCCGGGCCAGTTGGAAACAGGCGAAGTTTTTACCTGTCCACCCGTCCGGTAGCGGGAGGGAGCGGATTAACCGTACCGGCAGCCCCAACATCCGGCCGGTTTCTTTTACCACGCGCGCCGTACCGTCGTCCGAACGGTCGTCGCATACGATGATTTCGAGCGGACGTACCGCCGAGCGGCTCAGGTCGGCCAGTAAACTGCCGATGGTACGCGCTTCGTTGCGGGCCGGTATCAATACGAAAACCGAAGGCGGTTTCCGCCCGGGAGCCGGCAGCAAGGTTTCCCCCGCCAACAGGTTTACGAGCGCTACCGTTAACTGGATACCGGTAAAAACCAGCACGATGCAAGCTACCAGCGTTTCCATTTACCCTTGCGGCGTATAAGCGGCTACTGCGATGAACATAAAGGTTTGCATCATCAGGAACGGAAGCGCCATCACGTTCACCGTGATAATCCGGTTTTTCCGGATAAGCCACAGGAAGAACAGCGCGGTGATGCCCCATACCACGTAATTTTGCAACGGGATTACTTCGCCTTCCCAGTGCCACAAATCCATTTTCGGAGCGGCCATTTCGAGGAAAACATCGTAAAGCAGCATAATCAGGACGGCATATACCCATTGCAACGCGTTCGAGCGGGTGAGCAGGGTAGCCGTACAAGCCGCTGCATAGGTTACGAACAGCCAGTTGATGCCGATAATCAGCGGCGTGTCGTACAGCTTGTATCCCAGGCCGTTTCCGTAGGCATACTGCCCGAAAATCAACCCGGTCTTTACCCCGATTACTTCCAACAGGTAACCGATAATCACGATGGCGGCGAACACGAGGATTTTTCGTGGCGTATACGGCGCTTGCGAAAAGAAAAGCAGGATGAGAGTGCTGGCCAGCAGGGCCGCCGGTATTACCCGGAGCGCCGCTTGATGGGTATGCGGGTCGAGCAGCCAGATAACCCCCATGATGTAAATAAAGAAGGCGACCAGCGCCAGCGTAACGAGTTGTACGCTCCGCTTACTGATAAATTTAATTCTGGTTATCATATCGGTGAATGCCGTTAATCAGGTATTTTTCCACTTTCCGGTAAATCTGGCGGAACCATACGGTGTATTCGTCGGGCGCCGTTTCCAGGTGCCGGCTCAACTGGCCGGAGGTAACGTATTTCCACTCGTGCACTTCGTTCCGGTCGATAGCGGGCGGCTCGTCGGTAAAGCCGATGAATACCATATCCAACTCGTGCTCGGTAAGCCCGTTATCGAGCTCGGCTTTATACAGGAAACGGAAAATGGGATGCAGCATGCACCGGATGCCCATTTCTTCGCGTAGCCGGCGGAGCGCCGCTTCCTTGTAACTTTCGTGCGGCTCGGGATGGGTACAGCAGGTATTGGTCCACAAGCCGCCCGAGTGGTACTTTTGCAGGTTGCGCCGTTGCAGCAGCCACTCGCCTTGCCGGTTGAAAAGAAATACCGAAACGGCCCGGTGCAGGAGAGCCTGCCGGTGGGCCTCCATTTTTTCCATCGTCCCGGTTACTTCGTCGCGTTCGTTAATCAGGACTACGTATGTACTGGTTGTATCCATCTATCTGTCGGTTTAAATCGAATGAACTTTTTCTAATACGAAACTCCGGGTAAGCAGTAGCATCTTGTTCCATCCGGATATACGTATCCGTTTCAGCATCAGCGTACAAGCCGGTGTTTGCTTGATTTTTTTCAGTAATTGCAAATAATAGGTATAGGCCACGTATACGCCCAGCCGGCAGGTAGGAGGCAATTGGCGGATGCCTTCGTACGCTTCGGCGAACTCGGTTTCTATTTCGCGGATAACGGCGGCTTTGCCCGTTTCGTCGAGCCCGTTTTCGGTAAACGACGGGAAATAACTCCGGTGGAGCGTTTCCGTATCGCTTTTCAAGTCGCGGAGGAAGTTCACTTTCTGGAAAGCCGAGCCGAACTTCATCGCCGGTTGTTTCAGCCGCTCGTAAAGCGCTTCATCGCGGTTGGTAAATACTTTCAGGCACATCAACCCTACTACATCCGCGGAGCCGTAAATATACTCCCGGATTTCGTCGGCGTCCCGATACTGTTTTTTCGACAAATCGGCCCGCATGCTCGTTATAAATGCGCGAACCAGGTCGTCGTCGATATGGTAATGCCGTACTACGGTAACGAACGCGTTGACTACCGGATTCAGGCTGATGCCTTCGCGGCGACCGGTTTCGTAGTCGGTTTCCAGCCGGTCGAGCAATGCAGCTTGCCGGTACCCTGAAAAGGTATCCACGATTTCGTCGGCCAGCCGCACGAAACCGTAGATGCCGTAAATGGCCGCGCGCACTCCGGGCGCCAGCAAACCGGCTGCCGAGTAAAAAGAAGTACTGTAATTCCGCGTAACCGTCCGGCTGGTATCGAACGAAGTCCGGGTGTAAAGTGTATCGTCCATAAAGATTCCGCTATGCTATATCGTGTACGGCGTATAGCAAGTAAACAAGAACAGGGAGCTAAAAGTTGAGGGAGTACAGGCTTTCGGGCTGTATTTTACGGCTGGGCCGGCCCCGGGGAATAAATACGGACGGGTGCCGGGAAAAGAACGGTGGGTGTCGGCTTTTGATACTCGACAGGGAATCTGATTTGAATAAGCGTTAAAAAAATAAACGAACCCGTTTCTGCCTTCCGGCGGTAGATGAATAAATCGTACATTTAGCGCCGGTAACCGGTTTGTGTGGAAAAGCGTACCGGAGGCGCTCGTTGCCCCCCCTTCTCCGCGTACCGGTATCGTGTTGGAAAGAGAACTAATTTTGAAAAGCCATGAATACACTGCGATTTCACGTAATTCTTTTTTCTTTATTGCTGGCCTTTGCTCCGTTGTATGCCCGGTACAAATGGGAAAATCCCCTCGCGCAACCTTTCCCTGTAGTGCGCGGACAAGCCTGGCAGGACGAACTGAACGGTACGTACGTACGCTTGCCGCAAAGGGCGCACGGCAGCGTACGCGGGCCGGTATGGGATTTGTCGCGCCAGAGTGCCGGCCTGTCTGTTGTTTTCCGCTCCGACGCCCCGGCGATAAAGGTGCGTTATACGGTAACGGGCGGCTTTGCCATGCCGCACATGCCGGCCACCGGCGTATCAGGTGTCGATTTGTACGCTACGGATGCGAACGGCCGGAGCCGCTGGTGCGCCGGGAAATATGCTTTCGGCGATACGGTTACGTATACCTACGACGGCTTGACTTACGCTACGGAGCGAGCAAAGGGGTACGAGTACCGGTTATTCCTTCCTTTATATAATACGGTATCGTGGCTCGAAATCGGCGTGCCCGACAGTGCCTCGTTCCGGTTCCTTCCGGTATCCCGCGAAAAGCCGCTGGTGATTTACGGTACTTCGATTGCCCAGGGCGCTTGCGCTTCGCGTCCCGGCATGGCCTGGGGCAATATCCTGAACCGGAAGCTGGAGCATCCCGTAATCAACCTCGGTTTTTCGGGCAACGGGAGGCTCGAAAGCGAGCTGTTCGATTTGCTTGCCGAAATCGATGCCCGCTTATACATTATCGATTGCCTGCCTAACCTTTCGGGAAAAGAGCGGGCGGCCGTTATTTACGACCGTGCGGTGGCCGGCATAAAGAAACTCCGCACCCGTACGCAGGCGCCGGTATTGCTGGTGGAGCATAGCGGATATACCAACGAGTTCAGTTCCGCAGGCGCCGAAGAATCGTACCGGGTTGCCAACCGGGAATTGCGCAAAGCCTGGCAGGCGTTGACCGACGAAGGCGTGCCCGGCGTGTATTACCTTACCAAAGAAGAAATCGGCTTGTCGATGGATGCGATGGTGGAAGGGGTTCATCCGAGCGATTTGGGCATGCAACAGTATGCCAACAGCTACATCAGGAAAATCCGGGAAATCTTGTGCGAAGAAGGCGATACCGTTTTTGTTCCTTGCAAGCAACAGCGGGATTCGTTTTACGACTGGGACGGGCGGCACGAAGAGATTTTAAGGCTCAATGCAACAGATGCGCCGGAAATAGTGGCGATAGGCAATTCCATTACGCATTTCTGGGGAGCGGAGCAGGATACGGCATCCCTGCGGGGGCAGGCTTCCTGGAAAAAACTGTTCGCCGGGAAGAAAGCCCGTAATCTCGGCTTCGGGTGGGACCGGATAGAGAATGTATTGTGGCGTATTTACCACGGCGAGCTCGACGGTTACCGGGCCAAGCATGTCTTTTTGTTAATCGGAACGAATAACCTGGCCGTCCATACGAACGATGAAATCGTTGAAGGTATTTGCCTGGTAGCGAAGGCTATCGAAGTGCGGCAGCCGCAGGCTAAACTTTGCGTGTCGGGAATTCTTCCCCGGCAAGGGATGGAGGCGCGTATCCGGCAAATCAACGCCGGTTTGCAAAAGCGGCTCGGGGAGGCTGTGGGCGTTACCTATATCGATTTCGCGCCGCAACTCACCGATGGAAACGGACTGATTATCCCTTCGCTGTTTATCGACGGGCTTCATCCGAACCGGGAGGGATACGGGCGGATGGCGCAGGTGTTGGCTTGCTATCAGTAAGTCTCGGATGGGTAAAAGCAAAGAGGATAGCCCGGGTTTGCTTCTCCGCTTCCTGTTGCAGTCGGTTGCCTTCGCCGTAAGCAGAAAAAGATAAACAAACCGCGAAACCGGTTGCCCGAGCCGGCGGAATATTTCTTGTATCTCCTTTATCCGAATTGTCTTTCTGGGGGATACTCGGTAGATGAATATAGTAAGGTAACCGGCTGGTAGGTAACCGGTTGCTTTTTTATAACTTATCCTGTTTCTCAAAGGTGCAGGTTAATCGGGGAAATCGAAGGGAGTTCCTGTCAAGAGGAAGGTACATGACAAAAATTTAATCGGGTCATCGTTATTTTCTTTTTGTTCCCTTATTT
>JAJBTJ010000020.1 GCA_020860905.1 Parabacteroides sp. | reverse complement strand
GGTTAACAAACGTATATTTCACCGGATACCGGCGCGAAAAAGGAAATAAGCGCATAAATAAGTACGCAATTAACCATCATTAATACAAATTTCGTCTTAAAACCGAGCCAAAACCGAACTACCTTTCCGCCGATAAATAAAACAATCCGCCAATAAAAAGTTATTACATTATCCTTATTGCAATCAAACAGCAACTAAAAAGCTCCAAAAACCTACATTTCAACCATCCTTAACTCCCGGAGAACGGCGTATTTCAAAAACGACCCCGAACCGGCTCGAAATACGCCGTTCTCGCCCGGGTTATTTTAACAAAATGTCAAAACGTCAAAACGAACCAGGGGCGCGCCGCCGAAAAACGGGCTGCCGGCCTCCCGGCTTCCGGCAACGCGAAATCCCGCCCGCTTGCCGAACCGGAATAAGGCGCGTTTTAGGAAAATTTTTGACGCACGACAATTTTTTGAACCGCTACATACCGTATCTTTGGGGCTTTGCCGGCGACAGGCCGGAAACACTAATCTAAATCATGATTCGTTATGCAAAACATTTCTTCCTCTGCGTTTGCAGATACCAAACCTCATTACGAGCTTTTGGACGGGCTGAGGGGTGTCGCGGCCCTGTTCGTTATATGGTACCACGTATTCGAAGCCTTTGCCACGAGCCCCGCCGACCAAGGGCTCAACCACGGCTACCTGGCGGTGGATTTCTTCTTTATCTTGTCGGGCTTCGTGGTAGGCTACGCGTACGACGACCGCTGGAAAACAACGATGACTACCAAGAACTTCTTCAAGCGCCGGATTATCCGCCTGCACCCGATGGTGGTGCTGGGCGCGGTGTTAGGCGCCATCACCTTCTGCCTGCAAGGTTCCGTGAAATGGGACGGCTCGTATGTTCCTTTCATCCTGGTGATAGCCGCCTTGCAGCTCTCTATCTTCCTGATTCCGGCCGTACCGGGCTCGGGCGCCGAAGTGCGGGGCAACGGCGAGATGTATCCGTTGAACGGCCCGAGCTGGTCGTTGTTTTTCGAGTACATCGGCAATATCCTGTACGCGTTGTTTATCCGTAAGCTGTCGACCCGGGCGCTAAAGGTGCTGGTGGCAGTGGCGGCTATCGGGCTGGCTTCGTTCGCCATTTTCAACTTTTCGGGGTTCGGCCACCTGGGGGTAGGCTGGTCGCTGTCGGGGTACAACCTGCCGGGCGGCTTCTTGCGGGTGTTGTTTTCGTTTTCGGCCGGGTTGCTGATGTCGCGCATTTTCAAACCGATAAAAATACGGGGCGCTTTCTGGATATGCACCCTGGTTATCGTGGCTTTGCTTTCCGTGCCGTATCTCGGGGGCGCCGACTCGCCGTGGATAAACGGCTTGTACGACTCGGTGTGCGTTATCCTCGTCTTTCCGCTGCTGGTGTACTTAGGCGCCTCGGGACGGACCACCGACAAAAAATCGTCCGCCGTGTGCAAATTCCTGGGCGATATATCGTACCCGGTGTACATCGTTCATTACCCTTTCATGTACCTTTTTTATGCCTGGATATGGGCCGGGGAGCTTACGTTCGCGCAAACCTGGCCGGTGGCGGTAGGGTTGTTCTTCGGGAATATCCTGCTGGCTTATCTGGCCCTGAAACTGTACGACGAGCCTGTACGGAAATGGTTGAGCAAAAAGTACCTGGCGAAGAAAAAATAATCGTATCTTTACCTTCCGGAGCGGATAAGAAGGTGCCGCGCAACACGCGCGCGGG
Source organism: Parabacteroides sp. (assembly GCA_020860905.1). Lineage (GTDB taxonomy): Bacteria > Bacteroidota > Bacteroidia > Bacteroidales > Tannerellaceae > Parabacteroides_B. The sequence goes on along the minus strand of JAJBTJ010000020.1, from coordinate 2,501 downwards.
GCTGTCCGGACAAGAAAAACAGGCTTTTCACGCTAAAACATCAGTATGTATATGAAAACGACAAATGGCAAAAAATCGCTGAGTGCATGGGTGGTAACGGCTGCCTGCCTCTGGCTGTGCGGTACGGTTTCGGCTCAGGAAGAGAGCTTCGATTTATCGGCTCAACGATCGGAAGTGCAACACGTGCCGCCCGTACCGGGTAAGAAACTCGACCACGGGGGAATCATTATCAACCCCACTCCCCACACATTGGTTCTGAACGGGAACGGCCGGCTCGATATTTCGGGCGGAATATCCCTGAACGACAAACAGGGCAAGTTCGCCCACGACCTGGGCTTCCTGGGCGCCGCTAAAAAAGGGGCGAAACTCACCGTCGATTTCGGGCCGAAAGCGGCTGCGCGGCAAGGGGTGAAAGAGGTATCGGGCGCCTATGCGCTGCGCATCGACGGCAAAGGCATAACGATTACGGGCTTCGACGAAAAAGGGGCTTTCTACGGCATCCAGACGCTCAGGCAATTAGCGGAAAGCCCGGCTGCGGCTACCGGCAACTTGCCCTGGCTGGAGATTAACGATTACCCGGATTTAACGTACCGGGGGGTGGTAGAGGGGTTTTACGGAACTCCCTGGTCGCACGAGGTAAGGATGTCGCTTATCGACTTTTATGGTAAGTTCAAGATGAACAGTTACCTGTACGGGCCGAAAGACGACCCGTACCACAGTTGTCCGAACTGGCGGCTTCCGTATCCGGAAAAAGAAGCGAAGAATATTAAAGAGTTGATAGAGGCGTGCCGGCGCAACCGGGTTGATTTCGTATGGGCTATCCACCCGGGACAGGATATTCGATGGAACGAAGAGGATTACCGGAACCTGGTAAACAAGTTCAATTGGATGTACGACTTGGGCGTACGGGCTTTCGCGGTGTTCTTCGACGACATCGAGGGCGAAGGTACCAATCCGGTGAAACAAACGGAATTGCTGAACCGGCTGACGAACGATTTCGTGAAAGCGAAGGGGGATGTTTCGTCGCTCACCGTTTGCCCTACCGATTACTCGAAGTTGTGGGCGAACCCTACGCCGAAGGGTAGCCTGGCTATCTACGGCGAAACGCTCGACCCGTCGGTGGAGGTATTCTGGACGGGCGACGTGGTGTGCAGCGACCTCACCAAAGAAACGATGGACTGGGTTAACTCGCGCATCGAGCGGCCGGCATATTTCTGGTGGAATTACCCGGTTACGGACTATGTGCGCCACATCATCCTGCAAGGGCCTGTGTACGGGCTGGATACTTCGCTGGGCGCCGCCGACCTTTGCGGAATAGCCAGCAACCCGATGGAGCACGGAGAGGCGTCGAAGTTGGTTTTGTACGGGGTGGCCGATTATACCTGGAATACGGGTGCTTATAATCCGATAGACAATTGGGAAAGGGGGCTCGGCGAACTGATGCCGGAGGCGCGGGAGGCTTACCGTACGTTCGCTATCCACTCGGCCGACACGGAAACGGGTTACCGCCGCGACGAGTCGTGGGAAACGGAAACTTTCGGTATCGACGGGTGGACGGAGGAAGCGTTCCGGGCACTCGGTGAAGAGTTCGACAGGGTGGAAAAAGCGCCGGGGGAAATAGAGAAAGGTTGTTCGAACCGGTTGCTGGTAAAGGAACTGCATCCGTGGCTGGCGGAGTTCGGCAAATTGGGCACGCGGGGAAAACGGACGCTGGAGCTGATGCGGCTTTACCGAGCGGGGCACGACGATGCCGCTTTCTGGAACAAGTATGTACAGAACCGGATGAGCGGGGACGACCGGAAAAGTTATGAAGCGCACAAATCGGGTACCTGGAAGCTCCAACCGTTCTACGAGAATGTGATGGACGATATGGGGCACGGCTTCATGTTGAAATTATCGGGCGAGACGCCGAGGGATTACAAAGGAATCGGCTCGTTTAAAAATGCGGGCACTACGTTGAGCAAGCTGATGTTCGACAACGATTCCTCGACTTATTATACTTCGGGGATGGCGCAAAAGGCGGGCGACTGGATAGGTGTAGACCTGCGGGATGTGAGGGAGGTATCGGAAGTGAATATTCTACAGGGCCGTAATTCGGTAGACGATGTGGATTATTTCGACCATGCGCAGCTGGAATACTCGGCCGACGGAAAAACCTGGAAGCCGCTCACGGGGGCGCTGGAAAAGCAATACGTTATCCGCTGGTGCGGCGAGCCCGTAAAGGCGCGGTATGTGCGGCTGAAACGGCTCGACTCGGCTCGCAAGAATTATGCTGCCGTACGTTCGTTCGAAGTGAATCCGCTCCGGGCAGGCAACTTAGGGTTCGGGCTGGAAGCGGAGGATGTGCAACAGGCTTTATCTGCTTTCGACAAACGTCCGGATACGTTTTATGCCAACCGGGGTGTGCTTGCTTTCGAGGTGGCGCCGGGCACAAAGGGGTACGCGGTACTGATGAACGAGGTGGCGCCGGCGGGTGTGAAATTCAGGCAACTGGCTGCCGA
>JAJBTJ010000096.1:13742-21257 GCA_020860905.1 Parabacteroides sp. | reverse complement strand
TTGTATTATTTCGATGACGCCTAATGCGGTTTCGAGGAAGAAAAACCAGATTATGAAAAAAATCGGAATTATCGACGAAGTGGCTTCGTTAGAGCGTTTTTTGGAAGCTTTCTGACCGGAACGGTCGGAAGAAATCCGGACGGATAGAATTTAAGTTTGTTAAATTCTATTTGTCTCTGATTATTAGTAGGATATAGATGTGATGTGGATAGATTTAAGTTTGGCATTCCGGGTGGATTCGTCTACTTTTGACTGCGAATACTAATCTGTTAACATGTAATATTATGCGTACATCTATTTCAAAAATTACAGCAATTGCTTCTTTGTGTTTATTGTGTTTTATAGGAACTGCTTTTCATGCAAATGCATGGACAAGAGAGCAAATTAAAATAGAAGGGTCGTTCGATCGGTTAGGGGCCCGTTCCGTAGTGCCTGTCGAACCGGTAGCAGCCTTTATCGAAGGTACCCAATTATTTATCGACTTTAATCAGTCGGTGCCGTCGGTTACGATTACGGTGAAAGACAGTGCCGGCAATGACGTATATACAGGAACGAGCTATACGCCTCAAACGGTAACCATTGCATTAGACAACTGCGAAAGCGGTATCTATACGTTAGAGATGGAAACCGATAACGGTGGATACGCTTACGGTTCTTTCCTTTTATCGACAAACGAATAGTCCATAACTAACTCTCTTATAACACAAGAGAGAATCCAGAGTGTCTCCCCCCTAACAGGTTTAGGGGGGAGTTTTTACCCTACCGGTTAAACGCCAATTTTTTATAACTATATTCGTATACTACCTACTTACCATGATACGAGCCAACTATTTCAGCGAATATTACGGGTTTATCGATCAGTTTTTAATCGACTATACAACCCGGCTCTAGGAAATCTATCCGGATATTTTCAAATTGGATGAATACTGCGCCCAGCTTCCGGTAACCAGTTTTCTCCGTCTCACCTGTGCAGCATGGGGCTGGCGGGAAATTTATATCCGGTCACGGAAAGAAGGAAAATCCCAGCGGGCTATTAAAGCCGGCTTTTCGTCCTGGCTCGATACGTGTTATCCCTGTAGTAAACCGATGGTCGGGTCGATTGCTCCCAAGCCGTTAAGAATGTACGACTTTTACCGGGAAATGCGCACGTACCGGAAACAACCCGTGATTTATTTACGCGAAATGGAACAATTGGAATATTTGATACCTTTAACCGAGCAATTCGAAATGCCGGTTACGGTTCTGTCGGAGTTGAATATCCGGCGTCCCGATTTTCCTGAGCATGTAGCTTACCTGAAAACAAACATTTTTGAGAAAGAAAGATATTCGAACTCATTCTTAAAACAGAACTTTTCTCCCTTGTTTAATTTTTTCAACAAATTCGATTTGTTGTTGCAGATGATTACCCCGTCGTGTATCGTCGTATTAGACGGAAATCACTATCAAGACCATATCCTGTCGCTAATCGGTAAGAAGTACGCCATCCCCACGGTGGCTCTTCAGCAGCAATGGCCGTTACCGATGACTACCGGTTTCCGCCAGATGACGTACGATTATTTCCTTAGCTGGGGAGATTATTTCAACCCTTTGTGGAAAAAATACAGCCGTCTTCCGCAGTATGTTCCGGTAGGGCACGCACAAATGGATGCTCCGGTAAAAGAAAAAGACAAGATAACATTTTTTGTTGATCCGCCCGTCGGTATCGAGGCAGACGCATATTATAAAGAACTTACGGCATTAATCGAGAATTGTGCGCAAGATTCGCCCGAGCAACAATTCTGGATAAAAGATATAGATGCCTACCGGCTCCCCGACGAGTATCTTAAAGAAATACTGGCTTATCCCAACATCAGCAGTGCCAATTGCTATTCGTTGACGGAAGTTTGTTCGAAAACGGAATTGGCAGTTTCTTATTTTACACCTGTGTTGGTAGCAAGCATGGTACATGGCAGCATTCCGCTCGTACTCGAGGCCGGACTGGATTTTTCGTACTACCCCGATTTGGAGGAGGAGGGGGTGGGGATGATGGCTCCCGACCTATCGTCTGCATTAGGTAAAATCAGGGGATTTATCGACGACTCGGTACTGAAAGAAAAATTGCGCGTCGATTTCAGGAAAGGAAAAGGGAAACTGTTTAAAGCCACAGCTCACGAAGCGGCGAAAAATATCGCCACGTTTATTAAAAAGGTAAACTAACAAGCAACTATACACTTCCGGTAACAGCGAAAGCCCGTAAAAAACTGAGAAACGCTTTTACGGGCTTTTGTAATGAAAGAGAGAGTAAAAGAACTGTAAATTCCTTAATTTCTCTAAAATAGGGGCTATTTGAGATAAAAATCGCTCGATTATGGACGTTAAATATACCTCCCGTCCCCATTATCTTTATATTTTTGTATCCAAAATCGTAAAATACCATGAAACGAAGCATTATTTTATTCCTGATAACCTGTTTCGGTTATTTTGTACAAGCAGAAGAAAAACAACCTCCCGTTTTATTTCCGACTCCGGCTGTGTGCGTACCCACTCAAGGTGTATTCGATTTGTCGGCCGGTGTAAAAGCTACTTTTAAGGGGACGGCTGCCCGGAAAATGGAGAAAGAAGTAACCGGTTATCTCGGACAATACGCATCTTCGGATAAAAGCCGCAAAAATACGGTCGCCTTTTTGTTTGACCTTTCGCTCGGGTTGCCCGACGAAGCGTATACGATGCAGGTAACTCCCACCGGAATTACCGTATCGGCTTCTACCGCGTCCGGATTATTTTACGGCAAAGAAACCCTCTTTCAACTGGCGTGTTACGGAAAAGGAAAAATCCCGGCCTGTCGCATCGAAGACCATCCCCGCCTGAAATGGCGCGGATTGATGCTCGACGAATCCCGCCATTTTTTCGGAAAAGAAAAAGTTTTCCAGTTATTAGACCAGATGGCACAGCTCAAGTTGAATGTGTTTCACTGGCATCTGACCGACGAGCCCGGCTGGCGGATAGAAATCAAGCAATATCCCAAGTTAACCGGCATCGGCGCCGAAGGAAACTGGAGCGACTCGCATGCAGCTCCTACCTTTTATACACAAGACGAAATCAGGGAAGTGGTGCGGTATGCCGCCGACCGGCACATTATGGTAGTACCCGAAATCGACATGCCGGGGCATGCCATCGCTGCCTGTAAAGCCTATCCCGAAGTATCGGGCGGCGGCGAAGGCCGTTGGGCCGGCTTTACGTATCATCCCTGTAAAGACGAAACCTATACGTTTTTAAGCAATATCCTGGACGAAGTAGCCGCCCTGTTTCCCTCTCCTTACATCCACATCGGAGGTGATGAGGTGCATTACGGAAACCAGAGCTGGTATACCGACCCGCAAATCCAGGCTTTTATCAAGGAGCACGATTTGAAGAACGAAGTGGGATTAGAACATTATTTTCTTCGCCGTATGGCCGATACCGTGCAGGCGAAAGGAAAAATTTTAATCGGTTGGGACGAAATGGTGGATGCCGGTATTTCGCCGGATAAGGCGGTTGTGATGTGGTGGCGCCACGACAAGCCGGAACAGTTGGAAAAAGCCCTCGCACAAGGATACCGGGTAATTCTTACTCCGCGCCGCCCGTTCTATTTCGATTTCGTACAGCACGAATCCCATAAAATAGGCCGGCGCTGGAACGGTTTCAATCCGATAGAACAGGTGTGTCATTTTCCCGATACGTTACAAACCCTGTTAGCAGGGAAAGAAAAGCAAATCATGGGCTTGCAAATGAGTGTATGGACGGAACGCATCGCCGACGGCAAGCGGTTGGATTTTATGATTTTCCCCCGGATTGCCGGCGTAGCCGAAGCAGCCTGGACGCCGCTCGAGGTAAAAAGCCCGGAAAAATTAATGAAGAAACTGCCTTTTTACTTAGAATACCTGGATGCTTCCGGCATTTATTATTTCGACCCGTTCCAACCCGAACGGCATGCCGAACCGTGGGGGCCGTCGAAAGCCGATGTGTTGCAAAACGGATAAACAGCCCGGTAAGCGACTGTTAAACGTCGCATATAGACAATCAGCTCCGTTGAAACGGACAATTCCGCACCTGTTTCCCGGTGCGGCCGGTTATTTTTGCTAAAAATTAAAATCATGAAAAAGATACTCGTATTTATTGTATTGTTAAGCGCCGTATTTCCGGCGGCAGCCGTGCGGAAAAGCATTTTGTTGAATAACGACTGGAATTTCCGTTTCTCTTACCAGGTACGCCCCGGTACCGAGCGGCGGGTGGATTTACCCCATACCTGGAATGCGTCCGACGCCTTGGCCGGCGAAGAGAATTACGCGCGCGGGGTAGGGAATTACCAGAAAGAATTATTCGTGCCTGCCGATTGGAAAGGCAAACGCTTATTCCTGCGTTTCGAGGGGGCCAACACTGTAACCAATTTGTTTATCAACCAAAAACATATCGGTGAGCACCGCGGCGGATACGGAGCCTTCGTATTCGAGATTACCGACCGGGTAAATTATGGCCGGACGAATCAGTTACTAGTGCGGGTCAATAATGCGTTGAACCTCGATGTTATGCCGCTGGTAGGCGATTTTAACTTTTACGGAGGCATTTACCGCGACGTATACCTCGTGATTACCGACCAGGCGTGTATTTCGCCTTTGGATTATGCTTCGCCCGGCGTGTACCTGGTACAGGAAAACGTAAGCCGGGAAAAAGCCGGCGTACAAGCGAAAGTCGTACTTTCGAATGCGGCCGCTTCTTCGCGCAGAACCGAAGTGAACGTGGCTGTATACGACGGGAATAAAATCGTAGTGCAGCAGCGGCAGCCGGTTGTTTTACCGGCTAACGGCAGCCAAACGGTAACGGTTCCGCTGCAAATCCGGAATCCCCGGTTGTGGAACGGGCGGAAAGACCCTTTCGTATATCGTACCGAAATTACCTTGCTGGCAGACGGGAAAGAAATCGATAAAGTAGTTCAACCCCTGGGCTTGCGTTTTTACCGGGTCGATGCGGAAGAAGGTTTCTTCCTGAACGGCGAGCACCTCAAATTGCAAGGCGTATGCCGGCACCAGGACCGGGCGGAAATAGGGAATGCCTTGCGCCCCATGCACCACGACGAGGATATGGCTATTATCACCGAAATGGGTGCCAATGCGATCCGGCTGGCGCATTACCCGCAGGCTACTTACTTTTACGACCTGGCCGACCGCAACGGATTGGTGGTTTGGGCGGAGATTCCGTTTATCGGTCCGGGCGGATACCTGGACCGGGGATATGTAAACCAGCCGTCGTTCCGGGCGAACGGGAAAGAACAATTGAAAGAACTGATTCGCCAGCATTACAACCATCCGTCTATTTGTTTCTGGGGGTTGTATAACGAATTGAAAACCATAGGCGACAGCCCCGAAGAATATATCCGCGAGCTGAACGCCCTGGCGCACGAAGAAGACCCGACGCGCCTCACTACGGCAGCCAGTTTCCTCGAAGACGAAAACACGCTGAACGGCGTAACGGATGTGGTTGCCTGGAACAAATATTACGGCTGGTACGGCGGCTCGCCGGCGGATATGGGGAAATGGGCGGATGCCAACCACAAGGCATTTCCGCAATACAAAATAGCGATTAGCGAATATGGCGCCGGCGCCAGCATTTACCACCAGCAGGATTCGGTGAAGGCAGGCGTATCTTCGGGATGGTGGCATCCTGAGAATTGGCAAACCTATTACCATATCGGTAACTGGCAGGCGATTGCCGAGCGTCCTTATATCTGGGGTTCCTTTATCTGGAATCTGTTCGATTTCGGTGCTGCCCACCGGGCGGAAGGCGACCGGCCGGGAATCAACGATAAAGGGCTGGTAACGTTCGACCGGAAAGTGAAGAAGGATGCCTATTACTTTTATAAAGCCAACTGGAATAAATCCGATAAATTCGTCTACATCGCCAATCGGCGGCATATCCGCCGCACCGCGCCTGTAACCGATGTTACGGTATTTTCGAACCTGCCCGAAACCGAGTTGTTCGTAAACGGGAAAAGCTACGGCCGGCAGCAACCCGACAGTTACGCTACTTTTGTGTGGAAAGGCGTACAACTGAGCCCGGGGAAAAATACGGTCGAGGTAAAAGCCGCCGGTAAGAAAGCTGCGGTATCCGATTGCGTGGAGTGGAATTTGAATTGAAGGCGTCCCGGAAGAAGTAATTGCCGGTAAAGGGCATTTCCTTTTCCGGGAAAAACGTCCAGACGGATGAATCTATCTGAATACAAACAATAGGAAACGAGCGTGCGCCGGAGCGGTATATGCCGGTGCGGTGCAGGCGAGTTCCGTGCAACCTGAATAGTAAACAAATAATGTACGTATGAAAAAAGTAGTATGGATGCTGGCTTTGTGCCTGCTTGCAGGCACTGCTTCGGCGGCTAAATGGAAAGCGAAGCATGTAGTATTGATCGGATTGGACGGCTGGGGAGCCTACAGTGTGGAAAAGGCCGAGATGCCTACCGTAAAAAACATGATGGAAAACGGCGCCTATACGCTGGAAAAACGTTCTGTGTTGCCGTCGTCGAGCGCGGTTAACTGGGCCTCGATGTTTATGGGAGCCGGTCCCGAGTTGCACGGATATACGGAATGGGGGTCGCAAACGCCCGAGCTTCCTTCGCGCGAAGTGAGCCATTACGAGATATTCCCTACCGTATGGGGGCTTTTCCGCGACGCCAATCCGGATGCGGAAATCGGATGTATTTACGAGTGGAACGGCATTTCGTACCTGATTGACCGGCCGGCGCTGAATTTTGACAAGAACGTAACCGAAGTGAAAAACGACCCGGCCGCTACGGCGAAAATCGCCGCAGATTATATCCGTACTTCCAAGCCGAACCTGGTAGGCATTATTTTCGATAATCCCGACCACGTAGGGCATCAGGACGGACACGATACGCCGGCTTATTATGCCGTGTTGAAAGAACTCGACGGCTATATCGCCCAAATCAAGAAGGCCGTGGAAGACGCCGGCATCGCCGACGAAACGATTTTTATCGTCAGCGCCGACCACGGGGGCATCAACAAAGGACACGGCGGCAAAACCATGCTCGAAATGCAAACGCCGTTTATTATGTGCGGTAAGAATATTAAAAACGGCTACGTGATTACCGAAAGCATGATGCAGTACGATATCGCTTCTACTATCGCTTACATCTTCGGCTTACAACAGCCGCAGGTATGGATCGGACGCCCGGTTAAGTCGGCGTTTAAATAAAAAATATCCTTTCCGGCCGGGAAAGGAAAGAGAGGGGCTATGCCGTTTCCTGTGCTTTTCCGGCCGGAAGGTATTGAGTTAATTATCAGTTGATTCTTCTTTAATTTCCGGTGTGCTTCCGCTACCCGGGAATGCACAAAAAACCTTCCTTTATCTTGATAACCGCCCCGGGTTGTTTTTTTTTGTTTCCCTTCCCTTCTTCATTTCTGTTTATCCATCTCATTTTCAGTTTTATAAAGCGTTTCTTTCCTTTGTGGCAATTTTCTTTTTCACTTACTTTTTTGGCGACATAAA
>JAJBTJ010000096.1:0-13732 GCA_020860905.1 Parabacteroides sp. | reverse complement strand
CATTCCTTTTTCCCGCCCGCAGCCCTGTTTGTCCAACCAATTGAAGTATAAATAATTAAACCTAAAACGCAGAACAATGAAAACGTAGAAACGCCTTACAACCCAATGGACAGATGCACGAATTCGCATCGTATTTCTCACGATTTATTATTAACCACATTAATCATGCACATTATGATTAAAAAAGAATTTAAACGTCTTATTCGCTTTCACCGCATGTTTGCGGCAGCCGCGGCTATCACCTTGTTGCCGGCTGTTTCGTCGCGGGCGGAGGCACCCGTAGAAAAAGGCGCCGGTATGCCTGCCGCCTATGCCGTAACCCAGCAAACGCGGAAAATAACCGGAGTAGTAAAAGACCAGACCGGCGAGCCGGTTATCGGCGCCAACGTGGTAGTGAAAGGAACTACCAACGGAACCATTATCGATATCGACGGCCGGTATACGCTGGATGCTTCCGATAATGCCGTGTTGGTAATCAGCTACATCGGCTATAAAAGCCAGGAAATTCCGGTAAAAGGCAGGAGTGCGGTCAACGTCAGCCTGGCGGAAGATTCCGAAGTATTAGACGAGGTGGTAGTAGTAGGCTACGGGGTACAGAAAAAAGTAAATCTTACCGGAGCCGTAGCTACCGTCGATTTTTCCGAACAAGCTCAAAACCGGCCGTTGACAAATGTATCTACCGCCTTGGGCGGCTTGTCGGCCGGCTTGCAGGTAACGCAAGCCAAGGGCGACCCCGGCAAAGACGGCGCCGACATCCTGATTCGCGGTACCGGAACGTTGAACAGCTCCGGCCCGCTGATTCTGGTCGATGGCATGGAAGGCACGATGGATGCCGTTAACCCGAACGACATCGAAACCATTTCCGTATTGAAAGACGCCGCTTCGGCCGCTATTTACGGGTCGCGGGCCGCCAACGGCGTTATCCTGATTACTACGAAAAAAGGCAACCGCGATAAAATCCATGTTTCGTATTCAGGAACATTTTCAATCGCCAAACCGTCGAACCTGCTCGATTTCGTAACGGATTATCCCTCGCACATGCGTTACATCAACGAAGGGCATACCAACAGCGGCCTGGCGCCGGTATTTAACGAAAGCACCATCGCGACATGGGAAGCGGCGAATGCCGACCCCAACGGCCTGACGGCCAACGGAGTTCCCAACTGGCTGGCCTATCCCAATACCGACTGGAACAAAGAAATGTACGAAAGCCACCTCGTACAAGACCACGTGGTATCGGTAAACGGCGGTAGCGATAAAATCGTTTTCCTGTTGTCGGCCGGCTATATGGATAACCCAGGCCTGGTAGCGTCGACCGGTTTGAAACGTTATACGATGCGCGCCAACGTAGAAGCCAACGTAACCAAGTGGCTTACGGTAGGCACCCGCACGTACGCCATTATGAACGACAAGTCTATCGGGAACTACAGCGATACCGGTATGCTGAACTTTATCCGCCAAACTACCCCGGGCCTTATCGGCATGTACGACGGTAAATTAGGCTATCCCGAAGCGCCCGAAGAGAGCTCTACGGCCAACAACCCGTGGATTTATATGAAGTGGCTCGACGGGAAAGACCGTTCGTCGCGTTTCAATACCACGATGTACAGCAAAATCCAATTTATGGAAGGCCTGAGCTGGGACTTTAACTTCAATTACGCCCGCCGGTTCGACGAGTATAACAAGCACGATGTACCCATCGACCGGTACACTTTTAGCGACGGATTGATTAAAAGCCCCGGCACGAAGCCCGACCAGATGTCGACCACCTGGAAATCGTATGCCGAAGAAACCTATACCATCGAAAACCTGTTGCGGTACGATAAAACGTTCGCCCACGACCACGACCTGGGTATATTGCTGGGTTATAACGAGTATTATTACAAGCAATACCAGCACCAGCAGGTAAAGAAAGGGCTTATCGACTCCAGTATCTACACGCCCGGCTCGGCCACGTTGATGACGTCGAGCACCGGCGATGCCAAAGACCAGGCTTTGCGCTCGTTCTTCGGCCGGTTGAATTACGCATATAAATCGCGTTACCTTTTCGAAGCTAATTTCCGGTACGACGGTTCTTCCCGTTTTGCCCGCGACCGCCGCTGGGGTCTGTTCCCCTCATTCTCGGCCGGATGGCGTATCAGCGAAGAATCGTTTATGGAAGGAACCCGCGGATGGCTCGACAACCTGAAGATACGCGGCTCGTGGGGTAAATTAGGAAATAACCGGATTACCGATAGCGACGGCTATCAGGATTATTACGGCTACCAGGCCACGTATGCAACCACGCGGTATTCGTTCAACGGCATGCAGGTAACCGGCCTGGCGCAAACCAAGTTGGGCAACTCGCGGTTGGAGTGGGAAGCCACGTCGGTTACCGACATCGGGCTCGACGCTTCGTTCCTCGACAACCGGTTGACGGCCGAAATCGACTATTATAACAAGGTAACCGACGGAATCCTTACCACGCCGAACCTCCACCTCACGATGGGTGACAAAACGCCTCCTACCGAGAATACGGCCGAAGTAACCAACCGGGGCGTGGAGTTTACGCTGGGCTGGCGCGATAAAGCGGGCGAAGTTACCTACTCCGTTTCCGGAAACTTCGCTTATAACCACAACGAAGTAACCAAGTATTTGGGCGCATTCCGGGCCGGTTGGGTTGAGAAAGACGGCAAACAGGTGTACCAGTCGAATATCGGCGATGTATCCGTTTCGAAAGATAGCGACCGCACCCGTATCCTCGAAGGGCATTCTATCAAGGAATATTATTTGCTGAATACCTATTCGGGTAACGCTACGTATTTTAACAGCGACGGTACAGTGAATATCGCAGGCGGCCCCAAAGACGGAATGATTCGCACCGAACAGGATATGGAATGGCTGAAGGCCATGAAGGAAGCGGGCTATAAATTCCAGCCCGACGATGCTATCGGCAAATCGAAAATCTACTACGGCGATTTGATTTATGCCGACGAGAACGGCGACGGCATTTACGGAAGTTCGTACGACCGTACGTTCCAAAAGAAATCGGCGATGCCTAAGTTTACCTACGGCTTGAATATGAATGCTGCCTGGCGCGATTTCGACATCAGCCTGTTGTGGGCCGGAAATGCCGGATTTTACCTCTATTGGGAAGAAGACCCGTATAACAGCGTGGCTATTCGGAACGGGTTTGCCGTTTCCGAGCGGGTGGCCGGCGACCATTATTTCTACGACCCGGAAAATCCGTCCGACGTGCGTACCAACCAGAACGGGTATTTCCCCCGGCTCGTGGCCGACGAAAACAAGCAAAGCCGCCAGAACAGTAATTTTTACCTGTATAACGGCTCGTACCTCAAGTTGAAAAACCTCACTGTCGGTTACACGTTGCCGGCGCAAATAGCTAAGAAAATATTCACCGAGCGGGTACGGGTTTATCTCTCCGGCGAAAACCTGTTTACCATTACTTCTTATCCCGGCCAGGACCCGGAAATGGGCGCTACCACCAACTATCCCTCGCTCCGCCAGTTTGCCGCCGGTATCAATGTTACATTCTAAAGAAAGGACAAAACGATGAAACTGATTAATAAAATTGCATTTATCTCGGCTTCGGCGCTGCTTTTAACCGCCTGCCAGTCCGATTTGCTGGATACCAATCCGTACGATAAGGTGGCCACGGAAAGTATGTGGACCAACGAAAGCCTGGCCGATATGGGCGTAAACGGTGTATACGCCGCCTTACGCCAGGCTCGTGTAGCGCATGAGTTGTTCGTGCACGATGCATTTGGGTTTACCGGGCAGGGACGCGACCCGCAACCGTTGCTGAGCGGTACGGCTACCGCCGGATACGACCTTTTTTCCAATTCATGGAAAGAGTTTTACGAAGGCATCAGCCGGGCGAACGACGCGATTGCCCATCTGAATAAAGTGCCGATGGATGCGGCTAAGATAGAGCGTCTTACAGCCGAGTGCAAATTCCTCCGGGCATATTACTATTTCCGGTTGAACCGGGTGTTCCAGGGAGTGCCTTTGTACCTCGAACCGGTGGAAGACGCCGAATGCACCCAGGGGCGTGAATCGGCCGGTGCCGTTTGGCAAGCTATCGTAAACGATTTGACGGATTGCATCGACAGTCCCAACTTGCCGGCCAAGTATGCCGCAAAGGATGCGGATTACGGGCGCGCCACGAAGGGGGCGGCTTATGCGTTACGCGGGCAAGTCTATATGTGGATGCAGGATTACAAAAATGCCGAAGCCGATTTCAGGCAGGTAGGCAAATTAGGCTTTTCTTTATTCCAGGGCTCGTACAAGGAGCTGTTTAAGGAGGCTAACGAGCAATCCGACGAAATGATATTTTCGGAACAGAACATCGGCGTGCAGAATTATGGTTCCAAAACGCAGTTCTGGTTAGGCTCGCGGGTTTCGTTCGGCTCGTGCTGGAACAGTTACCTGCCGCATCCCGATTTCGTGGAGTCGTACGAGTGCCAGGACGGTACGCCTTTTAACTGGGACGATTTCCTGCCTGGGTACAATTCGATGACGCCGAAAGAGCGAATCGTATTCTTCTTGCGCGATACCGTAGGCAATGGGTACGAAAATTTCCCGGAAGATTTCAAGGAAAAGCTGCGTATCGGATTCAAGAACGCCGCTAAAGCCGGCGCCAAAATGGAGTTGTATCTTCCGCAAGGAAACGAAGCGCGTCTGCGCCGGGCATACGATAACCGCGACCCGCGGCTGGAACAAACCGTTATTACGCCGTATGCACAGTACAAAGGGGCCATCGGTTCTACCGACCATACGTATACGTTGCGCTGGCCGTGCGCTCCTTCCGACGAGGTGGAACCGTACGATTTGCGTACCGATTCGCAAACGTTCTTTTATTATTTGTATCGTAAGTTTGTGGCCGAAGGTGCGTCGGAACAGTTAAACCGGGAGTACGGGCCTATCGATTATCCGTTAATCCGGTATGCCGATGTGGTGCTGATGCTGGCCGAGGCGATTAACGAGCAGCGGTTCGATACCGAGGCTATCGACCTGGTGAACTCCGTGCGGAACCGTGCGGGCGTGGCACCGTTGCAGAACACCGACCCTACATTGCCTACGTATGTGAGCGGACAGGATAACCTGCGCGAACGTATCCGGAACGAGCGGCGCTGGGAATTTCCTATCGAAGGTATCAATCCTTACGACGAAATGCGCTGGAAAACGCTGAAAGAGAAGGTTTGCTTCGCCGGAAACGGTTCGAAGCAAATCTGGGGCGAAGTAGTGAATGTATATGCCTGGAAAGGCGATTATATTTATACCTGGGCGATTCCTTCCACCGAGTGCGAGCGGAATCCGAACATTACGCAAAACGACGGTTGGATTAACTAACCGGCGGACGTACCGGGCTTGTCCGTGCCGGTTTTATGGCCGGTAACAACGGGGCCCGATACCGGGGCACCGGGCGTGGCGTACGCATCGGAAAAGATGCGGCGCCGTGTCTCGGTGCCTTTGTGCAGTATGCCGGTTATTCTGTTTTGTATTTTAACAAAAATACGGTGTTCCGTATGATTTGTGCCGGTTAAATGGATAATTCAGGTAGGTAAGAGGTGCCGGATTTGCTTATTTTTGTTTCGGAGAATTAAAACGAAGACGGGTTTCGCCCCGGCATAATCAAAGCGGTGCTTTGTTTCTGCGCTCGGCTTGCACTATCTTTGCTTCAAAGAATTAAAACGAAGATAGATTGTATCCCGGTATAACCGGGTGCGTTTGTTTCTTAGCCGGGGTTTCGCTATCTTTGTTTCAAAGAATTAAAACGAAGATAGGCTGCACCCGGCATAATCAAAGCAGCGCTTTGTATTGCTTTCGGTTTATACTATCTGGGTTTGGAACCATGCAGAAAGACGATCTTCCGGCCATATCCGGCAAGCTCGTTTCTGCGTTCGGTTTGTATTGGTTTGGCAACATAAAAATTCCGACATGAAAAACAACGTACCCCTTTATTGTATCGTGTTGGCTCTTTTCTGCGCCGCTTGCGGCGGTAATACCGGGAAGAGCGAGTGGAAACTGGTATGGGAAGATAATTTCGATGCGCCGGCCCTGGATACGGCTACCTGGTCGAAAATTCCCCGATGGACGCCCGAATGGGCCAAGTTTATGTCGGCCGACGAGGCGTGTTACGCCATCGCCGACGGCAACCTGATTTTAAAAGGATTGATTAATACCGACCGCCAGGCCGATACGGCTACGTATCTTACCGGGGGCGTTTATACTAAATACAAGCGGAGTTTTCACGGCGGCCGCCTCGAGGTGAGAGCTAAGTTACAGGGGGCTACCGGTGCCTGGCCGGCCATCTGGCTGAAACCGGCCGAAGAGGCGAAATATCCCTGGCCTACCGGCGGCGAAATCGACATCATGGAGCGCCTCAATTACGATTCGATTGCTTACCAGACGGTTCATTCGTATTATACGCACCATCTCGACCTGAAGAACGACCCGCCGCAGGGCGGTACGAGGCGTATCGATCCCGACGGATACAATACCTATGCCGTGGAGATGTATCCCGATAGCGTGGTGTTCTTTATTAACGGAAACCGCACCCTGGCCTATCCGCGTATCGAAACCGATAAGGAAGGTCAGTTCCCGTTCGACAAACCTTATTATTTATTGATCGACATGCAATTGGGCGGCCCGTGGGTAGGCGGTATCGACCCGGCGGATTTGCCTGTGGAAATGAAAGTCGACTGGGTGCGCTATTACCGCAAGGATACGTGCGGTAGCGGCCGGTAATTGCCGTAGAAAGGAAATAACAAACCAAAAGAAGAATATATGAAGATTAAAATTGGAGTAGGCGTGCTGGCGGCTGTTTGGCTGTCGTCGTGCGGAGGTGTGCAACGTCCGGCGCAACCGGGTTTCCTTGACGAGAATATCGGTTTCGCCCGGGAACAGATAGGAAAAGAAATCGAAGTGATTGAAAAGAGCGGCGAATGCCTGAATCCGGTTACGCTCAAGCCTGACGGCTCGGTGTATTATTGCGGCTATGCCGACTGGCGCAGCGGGTTCTTCCCCGGGTCGGTGTGGTATTTGTACGAGCTTACCGGCGATACGGCTTTGTTGCCGTTGGCTAAAAAGTATACCGGGGCTATCAGCGAAGCGCAGAACCTGACGTGGCACCACGATGTAGGGTTCATGGTGGGATGCAGTTTCGGTAACGGTTACCGCCTCACGGCCGAACCGGAGTATAAAGAGGTAATCGTGCGTACGGCGCAATCGCTGGCTACCCGTTTCCGCGAACCGGCGGGTATTATCCAGTCGTGGGACGTAGCGAGCGGCTGGCAGTCGGAACGGGGTTGGGAATGCCCGGTGATTATCGACAATATGATGAATCTCGAATTGCTGTTCAAGGCTACGGAGTTGTCGGGCGACTCGGCGTTTTACCGCATAGCCGTATCGCATGCCGACCGTACGCTGGCCGAGCATTTCCGGCCCGACGGTAGTTGTTACCACGTAATCGACTACAGCTTGAAAGATGGTTCGGTGCGTCACCGGCAAACGGCGCAGGGATATGCCGACGAGTCGGTATGGTCGCGCGGTCAGGCATGGGCTATTTACGGATTTACTGTTTGTTACCGTGAAACGGGCAACCGCAAATACCTCGACCAGGCATTGAAAACGTTCGGGATGATGAAAGAGCATAAAAACCGCACGGCCGACCTGGTTCCTTACTGGGATATGGACGCGCCGGATATTCCCGACGAGCCGCGCGATGCTTCGGCCGCGGCGTGTATTGCCTCGGCGTTGTACGAAATCAGCACGATGGACGTAGCGGATGCGCCTTCGTATAAGGCGTACGCCGACAGTATC
Organism: Parabacteroides sp.; assembly: GCA_020860905.1. GTDB lineage: Bacteria > Bacteroidota > Bacteroidia > Bacteroidales > Tannerellaceae > Parabacteroides_B. The sequence continues at coordinate 5,908 of JAJBTJ010000096.1, read as the reverse complement.
CTGGTGTCGCTCGGCTCGCCGGCGTATCGTGCGGCATTGGGTACGAACGGTAATTTTATATTGATGCATTCGGTGGGAAGCATTCCGCATAACTCCGAAATCGACGTGCCGCTGAATTATGCCGATTATTATTTTATCGAGGCTTTGAAGCGGAAAAGCGATATAGAAAAGGCTGCTGCGGATAAATAAAATCCGTTTGATTACGATAAAATAATACTTGCTTGCGCCTGATAAGATAAGAGGCGGCCTTTATCACAAAGGTCGCCTCTTTTAGTAAACGCTAAAACAATTATTTGTTATGTTGATGGCTTGCCTTGCTTGTTTTAGGCGGATAAGAAACGCTGTAAATCGTTTCTATCGGCTTTTTACCGAGTCGGGCAAGTGTTTGAACTTACTAATTAATATCCGATTGCCCCGTTAGCTTCAAGCGGCCATCCCGGATTCTGGTACAAGGTAGAAGTGGTCAGGTCGTCGGCATTAGAAGCGGTAATCCGGAAATGGTTGATGGCAATCGGCGTAAAGTAATGCGCATCGCACCAGTTATACCCGTCCCACATCAGGTTATTCTTCTTTGCTATCTGGTACGGACGCAAATACTTTCCGCTTTCCGCATAACTCGATACGTTGGAACTTTCGTTACCCTGTTCTATCAGCAAATTCTTCCCTGCTTTGTCTTTATAAGCGTCTTTCAGATTCGATTCCCACAGGTTCACCCCTTCCACCTGGTAATTCTTCACCTGGTCGAGCGCTCTCCAGCGGCGTAAATCCATCATCCGCAGCCCTTCTTCTACCATTTCACAGCGCCGTTCGCGGCGGATACAATACAACAGCGGGCTTACGGGTTGCCCGGCTGAATAAACGCCCCAGTCCGATTCTTTCGACAAATCGGTAGCTGCTACCGTGACGGAGTAATCAGGCAATTTAGCCCGGTCGCGTATTGCTTTCCAATACTGTATCGCTTTGCCGTCGATGCTGTTGCCCCCGTTTTCCATACACGAAGCTTCGATGTAGTTCAGATAAGCCTCAGCCGCCCGGAATACCGGGCAACCTTCGATGGAAGTCTGGTCGCCTCCTTTGTGATAAGTGGCGGCGGCCAATCCTTTGCGTAAACCGTATCCGGTAACGCTTTTCACTTCATTTATATCCAGAATCAACGGAGCTTCCGGCCAGGTATGGCCATTGGTGGGCTCTTCGTCCAGTTTTTCGTTCGGTTTCATCATAAAAAGATCCAGGCGCGATTCGCGGTTTTCACGTACCTTGTCAATCGAAGCGTCGCCTTTATAGTCAGGCGAAGCGTAAACCGGCTTTCCGTCGCTGCACAGGAAAGTTTCCACGAACTGACGCGTAAAACCGGTATTCCCTCCCGTAGTAATATACGAAGTAGCGCCATGCTTGATATTGAATTCGTCTTTGTTGTATTGCCGCCACATCAGTATTTCCGGGCATCCTTCCATGCTTTCCAGCGAGAACTGAGCGAAATACGGATTATCCATTCCCCGTTGCCCGTTATTATCGGCCAGCAATCCCTGGTCAGCCAGTTCCGAAGCCGCTTTTTTACATTCGCCGAGGAAGTAGGCGATTTCCTGGTCGATATGGATGTCGGAGCTTCCTCCGGGCCATCCGGGGCCGCCGGGAACGCGGTTCGTACCTTTATGATAAGTCAGCCAGCTCGCTTCATACAGCGCTACCCGCGATTTTATCAGCAACGCCACATTCCGGGTAATCCGGTTTTTCCCGCCCGGGATGCTGTTCGACAATAACATGATAGCCGAATCCAAGTCGCTTATGATAAAACGGGCCACCTCGTTTTGAGGTTGCCGTTTGCTCGCCTCTATCAGTACATTCTTTTCGTCGGGCAGCGTACTCCTTACGATGGGGAAATCGCCGAACTTTTCCAGCCGTTTAAAATAATCCCAAGCCCGTTCCAGGTACACTTCGCCGATATAATGTTTGATGTTCGTTTCGTTACCTTGCAATTCTCCGGCATTGAAGCGGGGCACTACGATTTCGAGGAAATAATTGGCCGCCCGGATTTTTTTGAAATTCCATGGGTCGTCGTCCTCCTTAATCGATTCGGATACGCGCCATTGCCCCGGAATCCACCGGTCGTCGTAACTGGCTGTCGCCTGGTTGTCGGTATGGTTGTCTTCGGCCCACCGGCCGATATCATATCTTTCCGCATGCGAGGGGAAATCATAATGTTTTACGGCATACGAAGCCAGGTCGTCTTCCGTCCATAAGAAATTATCGGGTGTCACTCTATCCAGCGGTTCCCGGTCGAGAAAGTCGTTGCACGAAGACAGCGCGACCAATCCGAGAGCCAGCCAGAAAATAGGTTTGTTTACTGTTTTCATCTGATGTAATTGAATTTAGAAGTTAACACTGAATCCTGTCGAAAAAGTTTGCGAAAGCGGATGCGTTTTTGCCGTTGAGTAACCTTCCTGGTTCCAGGTTGCACCGTAACCGGTACCGAGAACTTCCGGGTCGAAACTGTCGGGTAGCGGGCTGAAAGTAAGCAGGTTTTCGCCCGAGAAGAACACCCGCAGGTTCGAGATGCCGATTTTCTTGGTCAGTTGTGCCGGAAGGGTATAACCGATTTGAAGGTTTTTCAACCGGATATAAGCGGCATTCTGCAAGTACCGGGTTTGCGATTTATGGTTTTTACTGTCGAAAGTAGGCCGCGGGAAATAACCGTCCAGGTTAGCTCCCCATTCGTCGCCTTCGGGACGGAAGAAATCCAGGTGTTGTGTAAAACAACCCGATTGCCATAACCCCCCCGTCTGCTCCGAAAAACATGTTTCCGTCGAGCCAGTAGTCGCGTTTGGCCACTCCCTGGAAGAATATCCGGATGTCGAAGCCGTTCCACGAAGCGTCCGCGTCGATACCGAATTTAAACCGCGGGCTGTTGTTGCCTATCAGTTTCTGGTCGCCCGGATCGGTAACCGTACTGCCTTTGTGTATCCGCCCGTCGCCGTCAAGGTCGGCATACATGATATCGCCGGCAGCCCATTTATTTCCCAGTTCGCTTTGTCCGCCGTTGGGCAGCGAAGCCAGGTGCGCCTGCATCTCTTCATCGCTTTTGGCGATGCCTATGGTTTCGTATCCCCAGATTTCGCCCAGGTACTGACCTTCGCGCCAGGTATTCAGCAATCCGTTTTCGTTCGGATATTTAAGCACTTTCTGCCGGTCGTCCGAAAGCAGGAAATGCACGCCGTACTGTACTTTCCCGATGCGGTCGCGCCAAGAAACGTCGAATTCGAAACCGGTCGAAAGCAAGTCGGCATTGTTGGTTTTAGGAACGGCAGTTCCCAATATCGCCGGTAATTCGGGCGCCGGCCCTACCATGTTGATGGTTTTCCGGTTAAACCAGTCGAACGAGGCCGTCAGGCGGTTATTGAACATGCCCAGGTCGAAACCTACGTTCCACGAGCGCATCGTTTCCCAGCCCAACAAAGCCGAAATCAAATCGGGCATATCCGACGTATTCGGCCGCTGGTTGTTAATCAACCAGTTCGATTTCGGGTCGGCCGCTACGAATTTCATTATTTGGATATAAGGATACAAGCTCGATGTATTCTGGTTTCCCAATTCACCCCACGAACCGCGTATCTTAAACGTATTGATAATATCCTCGTACGGTTTCATGAAATCTTCGCGGGCTACGTTCCAGCCGGCCGAAACGGAAGGAAACCAGTTCCATCTTTTCTCGGCTGCAAAACGGGAAGTACCGTCGTAACGGAGGTTCACTTCAAGCAGGTACCGTTCTTTGTAATCATAATTCACACGGCCGAAAAAGCCGGCGGTAGCCCAATGATTCAGATCACCACTGTTGTTATCGATGTCGATTTTATCTTTTCCCGTCGCTGCATTCAGGTCGGGTACTTTTTCGGTAATCAGGTTGGTACGGCTGGCTCCCAATTTACGCCATTTGTTCAGTTCGGCCTGGAATCCGACCATCGCTTTCAGGGTGTGGCCGCCTTTGAAACTCTTCAGGTATTCGCTGTACACGTTCGGGTTAAAGAAGTTGGTACGTTCGGCCGATTCCGAAACGGAAGTTACATCCGAAGAATACGTACTGCCGTCTACATGGTATTGCGGGTAGTGCAGATAGTCTTTATGGTGGAATCCGTCTACCGTTTTATAATTCAGCTCGCCGAAAATCTTCCAGCCTTTAACCGGTTCGATTTCCACCTGGAACTACTGGTACAGCCAGTCGGTCTGGGTTCTGTCGTCTCCGCAATTTAACAGTCCGGTAGCCATACTCATCAACTGGCCGTTCGGATTATAGTGGGGTTCGGTAGGCCAGCGTTTAGCCATGTTGTGATAAAACACGTTGTCGTCGAGGTATGAAGGCTTTTTATAATCCTTACACATGTACTTGGTACTGTAGTTTATTTTCAGCCACGAAGCCAGTTCGGCATTTATCTTGGCTGTTACCGTGTACCTTTTCAGTTTATCCGGGTTGAAGGTAATCAAACCGGTCTGGTCCATAAAGTTTCCCGACAAGTAATACTGGAATTTTTCCGAGCCGCCGTTGGCGCTAATCGAATGTTCCTGCGAAAAGGCGGTTCCGCCGAAATAAATATCGTACCAGTCGTTATTCGAGTTACCCACCCAGTTCCAGGTTGTTCCATCCGCATCCGGTACGGTAGTGGCGGTAAACGTTCCGTCCAAGTAGCCTTTGATACGTTCCATTTGTTCGGCCGAGAATTGTACGGTTCCGTCGGTTGCCATTTTAGCCCGGTTGAAGTATTGGGCGTACGTATACGAATCGGGCAACTCCGGCATATTGATGGCCCGGCTCCAGCGGAAATTGTTGTTGTAATTAATGCTTACTTTTCCCGCTTTCCCTCTCTTGGTGGTAATCAATATCACGCCGAAGGGCGCACGCGAACCGTAAATAGACGAAGCAGCGGCATCTTTCAATACCGAAATGCTTTCTATATCCTGCGGGTTCAATACGTTCATATCGCCTTCCATACCGTCGATCAATACCAGGGGAGAAGCTTTCGAGGCGTCTCCGATGGTACCGGCTCCACGGATATTGATATTCATGTTCTGGCCTAATTCACCGCCGTTACCGTCGGTTCCGTACGAAAAGTTCATACCGGGCACCAATCCCTGTAGCGCGTGGGTTACATCTGTTACGGGGCGTGAGGTCAATTCCTTTGCATCAACTACCGAAACGGAACCGGTAAGGTTTACTTTTTTCTGGGTGCCGAAACCCACTACCACTACTTCGTTCAGTTTCTGGGTATCTTCTTCCAGGATAATTTCGATGTTTTTCTGTGCGCCTACCTTAATTTCTTTATCGCTGTAACCGATATAAGTGATTTTAAGGATAGCGTTTGCCGGTACGGTAAGCGTAAATTTCCCGTCGATGTCGGTTACGGCTCCGGTAGAGCTTCCTTTCACGGATACGTTGGCGCCGATAACCGGCTCGCCGGTTTCATCTTTTACTACGCCGGTAAGCGTATGTTTGTTTTGTTGTACCACAGGCCCGATGAAGGTTTTTTCGTTAATAGTCCGATTTAAAGGGTCTGTTACAGACTTGTCTTCGGCATTCGAGTAAGCTGCCGAACATAAAAAAAGGAACAGGGCGGTTATTCCCCAATTCACTTTCGAAAGACATTTGTTTGTGTGCATGTTGTTTTTGATAATTTCAAAAAGTGTTATTACATAAAGGATTTTCGGGCAGGAAGATAACGTCCGGCCCTTTCTTTTTTGAGGTTTACTTCATAGGCATTTCCGTTTTATAGATTTAGATTGTGCTTTATGTTCCGTTGAATTCATCAGATGGGCGGGTGCAGGCAATTGCACAAAAAACCTTGGTTTATATTGTAGGGAAAAAAGAAGAATTACAAAAGAGGAAATGGTAAAAAACAAAGAAGTTAAAGTATTGGTATTC
>JAJBTJ010000336.1 GCA_020860905.1 Parabacteroides sp. | reverse complement strand
GTATAACCCTGCCGACGAAGAGGATAAATTATAACTCTATTGTATCCATAACATAAAATTCAAATCGAAACCGGACGGACGCGAACCGTATACCGTTGTGATTCCGCCCCCCAACGTAACCGGCGTGTTGCACATGGGACACATGTTGAACAATACGATACAGGATATATTGGTGCGCCGGGCCCGGATGCTCGGAAAAAACGCTTGCTGGGTGCCGGGAACCGACCATGCCTCCATCGCTACCGAGGCGAAAGTGGTAAACAAACTGGCTTCGGAAGGGATTAAGAAAACCGACCTTACACGCGATGAGTTCCTGAAACATGCCTGGGACTGGACGCACAAGCACGGCGGTATCATCCTGGAGCAACTCAAAAAACTGGGCGCTTCGTGCGACTGGGATCGTACTGCCTTTACCCTCGACGAAGCCCGCTCCAAAAGCGTAATCGAGGTTTTCATCGATTTATATAACAAAGGCCTCATCTACCGCGGCGTCAGGATGGTAAACTGGGACCCGGCTGCTAAAACCGCCCTTTCCGACGAAGAAGTGATTTATAAGGAAGAACACAGCAAGCTGTACTATCTACGCTATAAAATAGAAGGAGAAGAAGAAAAATACATCGTAGTGGCCACCACCCGCCCCGAAACGATTTTAGGCGATACGGCCGTATGCGTGAATCCGAACGACGAGCGCTATGCTTTTTTGAAAGGCAAAAAAGTAATCGTACCGCTGATTAACCGGGCCATTCCGATAATTATGGACGATTATGTAGATGTGGAATTCGGTACAGGCTGCCTGAAAGTTACGCCGGCCCATGATGTGAACGACTATATGCTGGGCGAAAAATACAATCTGCCCGTTATCGATATTTTCAACGACGACGGTACCTTGAACGAACACGGCCGGATGTATGCCGGCATGGATCGGTTCGCGGTACGGAAACAGATTGAAAAAGACCTTACCGGAGCCGGGTTGATGGAGAAAGTAGAGGCCTACGAGAACAAAGTAGGCTTTTCCGAGCGTACCAACGTACCCATCGAACCGAAATTATCCATGCAATGGTTTCTGAAAATGGAAGAGCTGGCCAAACCTGCTTTGGAAGCCGTAATGAACGACGAAATCAAATTCCATCCGGCCAAATTTAAAAATACGTATCGTTACTGGATGGAAAATGTAAAAGACTGGTGTATCTCACGCCAATTATGGTGGGGGCACCGCATTCCGGCTTATTATTTGCCCGAAGGCGGGTTCGTGGTAGCCGGAAATACGGAAGAAGCCTTGAAGCTGGCACGCGAAAAAACCGGTAACACACAACTCGAAGCCGGCGATTTGCGTCAGGACGCCGACTGCCTCGATACCTGGTTTTCGTCGTGGCTGTGGCCTGTAACGGTATTCGGCGATATTTTCGACGAAAACAACGAAGATGTAAATTACTATTATCCTACCAGCGACCTGATTACGGCGCCCGATATTATCTTCTTCTGGGTAGCGCGTATGATTATGGCCGGCTACGAGTTTCGCGGGAAAAAGCCGTTCGGAAACGTGTATTTTACCGGTATCGTACGCGACAAGCTGGGGCGTAAGATGTCCAAGTCGTTGGGAAACTCGCCCGACCCGCTCGAACTGATTGCCAAATACGGGGCCGACGGGGTACGTATGGGAATTATGATGGCCGCCCCGGCCGGAAACGACGTGTTGTTCGACGACGCTTTATGCGAACAAGGCCGCAATTTCAACAACAAGATATGGAATGCTTTCCGTTTGGTAAAGGGGTGGACGGTAGACGAAACGGCTGTGCAACCGGAAGCGGCCGTTATAGCGGTAAAATGGTTCCGTTCGCAGTTGGATAAAACGATTGCGGAAGTAAACGACTCGTTTTCCAAGTATCGTTTGTCGGAAGCCATGATGGCCGTTTATAAATTGTTCTGGGACGAGTTCTCTTCCTGGTACCTCGAACTGGTGAAACCGGCTTACCAGCAACCCATCGATAAGGTAACGTACGAAGCTACGCTCGGTTTCTTCGATTCGTTGTTACGGCTGCTCCACCCGTTTATGCCTTTTATTACGGAAGAATTGTGGCAGGCTCTTTCGCCCCGGGAAGAAGGCGAGAGTATCATGGTGGCTTTACAACCTGTACCGAACGAGGCCGACGAAGCGTTGCTGGATTCGTTCGAAGTGGTAAAAGAAGTGATTGCCGGCGTCCGTTCGATTCGTTTGCAAAAGAATATCCCGAATAAAGAGCCGCTCGGGTTACAGGTAATCGGCGATTACCGGAAAGCATTCGACCCGGTAATCGGCAAATTGTGTAACCTCTCTTCGATTGAAAAGGTAGCGGAGAAAGCGCCCGGCGCCGTTTCGTTCCTGGTACGCACTACCGAATATGCCGTTCCGCTGGGGAACATGATGAATGCGGAAGAAGAGCTGGCCAAGCTGGAAGACGAATTGAAATACCAGCGCGGTTTCCTGCAATCAGTGATGAAAAAGCTGAGTAACGAAAATTTCGTTTCCAAGGCTCCCGCAAAAATAATCGAAACGGAGCGGAAGAAACAGGCGGATGCGGAAATGAAAATCAAGTCGCTGGAAGAAAGCATCGCTTCGCTGAAGAAATAATAATCTATACCATGAAAACACGCTTATAACTGTACGGTGCCCTTTTGCAGGGCGCCGTACCTTATTTTAAGCAAATGAAAGCAAGAAGGAGCATGAAGAAAATAATAATCGCATGGCTGACAGGAATAGCGGGCGTCTTTATGGCGGCGTGCAGTTCTACCCGTACGGTTTCCATCGAAACGTACAGTCCGGCCGAAGTAACTTTTCCTGCTTCCGTAGGAACTATCGTGGTGGTGAACAATTCGGCTGTCCAGTCGCCTGTTTCAGGGCATTTGTATAAGCAGTCCGGTACGATAAAGCCCGATACCGTTCCGGCGGATAGCGCCGCATGGGACGCTTGCACGGCGTTGGGAGTAGCCCTTCATGAGCCTGCGTATTTCAACGAAGTATTGCTCTTTCACGATACGATTCGCCTGGACGGGATGTACGACCGGGTGGCGAAACTCACTCCGCGCCAGGTAGAGGATATTTGTAGCGTATCGGGTGCGGATGCGGTTATTTCGCTGGACGGCCTGTGGTTTAACCTGTGCAGGGAAACTCGCGACATGCCCGGCGGATACGTAACCGGCGAAATCGATGTGAAAGTGGAGGGAACCGTGCGGGCTTACCTTCCCGGCCGGGCGAATCCGCTGGCTACGGTGTATTTGAACGATAGTGTTTATTGGGGCCGGGAAGCCGACAATTTGTTGATGCTCGGCTTGTTACTGCCTACGCCGGAGCAAGCGTTGCGCGAAGCAGGCAAGTATGTGGTGATGGGCGCCTATAAAAACTTCGTGCCGCATTGGAGCGGGGCCAATCGTTGGTTTTATACCGGAAGCAGTTCGCGCTGGAAAGAAGCTACGGCTTTTGCTGCCCGTGAAAAGTGGGAGGAAGCCGCAGCATATTGGAAACGTTTCTTCGAGCAGGAACGAACGGCGACCCAACGGGCGAAGGCTGCGATGAACATGGCTTTATATTACGAGTTGAAAGGCGATTTACTGGAGGCGCTTGCGTGGGGTAAGAAAGGGGTTTCGCTCTTTAACGGGGAAGACTCCGGAAAAAATAAAAAAGACAGCACGCTCGCCCGGCTGTATGTGGATACCTTGATGGAACGCATCCGGGAAGAAAAGAAATTAAATATTCAATTCGGAAATGAATAAGAATTAATTATTAACTTTGACGGGATTAATCCACACGAAGAATAATAAACAGTCTATGAGTACAAATAATGCAAAGGTACAGTCGGTAATCGAGTCGTCGTTTGCCAATGCGGTCAGTAAGCTGGCAGCCGACGAGTCCGGAAATTTAATCAGTGATTTGTATGTCCAGGTAGATCAGGAATCCGGCGAGCTCGGGCTTTTCGACGACGAAGAGCATCTGGTTGAGAAAATCGTGATTTTCGACTGGGTGAATAATACGGAGGAAGAATCCGCCTTCAACCAGAAAGTAATTACCGTGCTGAAAAACGTGCTTGCCGTAATGGCAGCCAAAGAATCGTTTAACAATTCCCGTTTTTTACAACCTTTATCGGTAAGCCTTACCGACGAGGATTTTGTTGTAATAGAGGAACTTCTGTTTCTCGACGACGAAACATTACGTCTGGACGACCCGCTCCTGAAAGATTTAGATAAAGATTTAGATAATTTTTTAGACAAACTTCTTTCAGATGTCGAATAAACT
>JAJBTJ010000107.1 GCA_020860905.1 Parabacteroides sp. | reverse complement strand
TGCTATCGAAACGGGCGGAGGGATAATCATTTCCATCCGGTGCGGCCGTATCCGGAGCGAGCCGATGGGCAGTACGTCGAAAGGGCCGTTCAGGGTTATAGGCACGATGGGCAGGTGTACATCGGCTGCAATCTGGAAAGCGCCTTTTTTGAAGCGAATCATTTTTCCAGTGTACGTGCGCGAGCCTTCGGGGAAAATAATCAGCGATACGCCGTTGGTGAGCTTTTTTTCGGCTTCTTCTACCGTGCGTGCGGCTGCTTTGGGCGTAGAGTTGTCAACAAAAATGAATCCTGCTGCCCGGCAGGCGGCTCCCACGAAAGGTATCTTACGTATGCCTTTTTTCATTACCCATTTGATGTGGGTGCGTAAAAAACCGTAAATCATAAAAATATCGAACGCTCCCTGATGGTTCGCTACGAAAATGTACGATTGCTTTTTATCCAGGTTTTCCCGGCCTTTTACCGTAACCGGACAAAGCGCCAGGTAGCAGGTAAGCCACGACCAAATCATGCCCGGATAATAGGCGAATATCCGTTCGCCGCCTAAAAAGCAGCCGATAATTACGGTTACGGCCGTAAGCAGAGTCAATACTAAAAAAATGGGCATGAAGATAATCCACATGTAGATAAAAAAGAGTGCATTTTTCATTTGTACCGTCGTCTTTGCTGATATGGTTCGTTTTTAATCCTCTGTACGAGGCGCCCCTCGCCGGGACACACAAAGATAAGGCATAAATAAGTACGAACCTCTAAATTGGGGAGTTTCATTTTTTTTTATTCTAAAATATTTTTACAATCAGCGGATTATTACTTTATTTGCGAGAGGAAAGTAGGAATATTCATAAATATCTATAAACCATGAACGAATTAATTAAGTATGTAGGAGTTATTATTCTCCTCATCGGCGTAGCCGTACTTGCCGTGCCTTTTTTGGGAGGAGGTATAACCAATTCGCTTTTGCTGATAGGATTGCTTCTTATCGTAGCAGGCTTTTTCGTACATATCTTCTTAAGTAAAAAGTTGGAATAGAAGGCCGTGTCCGGAAGAATAAAGGGAGCGCTCCGTTTTCGGGGCGCTCCCTTTATTTGGGGATATTCTTTGAAGCGGAAATGGAATACAACCGGGTAATCGATAGTTTAAAGAAACAACCCGGCGTTGCATGTTATTTTCGTTTGCCGTCGTCGCTGTTTTTATTGCCCCCGTCGGCGGCAAACGAAAACAGCCGCATCTAACTTTTAGGTACGCCTGCAAAGTACATGACAAAAAATTCTTTTTTATTGTTTCACGGTTTTCGCTCGCCGCGAGGGCGTCTGCCGACGGCGCCTACCGGCGGTCATCCTTTTTTATCTTGACATAAAAAAGGATGCAAAAAAGGTCAAGGGCTACGTCCGCTTCGCTACATCCCGTCCTTCGTTCGCTAAAAGCCCCGAACTCGCTACGCTCAAACAGCGTGGCTTTTTTCACGCTCTCTTCCGGCCGGTCTGCTTCACGCTCATCGCCCGAGGCCCGGGGGGCCATACGAAGAGGACGGTGTTTTTCAATGCTGGGTAGGAAGCGGCTTGGAAACAACATGTACTTTGGGTACGCCTGAACAGGGGCGGCTGTGCCCGGTTTACCCGTTCTGGGTGAATATCCAGAGTTTCCGGTTGTTATCGTATAGTTTCAGATTCATGTTGGTGAAGTCGAGAATCCCCTCGTAATATACTTCGCCGTTGGTAAGGAAAACGATGTCTTCGTCTGACGTGCGGTGCCATACCCCTTCCACCGACGCAGTTTTTTTCTTCGTTTTCAAATCGTTTACGATACATTGGAACGTATAATCGCCGTTCAGTTTGAGCGACACCTGCTCTTGGGCGTTTTTCTTGTCCGGCATATATACGGTGTAGATACCTCCGGTTACCGTTCCCAGGCGGCATGCCGAGGTGCGGTCGAACTGTATCAGGCTGGTAATCACGATTTGCTTGTTGCGTCCTTCTTCGCCCGCCGGCTTATCGGTCAGGTAGCCCATCACCTCGCAGTAGATTCCTTCGGGCACGTCGATTCCTATTTTCTGGTACTCTTTTTCCATCTTTTTGTAATCGCCCCGCATCACTACAGGAAAAGTGTCGTTGGTGATACAATCGCGGAAAGTAGCCGCATCGGCGAAGTACCGGTAGTCGCCGCTGAAATAATAGCTGCCCCGGGGCTCGGGCAGCGTATCCTGCTGCAAGGTGGCAGCCGCCGGTAGCGAGGGAGCGCCTGTTTTGTGTGTACAGGCAAAAGCCGCCCATACGAAAAGAAATAGCCAACTGAATCGTTTCATATTAATTGTGTTTAATTTATCAGATATAACATATAACAAATTTGGAAACGGAATAGTTAGCTAAAAGAGGCCGAACTTTTGTTTATTTTTTTAGATGAACGTTATACTTCTTCTTGTCCTTCTTTTTCTTCTTCTTTTCGTTTGTGCTGGTTCATTATCACCCCGATAAGGATAAAGATACATCCCGAGCCTACATAACATAAGGTAAAGTATTTCCGCCAGGTATGGGTGGGCACGAATTCCCTATACAACGGCTCGAAGTAAATAACGTTATCGGCTACCTGGTCGTGATACGACGATTTTTTGATGGCTTCCTGGTAATATTTTAACTTTTCCGTGCGGCGCTCGAAACATAGTATGTCTTCGAAGCGCAGCAGGTCTTCGTACGTTTCGGCTTTATCGTAATCGGCGGCTTTGGTGTTATAAACGAGCCATGCCTGTACGGTTTCGCTTATCGAATCGGTGAAAAACGGAATAACCGTATATACTCTTTTAGACGTGGAGCTGCGGCCGCGGCGCTTGCGTGTCGTGGTTACCAACAAATCGCTGGCCCCCGAGGTGTTGTACCAATAACTGTCGAGCGTAAAATAAAGGTCGTTGCTTTCCGGCCGGGAGGCTTCTTCCAAATCGGCGTATTCAACCGTTTCGTCCGCCGAATAGAACAACCAGTTGTGTGCGATTATCGTGCTGATGCCCGGCAGTATGCTCCATAAGATAAGCATCCTGAAGTTTGTGCTTACTTTCAGGAGGTACATAACGCCTATGGCAACGGCAAAACCGGCAACCACAGAGGCGAAGCGGCTATAAAAGGTTAAATGAAAGCTTTGTGCCAGGGCGGTTAAAAGCAGGGTGAGCAGGATGGAGGCCGTTAAGCCGGTTATTAGTTTGATGATCCAGTCTTTCATTGCGAATAAATTCTATGGGTTATTGTTAGGATTGAACGGGATTAAAAAAAAAGCCACCCGTTACCGGATAGCTTTTCTGTGAACGAGAGTATCGAAACTTACATTCTTCTTTCTTTGATTCTTGCTTTTTTACCTGTAAGGGCGCGCAGATAATACAATTTGGCCCGCCGTACCTTACCTCTTTTGTTAACTACGATGTTTTCGATAAACGGCGATTCCAGCGGGAAGATTCTTTCTACGCCTATGTTGTCCGACATTTTACGTACGGTAAAGCGTTTTTTGTCGCCATGGCCCGAAATCCGGATTACAACACCTCTGTATTGCTGGATACGTTCTTTGTTTCCTTCCTTAATCCGGTAAGCTACCGTAATCGTATCGCCGCTGTTAAATGCGGGAAGTCCTTCTTTCTTGGTAGCGAATTCTTCTTCTACAACTTTTAATAAATCCATTGTTTTATAGCTTTTTGATTTTTTGTTATAAACGAAACGCAATATAACGGAACTCTATTTCCCCGCCAGCGATTACGTAAAGCGGTTGCAAAGGAACGAAATAATTGGATAACAACCAAGCGGAATGTAAATATTTTGAGAAATTCTGTCGGATGCAACCGGTTTGCTGGTGGCTTTTCGGAGTGCAAGAATTGGCTTTGAAGCCTGTTTTGGAGGTGTTGCGGCGCTTTACCGTACAAAAAGTGTCCTTAAAAAGACGGCGTATTTTTTGCCGCGAAGCGAACGCGTTCTGAATATTCTTTCTATATTTGAAACTCCAAAAACAGAGCAAAGCCCCGCTTTGATTATGCCGAGGCGTAGCCTGTTTTCGTATTTTAGTTACACAAAAGACCAATTATTTCAACGGATATAACAAATGAAAAAAATAACTTCCCTCGTATTTCTATGCTTGATTGCTTTCATTGCCCGTTCACAAACCTCCCCTATTCTATATGATAAAACGGATAAACTCCGGATGAACCAGTGGGTCGATTCAGTATACAACCGGCTTACCGACGACGAGCGGCTGGGACAATTATTCATGGTAATAGCCGACCCTAAAACCGATGCCGCCAATATGAAGCGGCTTACCCGGTACATCGATGAATTGAAGATAGGCGGAATCCTCTTTCATAAGGGCGACCCGGTTACCCAGGCAGAAGTAACCAACCGCTTGCAAAAACTTTCCGGAGTGCCGATGCTGGTAGCGCTCGACGGGGAGTGGGGGCTTTCCATGCGCCTCTCGAATACGACCCGTTTCCCGAAAAACATGATGTTAGGCGCCATCGAAAACGATACCTTGCTGTACGAGTACGGAAAAGAAGTAGGGCGTCAATGCAAAGAGATGGGCATCCATATCAATTTCGCTCCCGACCTGGATGTAAACAGCAATGTAGCCAATCCCGTAATCGGCCTGCGTTCGTTCGGCGAAAGCGCGGAAGCCGTAGCGCAAAAGGGGCTGGCGTATGCCGCCGGGCTCGAAAGCGCAGGCATCCTTTCGGTTGCCAAGCATTTTCCGGGGCACGGCGATACCTCCGAAGACTCGCACTATACCTTACCTACGGTTCATCGCAGCCGGGCGCAGCTCGACAGTGTGGAGCTTTTTCCGTTCAAACGGTACATCGAAAGCGGGTTTGCCGGCATGATGACCGGCCATTTACGCATCCCTTCGCTGGATAAGTCCGACCGGCCTACTTCTTTATCGCCCCGGGTGGTAACCGATTTGCTGCAAAACGAAATGGGATTTACCGGCTTGTGTTTTACAGACGCCCTGGCTATGAAAGGAGCGTCGGGTAAAAACGAAGATAATCCCAGCTTGCAAGCCCTGTCGGCCGGAAACGATATTTTGCTTGCCCCGGCGGCGCCTTTTACGGATTTTGCGGCTATCAAACAGGCGGTGGCTTCCGGGAAACTGGATAAAAAGATAATTGCCGACCGGTGTAAAAAGGTATTGCGATATAAATACATCGCCGGCCTTTCCGAATACCGCCCGGTAGAATTGAAAAACCTTTCGCGGCGCCTGAACTCGCCCCATGCCGAATGGTTGGCGCAGAAGTTGAATGCGGAAGCCGTTACGTTGCTTAAAAACGAAGAGGGGATGTTGCCGCTGAAAGAATTGGATAAAAACCGGATTGCCGTGCTGTCGATAGGCGAAACGGCCGGTTGCGATTTCCAGCGCACGTTGGCCCGGTACGATTCGGTAGCCTGTTTCAACCTGTCGCGGAAAAGCACGGCGCGGCAAATCGATACGGTTTACAAGGCGCTCGAGAAGTACGACGTGGTTATCTGCGGCATTCATACGGTGCGGATTCCGGAAAGTTTGCCCCTGCGTAAGCTGGCTGCCCGGAAAAAAGTGGTATATGCTTTTTTTACGCTGCCTTACTTCTGCAAGGAATACGCTGCTTCTATCCGGAACGCCCGGAGCGTGGTGATGGCTTACGAAAATACGCCGATGGCCCAGCAATATGCGGCTCAATTGATTTTCGGAGGAATTGAGGCGAAAGGCAAGTTGCCGGTTTCTATTCCTTCCCTGTATTATGCCGGAAGCGGCGAGTTTACAGCCAAAACCCGGTTGGGCTATTTCCAGCCGGAGGAAGTAGGAATAGAAGCCGGCGCACTCGACGAAATCGATAAAATCGTTGAAGAAGGGTTGCGGGAAAAAGCCTATCCCGGTTGCCAGGTATTGGTAGCCAAAAACGGCATGATTATCTATGAAAAAGCGTTCGGCTATTACGATTATTCGCAGGAACAGCCGGTAACTCCCGCTTCGGTATACGACCTGGCCTCGGCTTCGAAAGCCGCCGGTACGTTGCCGGCCGTGATGAAAGCCTACGATATGAAGAAGTTTACGCTGAACAGTAAAATCGGCGAGTTCGTTCCGCAGTTGAAAGGTTCCGATAAGGAAGAGCTGCGGGTGAAGGAATTGCTTTACCACCAGTCGGGGCTGATACCGACGATTAATTTTTATACCCGCGCTATTGACAAGGATAGCTATACCGGCAGTTTGTACAGCGCGAAACCCACCGCCGACCATCCGGTACGGTTCGACGCCCGTACCTATGTGCGCACCCGTTATTCTTTCCTGCCGGAGCTGGTATCGTTTACGCCGAAAAAGGGGTATCCGCAGGAGGTAGCCCGGAATTTTTACCTCAGTGCCTCGTTTAACGATACGATTGTCCGGAATATAATCGACTCGAAAATCCGGAACCGGGGGAAATATAAATACAGTTGCGTAAATTTCATCTTGTTGAAGATGATGGTGGAAAACCAGGTGCAACAACCGATGGACAGCTTTGTATACCGGCATTTCTTTTTCCCGTTGGGCGCTGCTACTACCCGGTATACCCCCCTGCATTATATGGACAGTACGGTTATCGTGCCTACCGAAGACGATAAATTCCTCCGCAAACAGGTGCTGCGCGGCTATGTGCACGATGAGGCTGCGGCTTTTCAGGGAGGGGTTTCGGGAAATGCGGGCCTGTTTTCGAATGCAAACGATTTGGCTAAATTGCTGCAAATGTACCTCGACGGCGGTACGTACGGCGGCGAGCCGTATCTTACGCCGGGTACCGCCCGGTTGTTCACGCAGAGCAAAAGCCCTACCTGCCGGCGCGGATTGGGTTTCGACAAGCCTGACGGTGACGGCCTGGTACCGCTGTGTACTTACGGGCATACCGGTTTTACCGGTACGTGTTTCTGGGTAGATCCGTCGGAAAACCTGATTTATATTTTCCTGAGCAACCGGACGTATCCCACCCGCGGCAACGGCAAGCTGATGTCGCTCGAGATTCGTCCCCGTATCCAGGAGGCAATCTATAAGGCGCTTCCTGCGAAAAAATGAAATAAATTCGTATTTTTGTTTCCAAAAGAGGACGCAACCCGAACGCAGGGGCGGGCGATGGTTGATTTGCCGGTGTGCGGCTTGCTTCCGGTTCTTAAAAGAAACAAGCGAGAAAATATACCTAATCTACTAAATAAAAGAATATGCTATTCGGACACGGAGACGATTTATACAATGCACAGCACGAAGTAGTACAAAATTTCAGCTCGAATGTGTGGCACGGTGCGAACCTCGATAAACTGAAGGAACACCTGGTTTCGCAGTTCGACAAGCTAACCTGTTACCCCGAGCCGGATGCGGCTACGTTGAAACGGTTGCTGGCGCGCCGGTACGAAATCACCGAGCAGAATATTACGATTACCAACGGCTCGATTGCCGCTTTCTATCTGCTCGCCCAGGCGTGGCAGGGTAGCCGGTCGATGGTAGCCATCCCTTCGTTTGCGGAGTACGAGGATGCCTGCCGGCTGCATAACCACGAAGTCGATTTCTTCCCGATAAAAGACGATTTGTCGGAACTGTCGCTCGAAGGATATGATTTTTGCTGGATATGCAATCCCAACAATCCCGACGGGCACCTGATTCAGCGTGGCGAACTGCTTTCGTTTATCGCGGCGAACCGGCAAACCAAGTTCGTTATCGACCAGGCGTATGTGGCTTTCACTACCGAGCCGCTGCTGAAACCGGCTGACATAAAAAACAATCCGAACCTGATTTTGGTACATTCCATTTCGAAAGCCTATAAAGTGCCCGGCTTACGTGTGGGGTATATAATGGCTTCCGATGAAATATCCGCCCGTTTGTCGCGGTATATTATTCCCTGGTCGGTGAATGCGATGGCCATCGAGGCCAGTAAATATATCCTGATTCACCCGGCTCAGTTTACCTTGCCTATCCGGAAATGGCAACGCGAAACGGCCGAGTTTATTTATCAACTCAACAAAATCGAGGAAGTGGAGGTGTTTCCCACGGCTACTACCTTCTTTCTGGTGCGCCTGAAGAAAGGGAAAGCGGCCGATTTGAAACAGTATCTCCTGGAAAAACACGGGATATTGATTCGCGACGCTTCCAATTTCCGGGGGCTCGACGAATGTTATTTCCGCCTTTTCACCCGTACGGCCGAAGCGAATAACCAGTTGGTCGCGATATTGAAGGACTGGATAAAGGAACAGTAACCGGAATCGGCTCGTTCTTCCGGAAAGGGCGGTGAACAGGTAACAGGCTGCCGCCTGTTTTTTATCGACTCGTCTGATTAGGAAGATACGGCAAATAGAAATAGAAAGGCAACCGGTTAATAACAAGCCGGCTGTCTTTTTTTGTAGTGTGAAATGTTCCTCCCGAAGTACAGGTGCGTTTACAAAAGCGGAGGAAATATCTTCACGCAGCCCAAACAAATCTACCAGTAAAGCAGGATGAGTGCAGGCGCCCTGTTTGCCCGATTATCCCGGTTACAGGTTGCTTCGCAGGTAATCCTCTAGCGTAAAATCTTTCTTTACCTCCGGCTTGTCGATACCTTGTTCGTCTGTACGGATAAATACCTTTTCTTTTTTTGCAACCATTTTGGTGAGGAAGCTCATGATGGCGTATAAGTTGTCCGATAGCGGGGTAACGGCTACTTCGTGCCCGGCGTTTTCTATTTTGTAGAAGTAGTAAGGCGTCCCGATACGGTCTAACTGCGCGGCAATCGTTGCCGAGCCCCATAACCCTGTATCGCCTGATACCGCTTTTTCGAAAGGAACCGTTTTGTCGGCGTTCCCGTGGAAAAGCATTATCGGGCAGGGAACAATCGGAAACTCCGGTTGCCCTACGCTGGCAATCGCACCGGCAAAAGCGATTACGCCGGCATACCGGAACGAGGCGGGTAATCGCCCGACCAGTTCCGAGCGGTTACAGATTTCGTATTCCGACTGGAGTGCGGTGATGGCGCCCGCACTCGAACCGCAGGCAATGATGCTATTGGCGTCGATATTCCATTCCTTACTATGGTCGGTCACGTAGCGCGTGGCGTCGAAAAAATCTTCCACAGCCGTACGGATAGCCAGCTCCAATGCTTTTACGAATGCCTCCGGTCCGGTAGCTTGTTGCGGGTCGAATCCTTTTAAGGCGGTGCGGTAGTCGGTCGAAACCACTACATACCCATTTTGTGCCAGGAAATGGAAGAAGGGAAGATACCGGGATTCCGCCCGGTCGCCTCCTTTGAATCCTCCGCCGAATGCAAAGAGGAGTACCGGTTTGGGGCGGCTGCCCGGAGTATCCGGAACTTCGTATTTATCGAGCGCCAGCGTATCGGTTCCCTTCACGGCAAAAACGAATGTTTGCTTATGGATGCGGTTGCCGGCCGCTTTTGCGCCGGATGTTATACTGAAAACGACCGTCAGCAGTATAAGGAAAATAGTTTTTCTTTTCATTGTAATTCGGTTTATACTATCCAATAAACAAATAAGCGGTGTTTTCGGAAAATAAAAAGGGGAGAAAATGGGGGAGAAGAACCGGCTTTTATTCGGGACAAGAAGCTGTTTGCGTTTCGATATGGCGCATTATCGCCTCTTCTTCTTCCGGGTGGAACCAGGCTATTTCCCGGTCGCGGCGGAACCAGGTCATTTGTTTACGCGCATAATTCCGCGAATCCTGCTTGATTTTTTCTATGGCGAAGTCGAGCGACCATTGCCCGTCGAAGTAATTGAATAATTCCTTATAGCCTACCGTGTTCAGTGAATTGAGGTGCCGGAAAGGATAAACGCGGCGCGCTTCTTCAACGAGTCCTTCTGCAATCATCGCGTCGACCCGGCGGTTGATGCGGTCGTAAAGCTCTTCCCGGTCGCGGGTAAGGCCGATTTTGATAATCCGGAAAGGACGGCTTTTCTGCCGGTTGGTACGAAGCCGGGAGTACGGCTTGCCCGTCATCAGGCACACTTCGAGCGCATGGATTACCCGTTTGGGGTTTTTCAGGTCTACTTCGTTGTAATGAATGGGGTCGAGCAGTTTCAGTTGCGCCCGGATCGGGTCGAGTCCTTCCCGCTCGTACAGTTCGGTGAGCTCCCGGCGTAGCTCGGGCGTAACGGTAGGCAAATCGTCTATCCCTTTGCACACGGCGTCGATGTACATCATCGAGCCGCCCGACATAATTACTACGGGCTGTTCTTTATGCAGCTTTTCCAGCAAGGCGATTACTTCTTCTTCGAAGCGGCTGGCATTGTAGTAATCCGTCAGCGCCAGCGTGCCTACGAAATAATGTTTTACCTTTTCCTGTTGGGCTGCCGTAGGGGCGGCGGTACCGATAACGAGCTCCTTGTATAATTGCCGCGAATCGGCGGAAATCACGGGCGAATGAAAATGTCCGGCTACGTGCAGGCTCAACTCTGTTTTTCCTACGCCGGTCGGGCCTAATAAAATAACCAGCGAATTCATCAAAACCGCTCGTCGTCGTAAGGATTACCCAACGAGTCGTCGGCGAGGCCTTCGAAGCCGTCTTTGTCGAGCTCGTCTATATCGTACGACTCGTCGCCGTAAAAGTTCTCGTCTATTTCTACATTCGCGGATTTGGCGTCCAACTCGTTAAAGTCGACGAACTGGGCGGGCGGCTCGCCGACCGATTTGCTACATACGGCTTCCGCCAGGTTCTTGCCCGGTATGATTTCCCTGAGTTCCATAAAGAATCCCCGTTCCGTCAGGTAATCGAATACATACAACAGCCGTTGCCCTTCGTCTTCCAGGAGCGATTCCAGCGTGGTATCTTCCATAATATAATTATCGACTTCCGAGCTCGTATCCATTTCTATCAAGGTAATTTCCGTTTTTTTGCTCCAATCGTCGTCGCATATAAAAAAGGAGCACATCTGGTCCTTTGTATAGCCTACGGAATCGAGGATGGCATTGTGCAAATCCAGGAAAGTGGCTTCCGAGTCGATTCTTATTTCCCTTTTGAAGTCGTCCGCTTCGTCTGACAGGAGTAGAAATCTATATACCATAGTTATTTTGTTTTTTGTCGTTTACTTTTGAAAAGAGAGATAATACTACCCGGAAACAGAAGTAAGGTTTACTTGTGTACGCCGGGGCGTTTTCTCCCAGAATTCGGCCGGAGCAAAAATAGTACATGCCTGAAACAGAAGCCGGCTCGCCCGGTTAGGTCGAGGTGCAGTCTATTTTTACTCTATGAAGCAAAAATAGTAAAAATATCCGTTGCACCTCTATCCGGGCCATAAAAAAAGCTGCCGCGTAAAAGTGCGGCAGCTTAAATTTTATAGAAAGCGGAAATCCGTCAATCCATCGAGCCTCTTACGATACCTCTTTCCGACGTCTTGATAAATTCCAGTATCAGGTTACGTTCTTCGCTCGGCCGGTATTCGGTTTCGATGCAGTGGATAGCGTCGCTGTTGTTCAGCCCGCGGGTATATAACGTACGGTA
Source organism: Parabacteroides sp. (assembly GCA_020860905.1). GTDB lineage: Bacteria > Bacteroidota > Bacteroidia > Bacteroidales > Tannerellaceae > Parabacteroides_B. The sequence continues at coordinate 9,948 of JAJBTJ010000107.1, read as the reverse complement.
AATGTCCTGTATCAGGAAAATCTGGTCGTTGGTAAACCCGCGCCGGCGCAATCCTACGATATTGATGCCGGCATAGCAAATCGGTTCCCGGCCGATAAGCGTATAAGGCGGAATGTCTTTGCCTACCCGCGAGCCGCCCTGAATCATTACGTGCTTGGATATGCGGGTAAACTGATGTACCAGCACGCCGCCGCTTACGATAGCGAAATCGTCGATAAACACTTCGCCGGCTATCTGGCAGGCGTTGCCGATAATTACCTGGTCTTTCAGCTCGCAATCGTGTGCGATGTGCGAGTAAGCCATAAGCAGGCAATTATTCCCTACGATTGTTTTGCCTTTGGCTTTCGTTCCCCGGTTTACGGTAACGCATTCGCGGATAGTGGTATTGTCGCCGATTTCCGCCGTCGTGATTTCGCCGGCAAACTTGAGGTCTTGCGGAATGCCCGAGATTACGGCGCCCGGGAAAATACGGCAATTGGTTCCGATGCGGGCGCCGTCGAGTATAACGGCGTGCGGGTAAATATGGCAATTATCGCCGATTACGACGTCTTTCTCGATTACAGCGAACGGATCTATCGTAACATTCTTCCCGATTTTTGCTTCCGGATGAATTACGGCTGAGGAATGTGCACTCATCTTTTGGTTGAATTATTTATTTTTGATAATCTGTGCCATGAATTCGGCTTCGCATACTACTTTCTCTCTTACGAAGGCCAATCCTTTCATATAAGCACATCCCCGGCGGATTTCGGTAAGCAGTTCGAGGCGGAAAATGAGCGTGTCGCCCGGAACTACCTTCTGCCGGAATTTCACATTGTCTATTTTCAGGAAATACGTGGAATACCGGTGCGGTTCTTCCACTGAGTTAAGCACGAGCAATCCGCCGGTTTGCGCCATCGCTTCTACCTGGAGTACGCCGGGCATAACCGGTTCCTCGGGAAAATGTCCCTGGAAGAACAGCTCGTTTATCGAAACGTTCTTGATTCCGACGATGTGGGTGGCTCCTATTTCGATAATCTTATCTACCATCAGCATCGGATACCGGTGCGGCAACAATTGCTTGATGCGGTTGATGTCCATCAGCGGAGGAACGCCCGGGTCGTATACCGGCGCCTGTATTTCGTTCAGCTTGATGTCTTTCCGTATCATCCGCGCCAGTTGGTTGTTGATTTTATGTCCGGGGCGCGTGGCGATGATACGGCCGCGAATCGGTTTGCCTATCAGGGCCATGTCGCCGATGATGTCCATCAGCTTGTGCCGGGCCGGCTCGTTTACGAATACCAGCGGCTTGTTGTTGATGTATCCTAAGTCGCCGGCTTTTTTGTGCGGGCTTCCTATCATATCGGCCAGGCGGTCGAGGTCGGCCTGCGGCATCGGGCGGTCGTATATTACGATGGCATTGTCCAGGTCGCCGCCTTTAATCAGGTTGTTCTGGAGCAACATTTCGATTTCACGTACGAAAACGAATGTACGTGAAGGCGCGATTTCTTCGGGAAACTCGCTTATATCGTTCAACGTGGCGAACTGATTCGCCAATACAGGCGAATCGAACGAAATCAATACGTTGACGCTGAATTTGTCGTCGGGAAGAATAATCAGCGACGAGCCGCTTTCTTCGTCTTTTACTTCGATTTTATGCTTGACGATGTAGAAGTCTTTCGGCGCATTCTGGCTTACGATTCCCGCTTTTTCGATTTCCTCTACGTATGCTTTGGCGCTTCCGTCGAGAATTGGAAATTCGGGTGCGTTTACTTCTATGAGGCAGTTGTTGATACCGAAAGCGTATAACGCGGCCATCGCATGTTCTACCGTGCTTACCTGCACGCCGTTTTTCGAGATAATCGTTCCGCGCTGGGTGCCTACGACATTTTCGGCTACGGCGTCGATTATTGGCTGGCCTTCGAGGTCGATGCGTTTGATTTTGTATCCGTGGTTATCAGGAGCCGGGTGGAAAGTCACCTCGATATCCAGTCCCGTATGCAATCCTTTTCCCTGTAACGTAAAGCTTTGTTTCAGCGTATTCTGTTTCTCCATACGACGTTATCTGTTTACTGTTGGTTATTTAATTCTTTTTTCAATTGTTCCACCTCCCGTTGCAGTTGGCCTAACGTGCGATATACTTCCGGCAACCGGTTGAAAATCGCACTCGAGCGCATAAAGCCCCGGGCGTTGATGGCTGGCGCTCCCAATACGGTTTCGCCGTCTTTGATGTCGCTGATAACGCCGGCCTGGGCGCCTAAGTTTACGTGGTCGCCGATTTTAAGATGGCCGGCCAGGCCCACCTGACCGCCGAACATGCAGTGTTTCCCCACTTTTACCGAGCCCGCGATTCCTACCTGCGAAGCCATCACCGTGTTTTCGCCGATTTCCACGTTATGGGCGATTTGAATCAGGTTATCGAGCTTAACTCCGCGGTGAATCACAGTCGAATCCATCACGGCCCGGTCTATCGTCGTGTTGGCTCCGATTTCTACGTCGTCTTCGATTACCACGTTTCCGAGTTGCGGAATTTTTTTGTAGCTGTCGCCTTCGGGAGCGAATCCGAAGCCGTCGGCACCGATTACCGCGCCCGCATGGAGGGTGCAATTATTGCCGATGATACAATCGTGATACACGGTAACGTGCGGATAAACCACGCAATTGTCGCCGATAGCTACATTGTCGCCGATATAGGCATACGGATAAATTTTACATCCTTTCCCGATAGTTACCTGTTCCCCGATATAAGCGAAGTTGCCGATGTAAACAGAGTCGTTGACACGGGCCGAAGCGGCGATAAAAGCCGTAGACGCAACTCCCGATTTCTGCGCTTTCGATTGCTCGGCCATATTCAGTAGCATAGCCAGCGAGGCATACGCATTCTGTACTTTGATTAAGGTGGCCGGTACCGGTTGGGCAGGTGTGAAATCGTTATTTACCAATACGATGGTAGCTTCTGTCTGATAAATATAGTGTTCGTATTTCGGATTGGCCAGAAATGTCAGTGTTCCGGGTTTTCCTTCTTCGATTTTTGAAAAGTTACAAACTTTTGCGTCCGGATTTCCTTCAATGGTTCCGTTTAAAAAGTTTGCTATCTGCTGAGCTGAAAACTCCATTCCTTCGTTGTTTTTAGGATTAAAAAACTTAGCTGACGCCCGTTAAAAAGCGAAGCGAAGTTTGCAAAGTTGAAAATATTTTCCGGATAAAGCCTATATTTTAGGATTTATTATTCTTTTCCCGGCTAAGTAAAGAGCCATTTCCTGTTGTACTTTTCGGGCTTCCGCTGCGGCGGCCGTGGCGAACGCTTCCGTTTTATCCGCGTAGATAATCGCCCGCGATGAATTTACCAGTAAGCCGCACGTATCGTTCATGCCGTATTCGGCTACTTCCTTCAGGCTGCCGCCCTGTGCGCCTACTCCCGGAACGAGCAGGAAATGGTCGGGGGCGTATTTCCGGATATCCAGGAACATTTTTCCCTGGGTAGCTCCTACTACATACATCATTTGTTCGTCGGTTGCCCACGATTGCGAGGTCCGCAGCACTTTTTCGAACAACCGTTCTCCTGCGGCATCCTCGGTAAGCTGGAAATCGTGCGAGCCCTTGTTCGAAGTCAGTGCCAGCAGAATCACCCATTTTTCCGGATAAATCAGGAACGGCTTTACACTGTCTTCTCCCATATACGGCGCTACGGTAACGGCATCTACGCCCATATGGTCGAAAAACGAGCGGGCGTACATTTCCGACGTATTCCCTATATCTCCCCGCTTGGCGTCGGCAATGATAAACTGGTCGGGGTACTGCTGCTTTAGGTAAGCTACCGTTTTCTCGAAAGCGGCCAGCCCTTTTACCCCTAAGCTCTCGTAAAAAGCCAGGTTCGGCTTGTAAGCTACGCAAAATTCGGCGGTGGCATCGATAATCGCTTTGTTAAAAGCGAAAACCGGGTCTTCTTCCTGTAATAAGTGGGGAGGGATTTTTTTTATATCCGTATCGAGTCCTACACAAAGAAACGATTCTTTTTTCCGGATGTTTTCGAATAATTGTTGTTTGTTCATTGTACTCCGCGTAAATAAAAAAGGTAAATAACGATTATAATTCCGATTCTTTCAGTCGCTCGGCATTTTCGGCAACGATAAGCTGGTCGATAATGCCTTGCAGGTCGCCGTCGATAACGGCGGAAAGATTGTAAACCGTGAGATTGATACGATGGTCGGTAACACGTCCCTGCGGGAAATTGTAGGTGCGTATTTTGGCCGAACGGTCGCCGGACGATACCATAGTTTTGCGTTTGGATGCTATTTCGTCGATGTACTTCTGATACTCCATATTATATATGCGTGTACGTAGCTCGACCATCGCTTTCGCCTTGTTTTTGAGTTGTGATTTCTGGTCCTGGCATTGTACGGTAATGCCGGTGGGGATATGTACCAGCCGGATAGCCGAATAAGTGGTGTTTACCGACTGGCCGCCGGCGCCCGACGAGCAAAACGTATCTACCCGGATATCCGATTCTTTGACGTCGACGTCGAATTCGTCGGCTTCGGGAAGCACGGCTACGGTAGCCGCCGAGGTATGCACGCGTCCCTGCGTTTCCGTCTGGGGTACCCGCTGCACCCGGTGTACGCCCGATTCGTATTTCAGTGTACCGTATACGCTTTCGCCCGAAACCTCGAAAATAATTTCTTTATATCCGCCGCTGGTGCCTTCGCTGGCATGCGTCACAGATACATTCCAGCCTTTGGCTTCGCAGTATTTCACATACATGCGGTACAAGTCGCCTGCAAAAAGAGCTGCTTCGTCGCCACCGGTTCCTCCCCGTATCTCGACGATGGCGTTTTTATTGTCTTCCGGGTCGGCCGGGATAAGCAGCAGTTTTATCTCTTCTTCCAGCGAAGGAAGCCGGTTATTACAATTCTCCAGCTCCTCCCGGGCCATTTCCTTCATTTCGGGGTCCGGTTCGGTATCCAATATCAACCGGGCCTCTGCCTGGTGGTCGAGTATCTGTTTGTATTCGTTGCGGGCGGCTACGATTTTTTCCAGATCGTGGTATTCTTTCTGGAGCTTTACAAACCGTTTCATATCGGCTATAACGGCCGGGTCGGTTATTAACGTGCCTACTTCCTCGAAGCGACTGCCCAATCCGTCTAATTTTTCCAATAAAGAGCTTTCTGCCATGGATGCCGGTAAAATCTGCTGTGTTATATTAATATACGAATATGCCTTTTTCGCTCCGGATAATCAGTTCTTTTTTATCCGATTCTTCGATGCGTCCCACGATACGGGCTTCGATACCGAACTGCGCGGCTATGTCGATTACTTCGGAAGCGTGTTCCGGAGCCAGGTAAATTTCCATCCGGTGCCCCATGTTGAACACCTTGTACATTTCGCTCCATTCCGTACCGCTTTGTTCCTGAATGATACGGAACAGCGGAGGAATAGGGAACAGGTCGTCTTTTACCACCCGCACCCGGTCGACGAAATGCAGTATTTTTGTTTGCGCGCCGCCCGAGCAATGCACCATGCCGTGAATCTGCGGACGCAGCCGGTCGAGCAATACTTTGATTACCGGCGCGTACGTACGGGTAGGCGATAATACCAACTTGCCGGCATCTATCCCTAATTCTTCTATCCTGTCGGTGAGCCGCAGCTTGCCCGAATAAACCAATTCTTCGGGTACCGCGGCGTCGTAGCTTTCCGGATACTTGGCGGCCAGGTAATTGGCGAATACATCGTGCCGGGCCGAGGTGAGCCCGTTGCTGCCCGTACCACCGTTATATTCCTTTTCGTAAGTTGCTTGTCCGTACGAAGCCAGCCCCACGATTACATCTCCGGGGCGTATATTTTTATTGTCGATTACGTCTGCCCGTTTCATGCGGCAGGTAACGGTACTGTCTACAATGATGGTACGCACCAGGTCGCCCACGTCGGCCGTTTCCCCGCCGGTGGCATAGGCATTCACACCCATTTCCCGGAGTTCAGCCAGCAACTCGTCGGTACCGTTGATAATGGCCGAAATCACTTCGCCGGGAATCAACAGCTTGTTGCGTCCGATAGTAGAGGAAACCAGGATATTGTCTACCGCCCCTACGCAAAGCAAATCGTCGATGTTCATAATCAGCGCATCTTGTGCGATACCTTTCCATACCGACAGGTCGCCCGTTTCTTTCCAGTACATATAGGCCAGCGACGACTTGGTGCCCGCACCGTCGGCGTGCATGATATTGCAATACGCCGGGTCGCCGCCCAGTATATCGGGAATAATTTTGCAGAACGCCTGCGGGAAAATGCCTTTGTCTATATTTTTGATGGCATTGTGCACATCTTCTTTCGATGCGGAAACGCCGCGTAAGTTGTAACGTTGATCGCTCATGGTTCTACTTTGTTTGGAGTGCAAAGGTAGTGCTTTTTTATCTATTTATCTAAGTTTTAATACATCTCCTTCTTCCGGCACGTAATCTTTGTCTTTTTTATTCAGTTTGTAAAGGCTTTTGATGCTGATTCCGTAGCGCTGGGAGATGCTGTGCATCGACTCGCCTACTTGCACTACATGCTCGTAATACGGTTTGTCGGCTTTCTTTTTCTTCTTTTCCAGGTATACGATATCCCCTTTTTGCAACGGATACTCCTGCGGCACCTCGTTGTATTTAATCAGTTTCTTTATGCTGAAACCCATGTCGGCGGCCACTTGCGCGAACGAGTCGTTTTCGCGGGCGATTACATAAATCAGGTTATGGGTACGATATACGTTGCGGGGCAGCTTCGAGGGCGCGAGCTTGGTATTCGAGCGGCCTTTTTTGCTCGAGTCGTACACATACAGTTCGTAATCCTCGATTACCTTAATCAGTTTGTTGGCATATGCCCGGTCGGTCGCATAGCCGCATGTCTGGAGTCCGCGCGCCCAACCTTTGTAATCCTTGATATTCAGCTTAAAAAGCCGTTCGTATCGGCTCTGTTCCGCCAGGAAGCGGGAGTGGTCGGTATACGAGTCTTCCACCCGGCTGTATTTCCGGAAACATTCGCCTCGGCGGTCGTCGTCGTGGTACACTTTCTTTCCCCGCCAGTCGGAATGGCATTTTATTCCGAAGTGGTTGTTGCTTTTACGCGCCAGTTCGCTTTGGCCGGCGCCCGATTCGAGCAACCCTTGCGCCAGTGTGATGCTGGCCGGTATTTTGTATTTGTGCATGTGTGCCACGGCCAGGTCGCTGTATTCTTTGATGTATTTGTTGTACGACGCCGTTCGGCGTGCCGGTTGCATCGAGCAACACAGGAATAGAATCGTTAAAAGTACGGTATTGCGTGTAAATGAGTTCATTGCCGGTATCTCAAATTATTATTTTCCTCGCAAACATAGCCATAATACTTAGGATATGCAAACGGCCGAAAAATAAATTGGTGGGACGAAACGAAATACTCGTTGCCGGTTTGCGGTTTTGCCATACTATTTTATATCTTTGGTTGCGAGATGCTTGCGAATTAAAAAATAAGAGGGTATGGAAGAAAAAGAATGGAAAATCAAGGTTAGTATCGTACCGGAATGCGAACTTCCGGCTGATGAGCGGGCGTTGGTCGAAGCGGCGCGCGCAGCCGCGTTGCAGGCATATGCTCCTTACTCGGAGTTCCGGGTGGGGGCTGCTGTATTACTGGAAAACGATGTTACGGTAACCGGGAACAACCAGGAAAACGCCGCCTATCCTTCCGGCATGTGTGCCGAGCGGATAGCTTTGTTTTATGCCGGTGCGCAGTATCCTTCCGTACCGGTGAAGGCGCTGGCCGTGGCAGCCTGGCAAAACCAGGCGTTTGTCGAGCGTATTTCACCTTGCGGCGGTTGCCGACAGGTCTTGCTCGAAACGGAAATGCGTTCCGGCAAGCCGGTCAGGATATTGCTGGCCGGTAAAAACGAGGTAACGGTCATATCCCGGGCTGCCGATATGTTACCGTTCGGCTTCGGTAGTTTCCGCACGTAATAACGGTGCCTCCGTATGCTACCGGCCTGTGCAGGAGTACGGATGGCTACCGGAAAAAGGAAATCAACAATTTGTAAATACTTATATAGTATATTGATATAATGATTTTTTCACGTGTAAACGATTGCACAAAAAAACGGATCGTCGTATATTCGCAACGTCTTTTATATAAAGGCGTTTGAAATTGAAGGAAATACTAAATTAATATCATACTATGAACACACTACCCACGAACGGAAAAATGACGAATTACAGGTGGATAATCTGTGCGATGCTTTTTTTCGCGACTACTGTAAATTACCTGGACCGGCAAGTGCTTTCCTTGCTGCAACCGCTGTTGGAAGAAGAATTCCACTGGACCGACAGCGACTATGGTAGCATTACGGCTATTTTCTCGCTTTTTTATGCGGTTTCGATGTTGTTTGCCGGCCGTTTTATCGACTGGTTGGGAACAAGAAAAGGGTACGCCTGGTCTATCGGCATCTGGTCGGCGGGCGCCGCTTTGCATGCAGCCTGCGGCGTGCTTACCGAAGCGTGGGTAGGGCTTCCCGATGCAGCCGCCTTACGTGCAGTGGCGGCCGGTACCGATTTGGCGGCTACTATCAGTATGGTGAGCGTTACCTTTTTTATCATCGCCCGTTGCGTATTGGCGCTGGGCGAGGCCGGGAACTTTCCGGCGGCTATCAAGGCCACGGCTGAGTATTTTCCTAAGAAAGACCGGGCGTTCGCTACGGGCATTTTCAATTCCGGTGCGAACGTAGGCGCTATTGTAGCTCCGTTAACAGTGCCGCTGATGGCGGAAATCTGGGGATGGGAAGCAGCCTTTATTATCGTAGGCGCCATCGGTTTCATCTGGATGGGCATCTGGTTATTCATTTACAAGCCCATCGAGGAAAATAAGAAAGTGAACCGGGCCGAGCGCGAATATATCCACCAGGACGATTTGGAAGACGCGCCTGAAATAGAAGTAGTCGACGAAAAGAAACTTTCTTTTCTCGAATGTCTGAGTTTCAAACAAACCTGGGCGTTCGCCTTCGGTAAGTTCATGACCGACGGAGTATGGTGGTTCTTCCTTTTCTGGACACCGGCTTACCTGAAAATGCAGTACGGTATGGAAGGTACGCAGATTGCCTGGCCCATTGCGGTATTGTATACCATTACGGTATTAGGTTCGGTATTCGGCGGTAAGTTTCCTACTTATTTTATCAACCGGGGCATGAATCCGTATGCCGACCGTATGCGGGCGATGCTGATTATCGCTTTCTTCCCGTTGGCGGTATTATTCGCACAACCATTAGGCTACATCAGTTTCTGGGTACCTATCCTGCTCATTGCTATCGGCGGTTCGGCGCATCAAGCCTGGAGTGCGAACATATTTTCTACGGTAGGCGACATGTTTCCTAAAAATGCGATTGCCACCATTACGGGTATCGGCGGGATGGCCGGAGGCGTGGGCTCCTTTTTTATCCAGAAAGGCGCCGGGATGCTGTTTACGTATAGCGGGGAAACCCAAATGCATTTTATGGGTTTCGAAGGGAAACCGGCCGGATACGCCATCGTATTCATGTTTTGCGCGGTTGCTTACCTGATAGGGTGGATTGTAATGAAGTTGCTGGTTCCGAAGTATAAACCGATTATAGAACGATAAGGCAGCCCGTTTCGGATGCCTGGTTTCTGGTAGCGGATAAGCTACCAATTCAGTTTGATTTTGCAGATATTGCTACATATAGGCATGCCGGAAAATTTTTTCCGGCATGTGCTTTTTTATGATGACGAGCGCTTGTGTTATATTTAATAATTTTATTGTTTCCCTTGAATTTCAATGTTTGTAGCTTTCTCTTCGTTGCTCGTATCGTTTTACTTTCCCTTTCTCTGTTTTTATATCGTATCAAATAATTCACTGTCGGGAACATGTTTTTGACATCTTAGTTGCTCCGGAGTGGTTTCGGTCCATGTGCTGAATCGGCGGCTAATGAGCGCTGTCGTGGGGGGTTAGTTATTTGTGGGT
>JAJBTJ010000091.1 GCA_020860905.1 Parabacteroides sp. | reverse complement strand
GCAAGCTAAGGATACAGTTTTCATTACCAGAAACGGATGAAAAGGATGGCATAAAACCGGTTTTATGCGGGCAAGCCGGAAAAAAGTTCCTATTTACTGAAATTCCGTAAGTAAACAATTCGTTTGCCGCCGTCCGCGGCAAGTTAGCCGGCGTCACCGTTTTCATTGCCGCCGTCCGCGGCAGGCTTGCCGGTGTCGGCGGCAAATAAACCCGACAGGCAGCGCAGGGTGGTTTCTTTACTATCCGGTTAATCAAAAAAGGCAGTTACCCGGTAACCGCCTTTTTCTTACTTTCCGTATCAGGATATACCTGCCTGAAAAACTATTTACACGTTCTCCAAGCCTGCCAATCCTTCCGTACATTTGTTTATTTCACTTCGCTCAGTGTAGAAATCATGCCGAACGTTTTGTTATCGTTCAACGACCAAACGATTTTACCGTCTTTATCTACCTCTATCAACTGGGGCAATTTACCGGCATCCGCATCACCGCCGTGGCCTTGCCAGTTACATACGTATTCGCCTCCGCCCGGGATAGGTAACAAACCGGCGACAAAGTAGAACGAAGCGCCTTCGATGTCGTTCGCATTGATTTTACGTACCACTTCGCCGGTATTGAAATTCAGCTCCATGTAAAAATGGCCGTCGCCGCCGGCTACCAGATGGTTCCCGTTCGGCAATTCGATTGCCGTAAAGGGCGTACCTCCTACCGCTACCGACTTTACCAATTCGCCGGCCGGATTGATTTCGCGTACGTCGGATGTGGCGAACAGCGGCATCATGTAATTGCCGTTCGAGTTTTTGCTCACCTGCCGGAACTGGGCGTGCGGATGGTCGATGCCGGTTTCGTATTCCGTTTTGGAAAGAATCGTACCGTCTTTACCCACTTCCAGAATAGTAGCCGGATGTCCGCACCAAGCTAACAGGTAATTTCCGTCGCTCATGATGGCAGCAGTTTGCATTTCGCAACTGTCGGGCGCCGGAATGCTCCATAATTCCTGATGGTCTTTTGTTATCAACTTGGCTCCGCTCCGGTACGAATACAGGATATTGCCTTCGGGAGTAGCCACTACCGAGTTACATTCCTGCCCGGGCTCGATGGGATGTTCCCATTCGATTGTTTTCGTGTCTTTATCGAGGATAACGATTTTATCCCAACCCGAGCCGCCCATCAGCAATTTGACCGGTTTTTCTTTCGGGGCACAGGAAAAGAGGAAAAAAGATGCTACAGCCGTAAAAGCTGCCATCATAGTTGTTTTTTTCATGCTACCAGTATAAATTTTAAGTAGAAAGTAGTGTGTAGTAAAATAACCGGCAAACGGGTACTGTCCGGGAAACAAGCGGCCTGTGTGTTCAGGTTAAAAATACACCGAGTCTTCGTGTCACTGGGTTTATTTTCGTTGTCGCCTGCTTGCCGGCCAGCCCCCGTTGCCGGAAAAAGAACAATTATTTCGAAAGGTCGTTGAACATTTCGTATGCCTGGTCGGGCGTAAGGCCTTCGTGGATTACACCCCGTACAGCCTGAATCATAGCGGCGGGCGAAGTACTCTGGAAAACGTTACGTCCCATGTCTACACCGGCAGCGCCTTCGCTTACGGCTCTGTAGCACAGTTCCAACGCTTCTTTTTCTTCCAGCTTCTTCCCTCCGGCAATCACTACGGGAACCGGACAGGCGGCCGTTACTTTTTCAAAGCCGTCGCAATAATAGGTTTTCACGATATTGGCTCCGTTTTCCGCACAGATACGCGAGGCCAACCCGAAATACCGGGCGTCGCGCGCCATCTGTTTCCCAACGGCCGTTACCCCCATTACCGGAATGTTGTACCGGCTGGCCTTGTCGACCGCTTTATACAGGTTGGCAACCGTTTTCGCTTCGTTGGCCGTATCGCCGATGGCCAGCATCACGGCCATCGCCGTTACATTCATCCGGATTACATCCTCTATGTCGATCAATACGTTATCGTTCAGTTCGGTGAGGATGGAACTGCCGGCGTCGGAACGCAAACAAATCGGTTTATTGGTATTCGCCGGAATCGTAGATTGCAGGATGCCGCGCGTACACATCAAACAGTCGGCGTACTCGATGAGCGGAACAATCGTCAAATCGATGCGTTCCAGGCCGGAAGTAGGTCCCATGATAAACCCGTGGTCGAAAGCCAACATCACGGCTCTTCCGGTTTTCGGGTTGAAAATCCGCGACAACCGGTCTTTCATTCCCCACGGTAAGTTGGAAGCTCCTTTTACATGAAAACTTTGATTTTGGGAAGCAACGCCCAATCCGAAATCGGAGCCTTCCCGCAAGTCGTCTAAATCTGCCATTTTTTACTTTTTATGTGTTAGTAGGTTATACATTCGTTTACAGAGCCTCTGCGAAAGCAGCGAACATACACGACCACGAAGTAGCTCCCGAGTCGGCATAGCCTATCGAGCGTTCGCCGTAATTCCGGGCGCGGCCGAAGTTGGCCTTCATTTCTACCGTGGCGTCGGCACCAGTCTGTGCGGCTTGTGCTCCTTCGGTCAGGATGGTTTTGATGTCGTCGGAAGCAGATGCCTGGATAGCTTCTACCGCGGGAATCAACGCGTCCATCATCGTTTTATCGCCCCGCTGGGCTTTGGTTTGCTTTTTCACGTTCTCGAGGCCTCCGGCAAACATGGCCTTTACGGCCGCAGCATCCAACTCGGTACCCGCAACAGCGTCGCTCATGCCTAAGAAGAAAGCACCCAGCAATGTACTGGTAGAACCGCTGGTTTGCAACATCACATTGAACCCCATATCGTTGAGCATGCTCTTGAACTCGGTTCCTTTTTCTGCGCCTTCCAATACAGCCGACATAGCCGTAACGATAGCGGTTCCGTGGTCGCCGTCGCCGATTACGGCGTCCAGTTTGGAAAATTCGTCTTCGCGTTCTTTAATACGCGACAATGCGTTGCGCATCATCGCTTTAAACGAATCAATTGTAAGTTGTGTCATACGTTATATTTATTTACCGATTGTTGTCCAATAGGGAGCGTTGGCTTCTTTATTCTTCAATAAGTCTACATGGTCGGCATCCAATTTGCCCAGAATCATCTGGAAACCGGATTGTTCCTGTACGGTAAGTAATTCCTGTATTTTACCGTCAACCACATCTATTCCTTTTTCCGTAAGAATCTGGTAAGCCTTCCGGAAAATAATACTCATTTCCATGTGAGTGGCCGCCCCTACTCCGTTGATATAAAGCAATACCTTGTCGCCAGCTACGGGCTCGATTTGCTGCATCAGGATAGAAATCATCTGCTCGGCCGTATCGTCGGCCGATACCAACGGCTGACGCCCGCCGCCGCCTTCGCCGTGTTGTCCCATACCGATTTCCATCACACCGGCGGGTAGGTCGCTAATCGTAGCGCCGTTCTGGGGATGCGTACACGAACCCATCGCTACGGCCAGGGTCGCCACCTGCTTATTGAAACGCTCGCCGATTTCAATCAATTCGTCGAGGCTCTTGCCTTCTTCGGCGGCAGCACCCACAATCTTCATCAACGGAATACAGCCGGCCAATCCGCGACGGTCTTCGTCGGCGGCACCGATACCGGCGCTCATATCGTCGTGGGTAATAATTTTCTTTACTTTAATGCCTACCCGTTCGGCCAACTGGCAAGCCATATTGGCGCTCATGATGTCGCCCGAGTGGTTCAGTACGATTAACAAGATGCCGGCTTCGCGTTTAAATAACTGCAATGCCTGGAAAAGACGCTGTGCGCCGGGAGCGGCAAAAATATCGCCTACTACCGAACAATCGAGCATGCCGTCGCCTACGAATCCGCTCAAAGCAGGCTCGTGCCCCGAGCCGCCCAACGTAATAACGGCTACTTTATCTTCGCTTTTCGGGGTGGCGCGTACCACGATATTCTCGCCGCCTAACGCTACTTTATCTTTATAGGCCAGTACATAGCCTTCCAACAGTTCTTTGGTAATATTGTCCGCTTCGTTAATGAATTTAGTTTTAATTTGTGCCATGGTGTAGTTGTTTTAAATGTTATCACTTATTTTATTTCCATCAATTCGAGTGCAATTCCTTCTTCCTCGATAAAGGCGATGGTAAGATGCTCGTCGCATACGGCCGGGCCGAAAATCACCTTCGCTCCTTCGAGGGCTGTTTTCAAACATGGAACTTCGTAAGCGAGATGGGCCGTGGTCTGGATAATTTCCGGCAGGCACGAACCCTCTTCGAACTTCAGGAATTCAATCCGGTTGGGACTTTTATTAAAATCAGTCAGCCATACCTTCAAGCCTTCGTTAAACACGGCTCCCGGTTTCTTCTCGTCCGTAGGAATACCTACATGATTCAATGTTCTCATGATTCAATCAGATTAAATTGTTAAT
>JAJBTJ010000120.1 GCA_020860905.1 Parabacteroides sp. | reverse complement strand
TCGCGCGCCAGCATCTCTTTACCCGTACCGTTCTCGCCGGTAATCAAGATGTTCGCATCGGTTTTCGCCACTTTGGCTACCAGCGAGCGCAACCGCAGCATCACTTCGCTTTCGCCCCAGTACATTTCGCTTTCGGTAGCAGCGGCATCTTCCGGCGCCTGGTCTTTTTTACCGGCCAGTTTGTTTTTCCGGTTCGTGTAAGCCCCTTGCAGCGTAGAAAGCAGCTTGGCATTATTCCAGGGCTTTACCACGAAGTCGGCAGCCCCTTCTTTGATACCCTTTACCGCCAGGTCGATGTCGGCATAAGCGGTAAAAAGAATCACCTCCACATCCGGCGCCTGTTTTTTCACCTCCTTCAGCCAAAACAAACCCTCGTTTCCGTTGTTGATACCCGCCGAAAAATTCATATCCATCAGCACCACATCCACCTCTTCGCGGCTCAGCGTAGTAAGAAGCGTGTTAGGCGAATCGAGCGTAATTACGTTGGCAAAGCACGTATTGAGCAATATTTGTACGGCGGCGAGTATCGCCTTGTTGTCGTCTACTACCAGAATAGTTCCCTGTTTGTTCATATTAGTTGTCACATTGTTAACGAAATGCGCGTCAAAGATATTCAAATTATCGAGAGCCTGTTTCAATTTCCCCGGTATAAATTCTTCCCGGTTTTTTTAAAACAAGCGTTCCGGGCGCCCGGATTCCTTGCCGGGGTTCCGGGGCATCCTGTAAAGTTATTAGACGGCGTTGTCAAATTATTTGACAAACCTGCGGAAAAGTAAATTTTCTATCCTCTTGTTTATTAGTGAGTTATTATTTTGGCACGCTATCTGTATTTTCTATACCGCATAAAGAAAATACGCATGATGAATAGAAAAATAATTACGACGTTGCTTTCGGGCGCCCTACTTTGCGGCGCTTCGGCACAAACACCCGGCGTATGGTCGCTGAACGACTGTATGGAATATGCCGTGGCCAACAGCCCGAAAGTAAAAAAGCAAGCCTATGCGAATGCCAACAGCACCCAGGATTACCGGGCGGCCGTCGCCTCCCTTTTCCCGGCGGTAGGCGGCCAGGTACAGTTGGCGAGCAACTTCGGGCGCTCCATCGACCCCGAAACCAACACCTACTCGAACACCTCGAACCTGAGCAATACCTACCAGGTGTCGGGCAACCTGCCGTTGTTCAACGCCGGCATACTGATTAATAATATAAAGGTGGCGAAGGTAAGCCGGCTGTTAGGGCTCCGCAAACAACAACAGATTGAAGACGAGCTGGCAATGAATACCATGCAGGCGTACGCCAACGTAGTATATTACAGCCGTACCGTGACGCTGGCCCGCGAAAAACTGGCCGAGAGCCAACGGAATTTATACAAAACCGAGCGGATGGAAGCGTTGGGATTGAAAGGAAAAGCCGACGTGGCCCAGATTGCCGCCCAGGTAGCCACCGACGATTCCGACTTGACGCGCCAGCAAAACCTGTACGCCTCCGCCCTGCTTACCCTGAAAGAAAACATGAATTTCCCCCCCTCCGGGCAGTTGCAGGTCGATACGGCCGATTGGATAACGCCGTTCCTGGCGCCGGCCGAAGACGTGGAAGCCATTTACCGGGCAGCCATCGAAACCAATCCCGTAGCACAACAGGCCGGATACAACCTGCAAGCCTCCCGGTTAAACCATAAAATCGCCCGCGGCCGCTTATTTCCGTCGCTTTCGCTCAACGGCGGGATAAGCACCAACTACTACGACATCCTTTCGGGCGGCGGAAAAGAAAAAAGCTACCCCTCGTTCGGCAAACAATTCAGCAACAACCGGGGCGAATGGGTAGGCATTACGTTGAGCATTCCGTTGTTCGACGGGCTATCGAAACGGGTAAACCTGAATAAAGCCCGGAATAACATGCGCATAGCCTGCGAAGAACAGATAGAAATTTTCCGCCAGTTGCAAAACGAGATAGAGCAAGCCGTGCAAGACCGCGACGGCTATGCCAAGGAAGCCGTACAGATGGAAAAGCAGGTAGAAGCCAACCGGGTGGCATACGAAGTAACGTTAAAGAAGTATGAAAAAGGATTGCTGAGCGCCCTCGAGCTGCAAACCAGCGCCAACAACCTTACACAAGCGAAAGCCAACCGGGTGCGGGCCATGCTCAATTACCGCATCAAAAGCAAACTGGTAGCTTATTATAAAGGCATTCCGCTGATAGAAGAAACAACCAAATAAACAGATACGATGGATATTCAACTCGAAAAGAAAAAAGGAATAAAGAAAAAGCACCTGCCTTACCTGGCGGGAGGAACCTTATTCGCCGTACTGGCCGGCTGGCTGATATTCGGAAATCACCGTTCCACCTTCACCGTAGACGCCCGTACGCTGAGTATCGGCAACGTAACGAACGAGATGTTCAACGATTTCGTGCGCGTTACCGGGCAAGTGCAACCTATCACCACTATCCAGTTGAGCCCGCTCGAAGGGGGCATTGTAGAAGAACGGCTCGTAGAGGAAGGAACGCAGGTAAAAAAAGGCGACGTGATTCTGCGCCTCAGCAACTCCACCCTCGACCTGTCTATCCTGAACAGCGAGGCCGAGCTGGCCGAAAAGCAGAACTTCCTCCGGAACACGCAGGTTACGATGGAACAAGACAAGTTGAGCAACCGCACGGAAAAGCTGCAACTCGACCTGGACGTAAAGCGCAAGCTCCGCGCCTTCCGGCAACAGGAAGAGCTGTATAACGAAAAGCTGAACGCCAAAGAAGATTACCTGCAAGCCAAAGAAGATTACGAACTGGCGCTGGAAAAGCGCGAACTGATGATAGAGCGGCTCCGGCAAGACTCCATTTACCGCTCCGTGCAGATGGATCAGATGGGAGAAAGCCTCGACAACATGCGCCGCAACATGGTGATGATTCGGCAGCGGGTGGAAAACCTGCAAGTAAAATCGCCCGTCGACGGCGAACTGGGGTTGCTCGACGTCGTGCTGGGACAGAACATAACGATGGGGCAAAAAATCGGCCAGATAAACGATTTGTCGGATTACAAAATCGAGGCGCAAATCGACGAGCTTTACATCGACCGCATCAAAGCCGGATTGCCGGCCGCTTTCGAGCGGCAGTCCGTTCAGTACCACCTGAAAGTGCGGAAAGTATATCCCGAGGTGCGCGAAGGTAAATTCAAAACCGATTTCGTGTTCGAAGGCGACCGCCCCGATAATATCCGTACCGGACAAACCTATTATATCAACCTCGAGCTCGGCCAGCCTACCGAGGCCGTGCTCATCCCCCGCGGCACCTTCTTCCAGACAACCGGGGGGAACTGGATATTCGTGCTCGACCCCGACGGAAAGAAAGCCTACCGCCGCGCCATCAAAATAGGCCGCCAGAACCCGCAGTACTACGAAGTGCTCGACGGCCTGGAACCCGGCGAAAAAGTGGTCGTGTCGAGCTACGAGGCATTTAAAGAGAATGAAGTGCTGGTATTGGAATAATTGTGTAAATTCGACCGTATGAAAAATATCGCTATCGCTATCCGCTCCCTTTTCAAGAAGGGGCGGAGCAACGGGATGAAAATCCTTTCGTTAGGAATCGGGCTTGCCTTGGGGCTCGTTTTAATTTCCAAAGTCTGTTTCGAACGCTCGTTCGACCGGTTTTATCCCGGTTACGACCGCATCTACCGCATCCACGAAAGTATAGATAAAGAAGGGCTGAGCCGCTATCCCTTTGTACCGGGTGGCGTGGCGCCGGGCATGCAGGCCGAAATTCCCGAGGTGGAAGTGGCCACCCGCCTTACTACTTACGGGAATAATCCGGAAGAACTGATTTCCACCCTCGATAAGAAACGCTACTCGGTAAGCCGTCCGTTCGTAGCCGACAGCAACGTGTTCGAAGTTTTTTCCACCCCCGTGCTGGTAGGGAATCCGAAAGAAATCCTGGAGCGTCCCGGGTATGTGATGGTATGCCGTACGTTGGCCGAAAAAATGGGCGGCCTGCATAACGCGGTAGGGAAGCAGTTCGTTTTCGACAGCGACGTGAAAGCCGTTACGTATACCGTAGGCGGCGTGTTCGACGACGTGCCCGAAAACGCTTTCCTGCGGTACGATATGCTGTTGGCTTCCCCGGTAATGCCCGAGTGGAGCTTAAACAACTGGGCCGGCAACGACCGCTACTACGGATATGTAAAGCTGCATCCCGGCGTTCGCTCCGATAGCCTCGAGCCCGCGCTCCGGGCTTTGGTAGAACGGCATGTGGATACGGCAGAGATGCAGCGGCAAGGCGTGGACTTGTTCTTCTTTCTCGGCCCGTTGCTCGACCTGCACAGCGGCAGTTCGCATGTGAAGCGTATGAACGTGTTGCTGCTGTTCCTCGCTTTCGTATTGATTTTCACGGCCGTGATGAATTACGTCCTGGTGGTGCTTTCCTCGTTGATTAACCGCACGAAAGAAGTGGCGGTGCACAAATGTTACGGCGCTTCGGAGCGCAACCTGTTCGGAATCGTTCTGTCGGAAACCTTCGTGCACCTGGTGCTGGCGCTGGTAACGGCCGCGGCGCTTATTTTCGTTTTCCGCGGAAAAGTGGAAGAGTTGCTCGACGCCTCGCTCGGCGCCTTGTTTACGCTTCCTACCGTATCGGTACTGGCCGGCGTTTGCGCGCTGGTGTTCGTGCTGGCCGGCGTAATCCCTACCGGTATGTTCATGCGTATTCCGGTAGCCGCCGCTTTCCGCAACTATAAGGAGTCGCGCCGGCACTGGAAGTTAGGATTGCTTTTCGTGCAGTTTGCAGCTACCGGTTTCCTGGTAGCGCTCCTGGCCGTTATCGAGCGGCAGTACGACTGGATGGTGCACGACCGGCCCGGCTATGCGTACGAAAACCTGGTGTATTACGATGCCTTCGGCGTAGACCCGTCGGTTCGCGAAAGCGCCCTCCGCGAATTGGAGGCGCTTCCGGCGGTGAACGGCGTAACGTCGGTTTACCAGCTTCCCATTCAGCGAATCAGCGGCAACAACGTGTTTTTGCCCGAGGGCGACCAAACGCTGTTCAACGCGGCCGACCTGATGTTTGTAAACGATGCTTATTTTTCGGTGATGGAAATTCCCGTGGTGGCGGGCGAAGTGTTTACGCCCGGCGCATCGAACCGGAATAAAGTGATGGTAAGCCGCTCGTTCGAAAAGAAAATGGCCGTGGTAGCGGGCTGGACCGACGGGGCGGTAGGTAAAAGCGTATTTATTACCGGGCATGCGCCCGACCGCTCGTATACCTTTACCGTGTGCGGCGTATACGAAGATTTCCGCGTGGGCTCGGTAGCGGCTCCCGACCAGCGCCCGTCTGTTTATTTTTACGGCAAGCAAGAGGCGCCCATCCTCCTTATCAAATTGCATGCGCTTACCCCCGAAGCCGTGCAGGCCGTAACCGGCGTGTTGCAGCGCGTAATGCCCCACCGCGAAATCTCCGTACGTCCGTACCGGGCGGATATGGTGAACCTGTACCGGCAATCGCGTTATTTCCGCGACTCGGTGATGGCGGGCGGAATCGTTACCATTCTTATCGCTTTGATAGGCTTGCTCGGATATACCAGCGACGAAACGAACCGGCGCGGGCGCGAAATAGCTATCCGGAAGGTAAACGGCGCGGGCGCCCGCGATATCCTGAAGCTGATGTCGGGCAACATTACCCGTATTGCGCTCCCGGCGTTGCTGATAGGGGTAGGCGCCGCCTATTACGCCGGCGAAAAGTGGCTGGAGCAGTTCGCGCAGAAAGCGCCGGTAAGCTACGGCGTTTTTATCGGTGCGGTGGTAGCCGTATATGCGCTTATCGTAGGCTGCGTGGTATTCCGTACCTGGCGGGTAGCCAACGAAAACCCGGTAGACAGCATCAAGTTCGAGTAAAAGGAGAACGGGTACAATCCGGAAAATGGAAAGGGTGTTGAAAACCGGCCGGCGCTGGATTATTTTACAGAGGCCGGAAAGTAGCGTATCCGGCTTCGAACGCTATTTCGACTATCGTCGGATGTACTTTTCATAACTGTCGGAAGTTCTTTTCATGATTGTCGAAAGTTCTTTTCATAATTGTCGAAAGTTCTTTTCATACTTGTCGAAAAATAAAAACGGTTCGTCCGGCCGGATACCCCGTCGAAGGGGAACGGAACGGGCGGGCAAAAGAAAATAACAGGCTTCGCCGGCTCCGGCCCGGAAAAGGGGAGGCATACATAAGATAACAACTTAAAATAAAACAATATGTTACGCATTGAAAATTTGAGCAAGTCGTTCCGTACGGAAGAAGTCGAAACCATCGCACTGAACGGCATTACGATGGAAGTGAAAGACGGCGAGTTCGTGGCCATCATGGGGCCGTCGGGTTGCGGAAAATCTACGCTGTTGAATATACTCGGGTTGCTCGACAATCCTACCGGCGGCCGGTATTACCTGCTCGGCAACGAAGTAGGAAGCCTGAAGGAAAAAGAGCGCACCCAGGTGCGGAAGGGGAATATCGGGTTCGTATTCCAGAGCTTCAACCTCATCGACGAACTGAACGTGTTCGAAAACGTGGAGCTTCCGCTTACCTACCTCAACGTAAAAGCATCCGAACGGAAGGAGCGGGTAAATACGATACTGAAGCGGATGAATATCAGCCATCGCGCCGCCCATTTCCCGCAACAGCTTTCGGGCGGCCAGCAACAGCGCGTGGCCATTGCCCGCGCTTTGGTAGCGGGGCCTAAACTGATTCTGGCGGATGAGCCCACCGGTAACCTCGACAGCAAGAACGGCGCCGAGGTGATGGCGCTCCTTACCGAGCTCAACAAGGAGGGCACTACCATCATTATGGTAACGCACTCCAAGCGCGACGCCACGTTCGCCCACCGGACGGTAAACCTGTTCGACGGCAATATCGTTTCGTCGGTAAACGAATTTATCTGAAAATAAAACGGATTTTCAACATAGCTGTAAAGCTGCGGGCCGCCTGCCCGGAGAGGAATTCCTTTCCGTTGCGGGCGGCTTTGTGTTTAAAAGCGGAGGCCGGAACATCATCACCGCGGAGGAACGAAGAATAGCCGGTAAAAAAGTACCGCAACCGGAGGCGCGTACCCTTTCCCGGTGCCTGGTAAACCGGCGCCGGCGAGCCGCGTTTCCGGATTCGGTTTCGTTCTTTCTTATTTCAACCGGAATGTAGCCAGCACCGCTTTGTGGTCGGTAGGCCAGGTTCCCAGCGGCTCCGTTATCTTGTCCTGCGTTTTTTCCGTTACCCGCCGGTTACGCAAAATATCCCCTTTCGGCCCTATCAGCGCCACGTCTGTCAGTTCGAGGCGGCTGTCCGGACGGTAGAAAATAAAGTCGATGCGGTCGCGCTCGTCGGCCTCCGGCGCCCAGGCCAGCTTTTCCACGCCCACATGCGGGCAATCGGCCGGGCAGGTAAAGCCGGGATGTGTAACGGGGTCGGGGTATTTTTCGCGATACGTATCCCGGTAGCCGGCTTTTTCCAGCATTACCGATACGTGCCAGGGCACCGCCATTCCCTGGTGGTCGCGCATATTCCGCGTCGCTTCGCTCCAGTCGAGGTGCGAAGGCTCGTTAAAATCGCCCCCTAATAAAATAAGCCGCCCGGCTTCCCGGTCTTTTTCCGCTTCCCGGAGGAAACATTCCATGGCATCGTCGCGCACCGAAAGGTGGTTCAGCCGGAGCAATTCTTCCGCGTCGGTCACCGGCTTATCGAGTTTGTGCCAGTCGTTTCCGTCGTATCCCCGGGCAACGTAATAGGCGCAATTCCGGTAATCGAGGTGGGTGGTGTATACCGCTATTTCCTGCCCGTCGACGCTGGCTACCAATTTGTACATGCTTCCCCGGTCGTCGTTCAGCGGATATACCGTGAGGCTGTCGGTAATCGGATAGCGGCTCAACAGCCCCGAGTCGTCCGAAAAAAAGGAGTAATACGTGTGCCCGCGCTTTTGCAACGCTTCCGTAATCCGGTCGCAGAAACGGGTGCCGTGGTAGTTCCGTACCTCGCTCAAGGTAACGAAATCGGCGTTGCTGCGTACAATTTCGTCGGCTATGGCGTCGAAGCCGCCTTCTACTACCGTTCCTTCCTGCCAGATATTGAACTGCAATACGTTGAGGTCGCGGGCATTTGCCGTAAGCAGCCCGTGGGCTGCCAGGAACAATAAAACGAGTGTTTTCCAGGTATTCTTTTTCATCACGATAAACTGATTTGTACGGCAAAGGTAATAAATCGCCGGGATACGGGAGCCGGAAAAGCGCCCTAAATAGCGTTGCCGGAAAAACGGCCCGGGTATTTATCCGTATTCCGCACGGGCGAAAGCGGGGCAGAAGAAAAGAAAAAGGCCGGAACACTACGTTTCCCCGACAAAAAAGTACGGTTGGCACAAATTTTTCTTTTAATGCACGATTTGTTTTATCGATTGTGGTAAAAATGGCGTTTATTTGGAACGTAAAAAGCACGTGTGCCGAACCGGTGGGCCGATGCGGTCGAACCGGGAATCCCCTCGAGAGGGTAGACCCTTTAAATCTGTAACAATATGATTTTTGAAATGAAGTTTACCATGCCTGTCTCCTGTCGCGGCCTGACCGGCTTCGCCGGGAACCGGTTGCGTTTGCTACCGGCTTCGGCGAACCGGCGAACCGGCTTTACGCAGCCGTTGCCGGAAGCCGATACCGGTTAGCGGCGATGAGGGCGGATGTTTTCGGGATAGAAGGCGTTTTTGCTCTGTCGGTTGCCTCGGGGAAGGCTTGCCTTATCTGTCGAGGTGCCGGAGTTCTCACAGAACTTATCTCTTCTCTAAAGGAAAAACCGTATTTTCCTGCTTCAAACTCCGTTCCTGTATATCCGTACGGCTTGTCGGTTTTTATAATTTTCCTTAACCTTTCGCCTGGCTTTTTCTTTTCCTTTTTTAGTCTGTTATTGTTGCTTTTACCTGCCGGATAAGTGTGTTTTCCGGCGTGTTTTTCGTATAACGACCGTTTTTGGTGCGCTTATCGCCTGTTTGCCTTCTGGGTCGAGCGCTTTTTTCGTTTCCGGGGTTAGTTAACCGTTTTATTCGTTCCTCTTCTTTCTTTAAAAGAAAAAAATCCGGTTGGCTACGGAGTTCTGTGAGAACTCCGGCACCTTTCCTTTTTATAATAAAGCTTTTATCAGATAAATTTCGACCTGTTGTGAGCCGGGCGGCGCTGTTTCTCCTTATCCTGTACGTATCATTTTACTTATTTCTATTACCGAATTAGTATTTAAACCTAAAATCAATCCGAATGAACATTGCAAAATCCATTAACCTGTTGGTGTTTACCGCAGCGCTGTGTGCCGTACCCGCGGCGCCGGTCCCGGCGGCGAACACGCTTCCCGGCGCCTCGGTTTCCCAACCCGACGGGAAAGTGAAAGGAACAGTAACCGACGAGTTCGGCCCGGTTGCCGGCGCCACCGTGATGGTGAAAGGAACCACGAACGGAACCGTTACCGATGCATCGGGCAACTTTACCCTCCCGGCCGCCAAAGGCGACGTAATCCAGGTTTCCTTTATCGGGTATCTTACCCGGGAAATCAAGTATTCGGGACAGCCCGTCCTCCGGGTCGAGCTGGCCGAAGACACGCAAAAGCTCGACGAGGTGGTCGTAGTAGGCTACGGTACCATGCGCAAGAAAGACCTCACCGGCTCCGTTATCCAGATACGCCCCGATAATATCGCCATCGAAAACCCGAAAACCGTGCAAGACATCCTGCGGGGTACGCCGGGGCTACAGGTAGGGTACGATGCCTCGGCCAAAGGCGGCGGCTCGATGCAGATACGCGGGCAGCGTTCGGTTTATACCGACGGCGGCCACAACAACCCGTTGCTTATTCTCGACGGCATGATTTTTTACGGCGAGCTTTCGGAAATCAATCCCGACGATATTGCCCAAATCGACGTGCTCAAAGACGCATCGGCTGCCGCTGTGTACGGAGCCAAGGCGGCGAGCGGCGTGTTGATTATCACCACGAAGAAGGGGAAACAAGGCAAGCCCGTTATCCACGTCAGTACGAACGTGGGCTGGACGCAAAAAAGCAAGTACCGCGAACGGTTCGCGCCCGAAGCCTATTTGCAGCACCGGCAAGATTGGTATACGAAGAATACCTACGGTCGGAATCCGGAAACCGGTGCCTACGGCGCCTACCAGAGCGGCGTGTATGCCGGTATGCCCGGCTATTTCGCGCGGCCCGACCAGTTGCAGCAGGCCGGCGTTTCGCTCGACGACTGGCGCGGCTATACCGACAACGAGCCGGACGAGCCGGATGTAAGCATCTGGGCCAAACGGTTGGGCTTTAAAGGCAACGCGCTCGAGAACCTGTTGGCCGGAAGAATCGTGGATTGGGCCGACCATACGTACCGCACGGGGTTCAACCAGGATTACAACACCAGCATAAGCGGCGCCGGCGAAAAGGTGAATTATTACATGTCGCTGGGTTATTTGAAAAACCAGGGCGCGGTAACCAGCGACGGATACCAGGCCGTGCGCGCGAACATGAAGATAGGGGCGCAGGTAACCAACTGGCTCGAAATCGGCGCGAACGTAAACTTTCAAGACCGTTCCGACGGCAATATCGACCTGGATGTCGACCAGATGATGCGCAACAGCCCGTTTGCCGATTATGCCGACGAAACGGGCAAATCGCTGCAATATCCCCTGAGCTCCGAGTTCAGCCAACGGGGCTATAACTACGATTTCGAGAAGCAATACCTCGAGCTCGAAAAAGGGTACACGGTGCTGAACAGCATCCTCAACGCCAAGGTAACGCTCCCGTTCGGCATTACCTACTCGTTCAACGCTTCGCCGCGCTACCAGTTCTTTTACGACCGGTATTTCATGTCGGCCGATTTGCCCGGCTCCGACCCGGCTTCGCGCGGAGCCAACCGCGAACAGGCGCGGCGTTTCGACTGGTCGCTCAACAATACCGTTACCTGGGATTATCTTTTCAAGGAAAAGCATCACGTTATCCTTACCTTGGTGCAGGAAGCCGAAGAGCGCCGGTACTGGCAAGACCGTATCGAAGCCCGCAATATCCTGCCGTCGGATGCGCTGGGATTCCATAACACTAAGAACGGCAGCAAGGAAAACAGCACCTATTCGTCGAACGACACGCACCAAACGGCTGACGCCTTGCTGGCCCGCCTGTTTTATTCGTTCGACGACCGGTATATGTTCACCACGTCGGTGCGCCGCGACGGTTATTCCGCTTTCGGAGCGTCCAACCTGTACGCTACGTTCCCGTCGGTAGCCGTGGCCTGGTCGTTCGCCGACGAAACGTTTTTCCCCTGGAAACACGTCATGAGTACCGGCAAACTGCGTGCGTCGTACGGTAAAAACGGCAACCGCTCGCTCGATAATCCCTACGTAGCGCTGGCCAACCTGTACGAAGGCGCCGGAAAGATGCAGGGGTATATCGACTCGAAGGGCGAACTGGCATTGGTGCGCTATCTGATGGCCGACCGGATGGCCAACCCGAACTTGCAATGGGAAAAAACCGCTTCCTGGAATTTCGGCCTCGACTTCGGCTTCTTTAACGACCGCCTGTCGGGCAGTATCGAGTATTACGACATGAGCACGCACGATATGATTATGAACCAGCGCCTGCCGGAGTTCACCGGTTTTTCGCGTATCACCACCAATTTGGGGGAGGTAACGAACCGCGGCGTCGAAATCTCGCTCCGGTCGCTCAATATAGACAACCCTACGTTGAAATGGAGTACCACGTTCGGTTTCTCGTACAATAAAAACCGCATCGACCACCTGTATTACGAATACGAAAACGTACTGGATGCGGCGGGGAACGTAACCGGTACGAAAGAAATGGACGACATAACGAACAAGTGGTTTATCGGACGGCCTATCAGCGCTATCTGGGACTACCGCGTTACCGGTATCTGGCAGGCCGGCGAGGCCGACGAAGCGAAAAAGTACGGCCAGGCGCCGGGCGACCCGAAGGTGGCTAATACCTATACGGCCGACGACATCGTAAATCCCGACGGTTCCGTTACCCCGGTGTACAACGACAAGGATAAAGAGTTCCTCGGCGAAACGGCGCCTCCTTTCCACTGGTCGCTGCGCAACGAGTTCGTGTTGTGGAATGCACTCACTTTTTCGTTCAATATTTACTCGTATATGGGGCACAAAAGCCTGTCGGGCAATTACCTCAATAACGACGACGACGGCGGCCGGATGGCGTACGCCCTGGCCAACATGCACGCCAAGGAGTACTGGACCGTCGACAATCCCACCGATAAATACGGCCGTATCGAGGCGAAAGGCCCGGTAGGGGCCGAAGGGGCGCAGATGTTGTATAACCGCTCGTTTATCCGGCTCGACAATATTTCGTTGGGGTACAATTTGCCTAAAAGGTGGATTTCTCCGTGGAATATCGAGCGTGTCAACGTATATGCTACCGTACGCAATGCCGCGGTATGGGCGAAAGACTGGGAGTACGGCGACCCGGAAACCGCCGGACTGGCTACCCGGGTATACACGCTGGGACTGAATTTGACTTTTTAACCTCTTAAATAGCAACGAAGATGAAACAGATAACTCGGAAAATAAATCCTGTAGTTCTTTCTATTTGTACGGGTGCCGCCCTTTTGCTCGGCGGCTGCTCGGAAGATTTCCTGGCGCCCGATCCGCTGTCGTTCTACGAGCCTACCGCCACGTTCAGCACCGAATCGGGGCTGCGGGCGGCCATGGGTATCTGCGACCGGCACCTCAAGCTTTACTATGCTACCGACCATAACGAAATGCTTACCCTGGGAACGGAGTACATCTTTTCCGAAATGATGGTGGGCGCCGCTACCGACAAGCGCAGTATGCTTTGTGATGTAGCCAATATGCTTACGCCTACCAGCGAAACCACGTTGCAGAACCTCGACCGCACCAACAGCATCTGGTATTTCTGGAAGGAAACGTATACGGGCATTATGGATGCGAATACCATTATCCAGTTCGTAGACGGCGTGGAGGGATTGGACGAGGCTACCAAAAACGCCTATAAAGGACGGGCTTATTTCCACCGCGCTTTCCGTTACCTGGTGCTGGTGTTCCAGTTCGGCGATGTACCGTTGGTTACCAAGATTATCGAGGTGCCTAAGCAGAATTACCGGAGCACGAAACGCGACGCTATCCTGCAAATGATTACCCGCGACCTGGAGTTTGCCGTACAGTGGGTGCCCGACCAGAAAGATATGGACCTTACCGGTATGGTAAACAAGGGTGCGTGCCGCATGTTGCTGGCCAAGTGCTACCTGGCGCTGGGCGAGTATGCCCGGGCGAAAGAGCAAACCGATATCTTAATCGACGGTTCGGGTTATGCGCTGATGCAAAATACGTTCGGTACGTTCAACGACGGGGGCGAGCCTCGAACCTGGCCGATTACCCGGAATGTAATCTGGGATTTGCACCGGGCCGAAAATAAGCTGATAGCCGCCAATAAAGAGGTGATTCTGGGAATGCCCAACCGGGGCTCGGATGCGGAGTCGTTCGTAAAGATGCTCACGATGCGTATATTATACCCGTTTGTTTTCGACGGCCGGTTGAAAACGAAAGACGGCAAGCAGGCGCTCCTGAACCTGAAGCGGAACCATGCCGACTACAACCCGGAGTACGATTATATGCGGGTGTTCGGCCGCGGCATCGCTACTTTCCGGCCTACGTATTTCAGTACCCATACGCTCTGGGAGGTGAACGGCGTGTCCGACCCTACCGATTTGCGCCACAGTTCGTCGGTGGGCAACTGGGTGCGCATGGAGGATTACCGGGTGAATAACAAGGCGTCGAAGGAGTTCGGGAAGCCGGTCGCGCTTTTCGACGATAACGGAAAGTTGCTGTGCAGCGATACGATTCGTCGTTATTTCGACGTGCCTCATTACAAATTTTACTTAGACGACCCGGTGAACGAGGAGAATGTCAGCGGCTCCGACGGGCTGCGCGGCGCTACCAACGGCGGCATAGCCGATTGGTACTTGTACCGGCTGGCGGAGGCGTACTTGCTCCGGGCCGAGGCCAAATACTATATGGACGAGAACGACCCCACTATCAAAGACGACCTGAACGCCCTGAGAACGCGGGCGAAGTGTACCGAGTTGTACAGCGGCGCCGTTACCATCGGCGATATTATGAACGAGCGGGCCCGCGAGTTGTACTGGGAAGAGTGGCGCAACGTGGAATTGAAGCGGGTGTCGCTGTGCCTGGCGCGTAGCGGCAAGCCCGACGAATGGGGCCGTACGTACAGCCTGGATAATTTCGACAAGCAGAGCGGTACCGACCCGGAAGGAGGGAGTTACTGGTATCAGCGCATCGTACATTACAGTTTGTATAACAAAGGCGCTATCGAAATCGACGCTACCGGCAACAGCCACCCGAATTATACGATGGATAAGAAGAATATGTACTGGCCGGTTCCGTATGCGGCGATTACCGCTAACAGCAAGGGCGAGTTGAGCCAGAATTACGGTTACGACGGCTACGACCCCGATACGCCCGTATGGGATAACTGGGAAGAGGCGGTAGCCGACGAAGACAAAGTGGATTAAAGCGAGCGTCCCCCGGATTTTTTCGGCTGGAAGAATCCGGGGCGACGGTTGTTTTTGGGCGGATTAAGTAGATTGAAAAGGAGATTCCGGCGGATTGTAATAAATAAATGAGTATATTTAGGCCGTTCAGCCTGAATTATTTAGATTGGGAGATGGAAATCCGGCAATCGATCTGTCGCTAACTAAAAAAACGGTATATATGGAAAACATTTCTTACGGCCGGCGCGCGTTCCTGAAGAAAGCGGGAGCGGCGGGCACCCTGGCTGTACTGGCATCCAGCCCCTGGCTGTCGGTTTTTTCGGAAACGGAATACACGCAAAAGGAAACGGTACGGTTGGGCATTATCGGGCCCGGTTCGCGCGGACGCTACTTAATGCATTTCTTGCTGAAAAATAAAAAGGCGCGGATTACGGCTTTGTGCGATATTTACCGCCCGTCGCTCGATGAGGCCCTGAAACTGGCGCCCCGGGCGAAAACGTATACCGATTACCGCGCGTTGCTCGCCGACCGCGAAATCGACGCCGTGGTAATCGCCACGCCTCTCGATACCCACTGCCGCATCGCGCTGGATGCGTTCGAGGCGGGGAAACACGTGTTCTGCGAAAAATCCATCGGTTTTACGATGGAAGAGTGCCTGGCGATGTACGATAAACACAAAGCCACGGGGAAACTGTTCTTTACCGGTCAGCAACGCCTGTTCGACCCGCGGTATATCCGCGCGATGGAGATGATCCGGCAGGGCGTTATCGGCCGCGTGCAGGCCGTGCGCACGTTCTGGTTCCGTAACGGCGACTGGCGGCGCAGCGTACCTTCGCCCGGGCTGGAGCGGCAAATCAACTGGCGCCTTTACCGCGAGCACTCGAAAGGGCTGATGACCGAGCTGGCCTGCCACCAGCTCCAGATAGGAAGCTGGGCGCTGCAATCCATCCCGAACAAGGTGATGGGGCACGGTGCGATTACGTATTGGAACGACGGCCGGGAGGTATATGATAACGTGAGTTGCATCTATGTGTTCGATACCGGCGAGAAGCTCACTTTCGAGTCGGTGATAGCTAATAAGTTCTATGGGCTGGAAGAGCAGATTTTAGGCCATTTGGGCACTATCGAGCCGGAAAAGGGAAAGTATTACTTCGAAAATATCGCTCCCGCCCCCGGGTTTTTGCGGCTGGTGAACGACATCGAGCGCGATTTGTTCGACACGCTGCCTTTTGCCGGGACGAGCTGGGCGCCCGAAACGGCTGAGCGGAACGATGGCGAGTATATCCTCGGTAAGAAGCCGGAAGGCGACGGCACCAGCCTGATGCTCGATGCATACGTAGAGGCGGCTATTACCGGCAGGCAGCCGCCCCGCATCGCCGAGGAAGGTTATTACGCCAGCGCACTTACCCTTTTGGGGCACCAGGCAATCGAACGGGGAGAGATACTTGCTTTCCCTCCCGAATTCAAGCTCGATTACCTGAATCATCACCGAAAACAAGTCGAGACAGGAAAGATACGAGTATTAAAGACAAACGGAAAAATCGGAGCTCGTTACCTGGGCGGTTTGTTTCCTCGTCGCCAACCTGGTTAACCTGTATGCTATCCTTGCCTATCCCCACACTTCGCTGGCCGAGCTGGTTACTTCGTTGGGATACGTAACGGCGGCGTCGGTGGTGATTTATGCCGCCTGGTCGGTGGTGCGGCTACTTTTTTACGGATTGCGGAGAGCAGTTAAACGGAAAAAGCGCGATGGAAAAGTTACCGGCAATACAACATATTTATAAACAAACCGCTTCCGGCCCCGTTTTTTATGCCTGGTTCGCTTGTATGCATACTCGGGCGGATATTGTCCTGCGCCGGGAAGAGGCGCAGGGCGTGCAGCTTACGGAAGCCGTCCGCAACAAGCTGAGGGCGCTCGAAGCGGCGGGCAATTTCTATCATCCGGCAAGCGAGCTATCGGTTGTGAATAATGCCCGGTGCGGCGCACCTACGGTTATCGGTGCCGATTTGTTCCGTATGCTGGAGATGTGTATCGTTTATAACCGGGTTACTGCCGGCTATTTCGATATATCGGTGGGTTCCGGGAATTATGCGCCCGGTACGCTGGCGTGTGTGCGGCTACAGAAAGAAAATTCGTCGGTCACGCTTGGACGGGCAGGGGTTCGATTGGATTTATCGGGCTTTATCAAGGGGTATGCGTTGGATGAAATCAGGAATATCCTGGAAGCCGGAGGCGTAACCGATGCCTTGGTGAATCTGGGAAACAGTTCTGTTTTAGCGCTCGGCGACCACCCTTCGGGCAACGGTTGGAAAATCGGCATCGCCTTCCCGTCGGCTGCCGGCGGCAAGAAGGAGGTGGTGCTGAAAAACGAGTGTCTTACCACTTCCGGGAATCATACCGCCGGTCGCCGGCACATCCGGTCGCCGTACACGGGCCGGTATATTACGGGGGTGAGGGGTGTTTCGGTGGTCACCGCCGGCGGGGCCGAAGGCGAGGCGTTGTCGACGGCCTTGTTTGCCGCTCCGCCGCACGAAAGGAGCGGTATCGTACGGCATTTCGAAGCGACAGTATATGAATTGAATGGTATTTAAAAAGGAATAACATGGTAACACGTAGAAATTTTCTGAAAAAGGCCGGCGTTGCAACGGCCGGCCTTGCATGGAGTAGCATGGGAGGCATGAGCACCTTGAGTGCGGAGAACTTGAGCCGGGTGAAAGGTGCCGGCCGGAAGGTGAATCTGGCTTGTGTGGGTATCGGATACCGGGGCGGCGACATCATCAAGGAGTTGGATAAAACGGGGCTGGCCAATGTGGTGACGCTCTGTGATGTGGATATGGGAGCGAAGCATACGCAGGAAATTATGGGTAAGTTTCCGAAAGCCCGGCGGTTTAAGGATTTTCGCGAGATGTTCGATAAGATGGGTAACGAGATAGAAGCGGTTTCGGTAGGCATACCCGACCATGCGCATTTCCCGGTTTGCATGATGGCGTTGGCGCTCGGCAAGCATGTGTATGTAGAGAAACCGATGGCGCGCACTTTCCTCGAAGCCGAACTGATGATGCAGGCGGCCAGGAAGTATCCGAACGTAGTAACGCAGGTGGGTAACCAGGGACATTCCGAAGCGAACTACTTCCAGTTCAAATCCTGGAAGGAAGCGGGCATTATCAAAGACGTAACCGAGGTAACGGCTCACATGAACTCGCCGCGGCGGTGGCACGGCTGGGACACGAATATATATAAGTTACCCGAAGGGCAGCCCGTGCCGCAGGGAATGGATTGGGATACCTGGCTGATGAGCGTTCCGTATCACGACTTTTCCGATAAATACCATTACGGCAACTGGCGCTGCTGGTACGATTTCGGTATGGGCGCGCTGGGCGACTGGGGGGCGCATATCCTCGACACGGTGCACGAATTCCTGGAGTTAGGCTTGCCGTACGAGGTCAACCCGGTGATGCTGAAAGGGCATAACGATTACTTTTTCCCGATGTCGTCTACCATTCAGTTCCGTTTTCCGCGGCGTAAGGATATGCCGGCGCTCGATATTACCTGGTACGACGGTGTGGATAACCTGCCTCCGCTGCCGCAGGGATACGGCGTATCGGAGTTGGCGGCCGATATTCCTACCGTAGCCGGTGGCAAAATGGAAGCCCGCAAACTGAATCCCGGTAAGATTATCTACAGCAAGGATTTGATATTTAAAGGCGGCTCGCACGGCAGTACGCTGTCTATCATTCCGGAAGAGAAAGCGAAAGAGATGGCTTCGAGTTTGCCCGAAGTGCCGGAAAGCCCGTCGAATCACTTCGCCAACTTCCTGCTGGCCTGTATGGGAGAAGAAAAAACGCGTTCGCCGTTCGAAGTGTTCGGGCCGATGAGCCAGGTATTCTCGTTGGGTGTAATCGCCCAGCGGCTCCAGGCGCCGCTCGTGTTCGACAGGCACACCAAAGAAATCACCAACAACCCGTTCGCCGACGCAATGCTGGCCGGCTTGCCTCCACGCAAAGGGTGGGAAGAATTTTACCGAGTATAACTTACTTTAAATTAGAACGAGCCATGAATAAAAATTTGTTATGTATGCTGTTGCTCCTGCTTGCCGGGAGTGTTTCGGCCCAGGAAAAATGGGAACTGTTGTTTAACGGAAAGAACCTGAAAGGGTGGGAACGGCTGAACGGAAAAGCCGATTATAAAGTGGTCGACGGCATGATTGTGGGAACAGCGCGCCTCCATACGGCCAATACTTTCTTAGCTACTAAAAAGTCGTACGGCGACTTTATCCTCGAGTTCGACTTTAAAATCGACGACGGCTTCAATTCGGGCGTACAGGTGCGCAGCCAAAGCCGGAAAGATTACCGTGACGGGCGCGTGCACGGCTATCAGTTCGAGATAGACCCTTCGGCACGCGCTTGGACGGGCGGTATTTACGATGAGGCCCGGCGTGGTTGGCTTTATCCGCTCGCGTTCAACGTGCCGGCCAAGAAAGCGTTTAAAAGAGCTGCGTGGAACAGGGCCCGTGTCGAAGCGATAGGCCACTCTGTCCGTACTTGGGTGAACGGGGTTCCGTGCGCCGACTTATGGGACGACATGGACTCCGAAGGCTTTATCGCGTTACAGGTACACGCCATCGGAAAGAAAGACGATGAAGGGAAAACGGTATGCTGGAGGAACATCCGGATATGCACCACGGACGTGGAAAAATACCGCTCTCCGGCCGCTCCGGAGGTTATGGAGGTAAACGCCGTTATCAATACCCTTTCGCCGCGCGAAGCAACCGACGGCTGGAAGCTGCTGTGGAACGGCAAAACTACTGAAGGGTGGCGTGGCGCCAAGTTGCCGGCTTTCCCCGAAAAGGGCTGGAGTATCACCGACGGCATCCTGAAAGTACATAAAAGCGGCGGAGCCGAATCGGCCAACGGCGGCGACATCGTAACCGTGAAAAAATACCGTAATTTTATGCTGAAGGTGGATTTCCGCATCACCAAAGGGGCGAACAGCGGGATAAAATACTTTGTGGATTCCAACCTGAACAAAGGCGAGGGCTCGGCTATCGGCTGCGAGTTCCAGATTCTCGACGATGAAAATCATCCCGACGCCAAGTTGGGCGTGAAAGGAAACCGCACCCTGGCTTCTTTATACGACTTGATTCCGTCCGACAAAAGCGGCGATTTTTACTTTGACAAGGAGGGCTTTAATACCGCACTGGTGATTGTGCGCGGCAACAAAGTGGAACATTGGCTCAACGGCGTAAAGGTGGTGGAGTACGAGCGCAACAACCAGATGTGGAACGCCCTGGTAGCGTACAGTAAATATAAAAACTGGCCGGATTTCGGAAACCTCGCCGAAGGGAATATCCTGTTGCAAGACCACGGCGACGAAGTATTTTTCAAGAATATCAAAATTAAAGAGCTAAAGTAATCGTACGACGACGTGCGTGCCGGATAGTACGGATTCGTGCCGGCCTTCCGGCGCGGGTAACGTGCGGATTGGCGGGAAATAGTAAAACCGGACAGGCTTTCCGGATGATTCGGTCTTCATAGAAGATGAACGATAAATAGAAAGCCTGCCCGGTTTTTAGTTCGGTGCTTTTCCCGGTCGTACACGGGTTAAACGGTTGCTTGGTTCTTAGATGGGCCGGATGGCCGGCCGCGCTTCATGAAACGGAGTTGCCGGGTGGTTAGCGCAGTACTTTTTGCAGCCAGGGAATAACCAGCTCGCTTTTGAAGTAATGCGCCGGCGGGTCTACGTTCGCCTGCTCGAAAAAGGCGGCGGCATCCAGCCCCTCGGGCAATTGCTCCACATCCTTCCGGTCGGCCGGGTCGGCGAATTTCGGATAATGGTGAAATTCCAGGTTGTCCGGCCTGCCGCAATCCCGGTAAGCCGATTCTACCAGCCGGAAATCCCGGTCGAGGCCGCCCTCCGTAAAAAGAAGGGGGCGCGGGGCGAGCGAGGCTGCCACATCCGGAAAGTTGAAATAATTCCAGTAATCCGGTATCAAGTGGCGGATGGAGTTCGGAAACGGACGCCGGGTTTCCCGGTTCGGCTTCGTCATCACGATAGCACGCTCTTGCGTCTGGCATAAAAAGTCGTTGTATACGAACGCATAAATCGTGCGGTCTAATACGCCCAGCACCATCATCGGCTCCGTGCCCAGCGAAAAGCCGCTTACTACGATGCGGTCTTTTTTCACGGAAGGCTGGTTTTTCATCCAGTCGAGCACCTGCATATCCAGGTACGACGTATACCCGAGCCAGCTCCATCCCATTTCGAGCAGGAAGCGCGAAACCACTTCGTAATCATAATCCCATCCCTTACCGTAGCATTCCAGGTCCGAAGCCTCGCCGGCCGCGGCGTTATCCACGGCTACTGCGATATATCCTGCCTTGACGAAATTCAGCGCCAT
The DNA here is from genome assembly GCA_020860905.1 of Parabacteroides sp. GTDB lineage: Bacteria > Bacteroidota > Bacteroidia > Bacteroidales > Tannerellaceae > Parabacteroides_B. Next base: position 662 of record JAJBTJ010000120.1, on the reverse strand, counting down.
CGTCGTTTTCGGGTTCGTATAATCCTCGTTCAGTGCGGGGCATACGCCCGGCTCGCCGGCCAACCCTTCCTTGGTGCGGCCCGAACCGGGTATGCAAAGGATGGCGGGAATAGGCTCTTTCAGGTTATCCGGCCGGAGAACCAGGAACGTGGAAACGCTTTTCGGAAAAGGGTAGAACTCCCATTTCTCGAGCGTATAGCCTTCCCGTTTTTCCGACCGGATGCAAACCGGTTCGGGTTGGGGCGGCACTTGCGGGAACTTCATCAGGGTACGCATCGCGTCGCGTACACTGTCTTGCCATTGCCCGAATGCCCCGGGCGTCATGCCGGGACGGTAGGCACAGCGGGGATGCGTGTCTTTCAACATTTCGTGCACGATGGCATACGTGCTTGCCAGGCGGCCGTCGGGGCGGGTAGCCCGTATTACTGCATGTTCCTGCGGTTCGTATCCTTGTGGATAGCCGGCCAGGAAGAAACAGCCGAACAGGAGAAATAGAATAGGTTGTCGCATAAGTAGATGTATTAACTGATTTGCAAAAAACTTTCTTTCCTTTTATTCTTTTCCTAAGTACATGACAAAAAATTCTTTTTAAGAGAAAAAACAATCTTCGCTCGCCGCGAAGGCGTCTGCCGACGGCGCCTACCGGCGGTCATCCTTTTTTC
>JAJBTJ010000258.1 GCA_020860905.1 Parabacteroides sp. | reverse complement strand
GTTTTATTTCTCCTGTTTCACATGTCGATAAATGTTGCGGCCGTCTTTTCGGAAGAAGCCTACAACACGATTTGTGCATTCTTAGGCGCCAACTGGTACGCCGTAGTGGCTACCTTGATACTGGCGGCCGGCGTAGTAATTCACATCATTTACGCACTGATCCTTACCTTACAGAACCGCAAGGCCCGGGGTAATGACCGCTATGCCGTAAACGCCAAGCCACAAAAAGTGGAGTGGGCTTCGCAGAACATGTTCGTGCTGGGGCTTATCATCCTGCTTTTCTTAGGGTTACACATCAGCCAGTTCTGGTACAAGATGATGTTCGCCGAGCTTACCGGCCACCACGAGGTAGCGCTGGGCTCGATGATGGTTTCGCCTACCGACGGCGCCGCTTTCCTGCGTTACTATTTCAGTAACATCATCGTAGTGGTATTGTACCTCATCTGGTTCGTAGCCATCTGGTTCCACCTCACGCACGGCGTATGGAGCGCATTCCACACCATCGGCTGGAACAACAGCGTATGGATGAACCGGTGGAAAACGATTTCGTACGTGGTATCCACCCTTATCTTCGTATGCTTCGCGCTCGTTACGGTAGTATTCTACGTAAAAAGCCTCTAAGGCAAGATAATCCAAACTTGAAAATTAAGCATTATGACTAAAATAGATTCAAAGATTCCTCAAGGCCCGTTGGCTGAAAAATGGAAAAATTATAAAGACCACCAGAAACTGGTGAACCCGGCGAACAAACGCCGCCTCGACGTAATTGTAGTGGGTACGGGCTTAGCCGGCGCATCGGCTGCCGCATCGCTCGCCGAAATGGGGTTCAACGTATTGAACTTCTGTATCCAGGATTCTCCGCGCCGCGCGCACTCCATTGCCGCACAGGGGGGTATCAATGCCGCCAAGAACTACCAGAACGACGGCGACTCGGTTTACCGCTTGTTCTACGACACGATTAAGGGTGGCGACTACCGCGCCCGCGAAGCAAACGTATACCGCCTGGCCGAAGTTTCGAACAACATCATCGACCAATGCGTAGCGCAAGGCGTTCCGTTCGCCCGCGATTACGGAGGCTTGCTCGACAACCGTTCGTTCGGCGGCGCACAGGTATCGCGTACGTTCTATGCCCGCGGCCAGACCGGACAGCAGTTGCTGCTGGGCGCTTACTCGGCATTGAGCCGCCAAATCGGCAAAGGCAAAGTAAAAATGTACAACCGCCACGAAATGCTCGACGTAGTAAAAGTGGACGGACGCGCCCGCGGTATCATTACCCGCAACCTGATTACAGGTAAAATCGAACGGTTCGCCGCGCATGCCGTAGTAGTGGCTACGGGCGGATACGTAAATACGTTCTTCCTGTCGACCAATGCGATGGCCTCGAACGGCTCGGCTGCCTGGCAGTGTTACAAGAAAGGAGCTTATTTCGCCAATCCGTGTATGGTGCAGATTCACCCGACGTGTATCCCGGTTCACGGCGATTTCCAGTCGAAACTGACGCTGATGTCGGAATCGTTACGTAACGACGGCCGCATCTGGGTTCCGAAGAAGCTCGAAGACGCTAAGAAATTGCAGGAAGGTACGCTGAAAGGAAAAGATATTCCCGAAGAAGACCGCGACTATTACCTCGAACGCCGTTATCCGGCATTCGGTAACCTCGTTCCGCGTGACGTGGCTTCGCGTGCCGCCAAAGAACGTTGCGACGCCGGTTACGGGGTAAACAATACGGGCCTGGCCGTGTTCCTCGATTTCTCCGACGCCATTAACCGCTTGGGTAAGGACGTGGTAAAAGAAAAATACGGGAACCTTTTCGATATGTACGAAGAAATTACCGACGAAAATCCGTACGAAACCCCGATGATGATTTATCCGGCCCTCCACTATTCGATGGGCGGCTTGTGGGTAGACTACGAATTGATGACTTCGGTTCCGGGCTTGTTCGCTATCGGCGAAGCTAACTTCTCCGACCACGGCGCGAACCGGTTAGGCGCTTCGGCCCTGATGCAAGGGCTGGCCGACGGGTATTTCGTATTGCCTTATACCATCCAGAATTACCTGGCCGACCAAATCCAGGTACCGCGTTTCAGTACCGACTTGCCCGAATTCGACGAAGCCGAAAAAGAAATCCAGGCGCGTATCGCCAAGCTGATGAGCATCCGGGGAAAAGAATCGGTCGACTCGATTCACAAGAAACTGGGGCATATCATGTGGGAATACGTAGGTATGGCGCGCGACGCGGCAGGGCTGAAAGAAGCGATCGAAAAGCTGAAAGACCTGAAAAAAGAATTCTGGAGCAATGTACACATCCCGGGTAAAGGCGACGACCAGAACATCGAGCTGGAAAAAGCGCTCCGCCTGGCCGACTTTATCGAAATAGGCACCCTGATGGCTCACGACGCCCTCGACCGGGCCGAATCGTGCGGCGGACACTTCCGTACGGAACATCAGACCGAAGAAGGCGAAGCCTTGCGTCACGACGACAAATTCGGCTATGTATCGTGCTGGGAATACCAGGGCGAAGACAAAGACCCGGTGATGCTCAAGGAAATGCTGAACTATGAATTCGTAGTTCCCCAGACGCGTAATTATAAGAAGTAATCAACCCCATTGCAAAAATTAGAATCATGGATAAAAATATAAATATCACACTTAAGGTTTGGCGTCAGAAAGGTCCGAAAGAAAAAGGACAGTTCGAGACTTACCAACTGAAAGACATATACCAGGGCGCCTCGTTCCTGGAAATGCTGGATATCCTGAACGAACAACTGATTGCGGAAGGCAAAGAACCCATTGCATTCGACCACGATTGCCGGGAAGGTATCTGCGGCATGTGCTCCTTGTATATCAACGGACACCCGCACGGACCCGCTACCGGGGCTACCACTTGCCAGTTGTACATGCGCCGCTTCAACGACGGCGATACGATTACCATCGAGCCGTGGCGTTCGGCCGGCTTCCCGGTTATCCGCGACCTGATGGTAGACCGCAGCGCGTACGATAAAATTATCCAGGCCGGCGGCTTCGTATCGGTAAACACGGGCGGCGTACCCGATGCCAATGCCATCGCCATACCGAAAGACGATGCCGAAATGGCTATGGACGCAGCGGCTTGTATCGGCTGCGGCGCTTGTGCGGCCGCTTGTAAGAACGGTTCGGCCATGCTGTTCGTTTCGGCTAAGGTAAGCCAGTTGGCGTTGTTGCCGCAAGGCCGCGTAGAAGCAGCCCGCCGCGCCAAGAATATGCTGGCCAAGATGGACGAGCTGGGCTTCGGTAACTGTACCAACACCCGTGCCTGCGAAGCGGAATGCCCGAAGAACATTTCCATCAGCAACATCGCCCGCCTGAACCGCGAATTTATTTCGGCCAAGTTCAAAGATTGATTGCAGTAAAATAACCTCGATAACACTCCTCCGGATGTATTTCCGGGGGAGTTTTTTATTCCGGTGCCTACCGGCGAACGGGCCGCCATCTTCCTGCCGCTCCCGTCACGGAAACACGGCGCTTGTGCGAATCCTGCGAACCTGCTCCGTATCTCCGTAACGCAGGGTTCGTTCTTTCCGGGTTTCGCCGCAACCATATCCTCTCCTTACTTGTTTTACCGAAAGAACGATTATAAAAAGAAAGGGAACTGAAATGAAACCGATAGAACTGACAAAAGAGGAATTCGAGAAAAAGGTAACCAGCCTGAGCGGTGATAAAAAGGAATGGAAGTACGTAGGCGACAAACCGTGCCTTATCGACTTTTACGCCACCTGGTGCGGCCCGTGCAAAATGATCGCCCCGATACTGGACGAACTGGCAAACGAATACGACGGCCAAATCTACATTTATAAAATAGATACGGAAAAAGAAGAGGAACTGGCCGCCGCTTTCGGCATCCGGAGCATTCCGTCGCTCCTGTTTTGCCCGATGAACGGACAACCTCAGATGGCACAGGGTGCCATGTCGAAAGAATCGCTGAAAAAAGCCATCGACGATATTCTGTTGAACAAGAAATAAAAGCAGTCCGTTCCATACGGTGCGGACTTAAGAAACGAGGAGACGAAAAATGCCGGTGCCGGATACATTCCGGAAATACGCCGGCAATTTTCATCTCCTTATTGGTTTTACCGGGACAGCCGGAACCTGCCGGGTCGATGCCGGACAATCAGCCGGAAAAATGCCCGACCAACTGTTAAATTTAAAAGATTTAGTGGGTTTTGCATATACATTAAAACCGCTTAATTCTTTTTGGATAAACCGGGCTGCCTGCTTAACACTTATTGGATGTGTAAGCCTTGACAAACGGAGCTTTTCCGCCGTATATTTGCACTGTGGTTTTTTCATAATAGTATTAGATTTAAGGTTAACAAAGTTGGTTAGGGGTTGTCGGGAGACAACCTTTAATTGTTTATAGGGGTTTCGTTCTACTTTCTTCAGGTTATTCATCCTTTTCTTTATCCGCATTCGTCGGGAATTAGCAGGCGTTCACCGGCAGTTGCCCGTAAACGGCCGGGCGGTTCTTGCATACAACGCAACGGAATCTTACTTTTGCATCGAACCGATTAAAACGTAACACATCATGCACACTAAAAAAAATCTTTTCTGGGCTATTCCGCTTATTTACGTAGGGCTTACCTGGCAAGCCAAAAATATGGGATACATCACCCCCCAGTTGTTCGGAGTATTGGTATCCTGGCAAACGCTCTTTATATATATAGGTATATGGAGTACGGCGGCCAGGCATTTCGTACCAGGGTTGGCGGCTATCGCCTTCGGTACCGTTTTCCTTCTACCCGAGATAGGAATCGCCGAAGGCGAATGGAGCACTTTTAGCTGGCCGCTGGCGCTTATTATCACCGGCATTATCGTGTTGTTCAAACCGCTGTTTCGCCGCCACCGCATGACGCAGCAGCCGGTTCGTTCCGCACAAAAAGCCTATACCGATTACGCCTGTACCGACGGATTCGTGGAATTGAACAACCGGTTCGGCGCGGTGCGCCAACTCGTATTCGACCCGGTATTCAAAGGGGCGGTTATAAAAAATTCGTTCGGCGGCGTCGGTTTAGACCTGCGGCGTACCGCCCTGGCCGAACCGGTTACCTACATCGATATAGAATGTACCTTCGGCGGAATCGAAATTTACATTCCTTCCGAATGGAACATACAACCGCAGTTACACGCCGTAGTAGGCGGTTGCGACGATAAGCGGCAAAGCTCGCCCGACCAATCCGATGCAGTATATACGTTGGTAATTCGGGGAAATATCACATTCGGAGGCATCGAATTTAAAAACTGACCGTATGCAGGAACATCCGTTTATCCGCGTCGTTCCGTACCGGATTACCGCCGTTGCCATGGCTGCGCTGCTTACCGGTATCTATACCGTTTCGCTCGTATGGTACGGCAAACTGCCGGTGCTGCCTGCCCTGGCGGAAAGTATAGCCGGCATTCTCCTCCTCTCCGCCGCCGGATTTTGGGTATGGTACGTAACCGGTGTGTTGCATAGCATCCCTGCACAGGCCATACTGGCACTGACGGCGGTAACATGCTCGCTTGCCGGCAGCCTGGCGATTGCATTTTCATTCGCCCCTTCCGGCCCGGGCCACTTTGTTTATACGTTACCTTTCCGTTTCGCCTATTGCCTGGGTGCCTGGATTATCCTGCTCCAATGGTACCGTATTTACCAGGCAACCGGATGCGAAGAAAACGTGCAGGTTCCCGGCAATGCCGTTGTTGCATCCCCCGTCGCTCCCGAAGGAAATAAACCGGAGCGTATTTCCGTAAAAGACGGCACCCGTATCCACATCCTGCAACCCGGCGAAGTACTGTACATCCAGGCATGCGGCGATTACGTCACGCTTTTCACCGCCAATGCCCAGTACCTGAAAGAACAAACCATGAAACAGTTGGAAGAGCAGCTTGCTCCGGCCGGGTTCGTACGGATTCATCGTTCGGTACTGGTCAACATACAAGCTATCCTGCGAATCGAACTGTTCGGAAAAGAAACTTACTTAGTAAGATTAAAAAACAATGTAAGCGTACGGGCCAGCGCTCCGGGATACAAACTGTTGAAGGAAAGGCTGGCGTTGTAACTTCCGGCATTTTTCCGGAAAGGCTCCTACTACGAAGCCCTATCCGGCCGGGTTCTTGCTGCTGCCTTTTGTTTTTCGTTCATCCGCCTGTTGAAAGGGATGGAAAAGCCGGTGAAAAACGCTCGAAAAACTGTTAAATTTAGCAGATTTTGCGTGTAATGTATATAGTTTTATCTTACCTAACACTTTTTACCCAAACCCGGCGGACAGTTGACGTTTATTAGCCGAAAAAGACTTGACAAAGGCCCGCTACAGCCGTATATTTGCACTGTGGTTTTTTCATAATAGTATTAGATTTAAGGTTAACAAAGTTGGTTAGGGGTTGTCGGGAGACAACCTTTAATTGTTTATACCCCTCCCGTTTTCCCCGGAACCTCCCGTTCCGGCACCTTTATCCACCTATCAGTTTGTAACGCCCTCCGGGCAGACTTTTCACTACGCCTTTCATTTCGAGGCCGAACAACACAGGCGACAGCCGGCAAATGGGGCAATGCAACGTAACGGCCAGTTGATTTACCTGGGCTTCGCCCGTTTCCCGGAGCAACGCTACTACCGGTTCCTCGTCAGCAGTGAGGTCGAAACACAGGCACCCTTGCACGGGCGGTTGCGCCGCCTGCAATTCCCTTTCCCAACAAAGCGCTTCTATCAAATCGGCAGCTGAAGTAATCAGGCCGGCCTTATTCCCGCGAATCAACGCATGGCACCCGCACGAGCAGCCATCCGTTACCCGGCCGGGAAACGCATACACATCGCGCCCGTACGAGAACGCCAGGTCGGCCGTAATAAGCGAGCCTCCTTTCTCGGCCGACTCTACAACCACAGTCGCGTCGGCCAAGCCGGCAACAATCCGGTTCCGCTTTACAAAGTTGGCTCGGTCGGGATTGGTACCGCTCGGGAAATCGGTCAGCAAGCCGCCCCGTTCGAGCATCTCCACCGCCGTGCGCCGGTGCGCGCCCGGATAAATCCGGTCGAGCCCGTGCGCCAGTACTCCCACCGTAGGCAACCGGTGTTGCAAGGCACTGCGGTGAGCCTGGATGTCGATTCCGTACGCCAGCCCGCTCACTACCAGCAAATCGGGAAAACAGGCGCTTAACCCGGCAATCAGATTCCCGGTAAGCTCCCGGCCGTACTCCGTAGCATGCCGCGTGCCCACCACGCTGATAACCTTAGCCGCATCGAGGCGCCCCTCCCCTTTGAAATACAGTAACAACGGAGCGTCGGCACACTCTTTCAGGCGGAAAGGATACTCGCTGTCGGTAAAAAAGTAAGGGGTAATCCGGTTCTTCTCTATAAAGGCAAGCTCTTGCTCGGCCGCCTCCAACACTTCGGGACGGAGAATCTCAGTTACTAAGGCGTTGCTGATGCCGGGAATAGAGGCCAACGCACGTCGTTTTTCGGTAAAAACAGCCTCTTCGCTCCCGGTTATCTCGAGCAGCTGGCGGGCCGTAGTGTCGCCTACGCCTTTAATCATAGTCAAGGCAATGCGATAAAGCAATTTATCACCAGTCATAGTTATGTTCGGGTCAGGCAGTACGGAAAAACCGGTTACTGCAATTTTTTCAATAATTCGTCGAAGTATTCGCCCCGGGTGAGCTTGCCGTTCACCACTACCACCGACTCCACTTTCCCTTTGGTAGCCAATGCGCCGTCGGAAGCGCGGTAAATATCCTGCTCGAACTCCAGCTTGGGGCCGTTCTTCTTTATATTCAGGCACGAAATAAATGCGTCGCCGCTGCGCAACGACTGGCGGAACTGGATGGATACGCTACTCACGAACGCATCGATGCCGGCCGCATGCATGGTGCCGAAGTTTTCGCCCAGCGACTCGAGGAACTCGTGCCGCGTATGCTCCATATACCGTTGGTAATTGGAGTTGTTTACCACCCCCTGCAGGTCGCACTCGTAATCGCGCACCTTCATTTCCAATTTGAAAACATATTCTTTCATCGTATAGTAAAGGTATTACCGCCCGGAATCATCGGGCACCAGTTTGTACAATTTATCGGAAGGCCGAACTTTCTCCGGCACGCGGATAGAGAAACGCTCGCCTTTCACCGTTTCGGCCACCGGTTGCAAATCGACCCGGATTTCGTCAGCCGTAAGCATCACGGCGCCGGTAGTGGGCCCCGTAACCAGGATTTCGTCACCCGTACGCAACGACCCCGATTCCATCAGGAACTCGGCCACCCCGAGATGGGAAAAATACTTGACGCCTTTCCCTATATACACCTTCTTCCGGGTAGCGCTCGAACCATAGCGGTGCGTCCATTCGCCCAGGCGCTGGCCCAAATAGTAGCCGTTCCAGAAACCGCGGTTGAACACGGTTTTCAGGCGCTCGTCCCACGCGGCAACCCGCTCTTCTGAGAACGTGCCGTTGCAATACGCCCGCACCGCTTCTTTATAGCATTCCGTTACGGTACGTACGTACTCGGGACCCCGGGCACGCCCTTCTATCTTGAATACACGCACCCCCGCATCCATCATCTTATTCATAAAATGAATGGTTTTCAAATCTTTGGGCGACATGATGTATTGGTTGTCGATATCGAGCTCCACTTCGGCGTCTTTGTCTTTCACCGTATATCCCCGGCGGCACACCTGGTAACAGGCTCCCCGATTGGCCGAAGCGTTGAATTCGTGCAGGCTCAGGTAGCATTTACCCGAAACAGCCATGCACAAAGCGCCGTGGCAGAACATCTCGATACGCACCGGCGCACCGCCCGGCCCGGTAATGCCTTGTTCCCGGATTTGCCGGTAAATAGCGCCGACCTGTTGCAGGTTCAACTCGCGCGCAAGCACGACCACGTCGGCAAACCCGGCGTAAAACTTCAAGGCTTCGGCATTCGAAATATTCAGTTGGGTAGACAAGTGCACTTCCACACCGATGCTGCGGGCATACGTCATGGCAGCCACATCGGCGGCAATAATCGCGGAAACGCCGGCTTCGCGGGCGGCATCGATTATTTCGCGCATCAACGGCAAATCCTCGTCGTAAATCACCGTGTTGACCGTCAGGTAACTTTTTATGTCCTGCTCCTTGCAAATAGCGACGATGCGGTGTAAATCGCCCGTAGTGAAGTTATTGGAAGAGCGCGAGCGCATGTTGAGCCCCTCGATACCGAAGTATACGGAATCGGCTCCCCCCTGGATAGCAGCCGCCAACGACTCGTACGACCCTACCGGCGCCATGATTTCAAATTCTTTCTCGTTCAACCTGTGTGCATTTATAATGTTAAGGCGAAGCAAAGATAGTGCAAACCGAGAGCAGAAGCAAACTTTGTTTGATTATGCCGAGGCGCAGCCTATCTTCGTTTTAATTCTTTTGAACAAAGATAAAGATAAAAAGCGAAAATAAAAGCAGAGAGTGCTCAATTCGGTTGCGGCCCGACGTGGTGGGAAATCGTCCGGTTCGGTACGCTTGGCTATAAAAACGCCCCGAAACACAGCACATTCCGAATAAAAAGCATATCTTCGCTATCGGGAACAGAACTAAAAGGTATGATTACGAACCGGGACGAAGTACTGGAAAATGCCTTTCGGGTATTTGCCAGGATGAATTACGAAAAAGCCAGCCAAACAGAAATCGCCAAGGCTTGCGGATTGTCTAAAGCAGGGCTGATATACTACTATCCCTTTAAGCAGGATTTATTCGTAGCGGTAGTAGACAAATATGTATTTCAGGCGCAACATCCGCAAAACAAGTTTACCTTAACCTCCTTCACACTGGACGAGTTTATCCATCAGTATATTGCCGGAGTGAAAACCACCATGCAGCAGATGGTCGCCTTGCTGGACGACGGCGACACCTCCGGCGGGTGCAGTCCGAACTTTTATTATTTCCATCTGTTGATGCAAGTGCGATTGCATTATCCCAACGTCGAAGCGAAGCTCAAAAACATGTCGGACCGGGATTACGAGTTATGGACAACCGCGATTCGGCAAGCCCAGCAAAACGGCGAAATCCGCCGGGACCTGGACACAGCGCAAACCGCATCCGTTTTCCACCGTTTTTTTCTCGGCCTATCGTTCGAGCAGTCGTTCTTTGTCGGACTGAATACGGACGAACTCTCCCGGCAACTCCATTTTATCTACTCTACCCTGAAAGCCTGAAACCGGCGAAAGAACCGGATAACCCGTCTCTACTAACAGCCGGCTTCTTTTCTGCGAATAAAAACAAACCGGTCGGTTTGTTTTATGCTTTTTGTTCGTATATTTGCGATGAACAGACGATGCGAAACATCCTGCGAACAGACTAATCAACTAATTATCAATAACACATGAGTATCCATAAACATAAAAATCATAAGCCATGACATTTTACTACATTATTTTCATTGCCGGGATCGCCTTGTACACGGGATATATGTTTTACCTGAAGCGTAAAAACGCCCAACAAGCCGATGCAGTCGATAAGGCCGATTTCAAAGCGGAATCCGCCAACGCCGAACGTTACAAACACACTTACCTGACCGGCGACCTTTCCTTTTTACAAGAAGCCATGGGCCGGGAACCGATTGACGCTTTCAACTACGCCAGCCTCGAATACGGCCTGGGAAGCGCCCTCAAAGACGGCTTGAAAGACCGCTTGAAAGGAATGGCAACCCTCGGCACCGTAAAGTTCAACACGGTGAACACGGCTAAATACCTGGTGCTAAGTAACGACGACTTACACCTGTTCGATACGGACACAGAAGGCGAAATAGACAAGCATCTGGTTTTCAACCGGGAGCGCCTGGAACATTCCACCTTGACAGCGTATCCGCTGGAAGGACAGGTCAAGGCGCAGGCCGAAGCCCGGAGCAGCCAGGTAAAGGCTTACCTGCTCTCGTTGCAAACCGACGACAAACCGGTAAAACTTATCGTCTACACCTGTTTGATTTTCACGAACATACCGGAAATCCCGACCGATCCGCAGACAACGATTCAAGACATCGTAATCGCCAGCGATTTCCTGAAACAGTTGGGCGACCGCTATCCGAACCTGAAAGTCGCTTTACCGGCATTCAGTTAAACACAGCCCGTATCCGGCCGGGATGTTCCCCGTGCCGGCTGCTTATCCAGAAGCGGGGCCGACTCTCTTGGAAAATGCGCTTGCGGCATGTTTCCCCGGAGAACCGCCCCCGCTTCCGGTTTATATGAAAACGGATAAGGCAAAGAACTTCGCCGAAAAACATTACCTTTGCACCCGTACAAAGCAACATACAAAACCAGCCTGTACCGTACATACAGGCACACCCCATCGGCGCAAGCGCCGCAAATAATATTACGCAGGAATATGAAAATAGGTACGATAGAGCTGGGCGAACGGCCCGTTTTTTTAGCTCCGATGGAAGATGTGACCGACATGGCTTTCCGGCTGATGTGCAAGCGGTTCGGCGCCGACATGGTATATACCGAGTTCGTTTCGAGCGATGCGTTGATACGAAACGTGGACCGCACGCAGCAAAAGCTGCTCGTTGCCGAAGAAGAACGGCCGGTAGCCATCCAGATTTACGGGAAAAACACGGATGCGATGGTAGAAGCCGCCCGCTTGTGCGAGGAAGCGAAACCCGACTTGCTCGATATCAACTTCGGGTGCCCGGTGAAAAAGGTTGCCGGCAAAGGCGCCGGGGCCGGCATGTTGCGTAACGTCCCCCTGATGCTCGAAATCACCCGCGAAGTGGTAAAAGCGGTACGCATCCCGGTAACGGTAAAAACCCGGCTGGGCTGGGATGCCGACAACAAGATTATCGTGGAGCTGGCCGAACGGTTGCAAGACTGCGGAATCGCCGCCCTCACCATCCACGGGCGCACCCGCAGCCAGATGTATACCGGCGAAGCCGACTGGACGCTGATAGGAGAAGTAAAAAACAACCCCCGCATGCACATCCCGATAATCGGGAACGGCGACGTAACCTCGGCCGAAACCTGCAAGGAACGGTTCGACACCTACGGGGTAGACGGGGTGATGATTGGCCGGGGCAGCATCGGGCGCCCCTGGATTTTCCGAGAAGCGAAGCATTTCCTGGCCACCGGCGCGGCGCTTCCGCCGGAAACGTTCGGCTGGTACCTCGACATTCTGAAACAGCAAGTGCTCCAAAGCGTGGAGCGGCTCGACGAACGGCGCGGCATCGTGCATATCCGGCGCCACCTGGCCGCCACGCCGCTTTTCAAAGGGATAACCGACTTCAAGCATACCCGCATCGCGATGCTCCGCGCGGAAACGATAGCCGACTTGTTCGCCATCCTCGACGACATACCCGCCCGGTTCGGCCTCGAATCGTAAAAGCCAGGAGCACCCGGAAAACAAGAATGCGTTACCCGTAGCCGCATGCAGCCCGGACAAAAAGCGCTATACCGGCAAGCGGAAGACAGTACATCCTAATGCGTTTACAATCAAAGTTTCGAATCGCCGTGTAGCTTCGCCTGTTTCTCCGCCCATACGGTTCGTACTTGTTTTTATACAAAATTTATATGCCGGATAGTAAACTATTCCGTACTTTTGAAGCGTAACATCCGAATATATCCATTAAAATAATAAACACATGAAGATGAAAGTACCTTTTTTAATGGCCCTCCTGCTGGCTTGTTTTACTGCGGCTCATGCAGCCGAAGAGGTAAAAGGAAACGGTAAGCTCGTAACCCAGAAGATTAAAATAGCCGACTACGACGAAATCAAACTGGCGGGCACTGCCGACGTGTTCTACGTACAATCCGCACAAGATGCGCCTACATTGGAAATCACCACCGACGAGAACCTGCTCCCTTACATCCACATAGAAGTGAAAGCCCGCGAACTCACCATCTACTACAAAAAAGGGATGAACCTGTATCCTACCAAAAACAGCGTAAAAACCCACTCGAAATGGCTCAAAAGCGTAAAAGTGAGCGGTACCGGCGGATTTTACGCCACCGTTCCGGTGGAAGGGAACGAGCTGGAACTGAAAACGAGCGGTAACGGGCTTATCGAAATGAAAAAGGCGGTAAAGGTAGGCGAGCTGAAACTGAATGCGTCGGGAAGCGGTAACATCGTAGCCGATAACATACAAACCGGCTTGCTGGAATGTAAGTCGTCGGGATCGGGCAATATCCGCATCGGGGGCAACGCCACGAACGCCACCGTTTCGATTAACGGAAGCGGCGACGTGGATGCGTTCAACTGCGCGATTCAGGAATTGAACTGCAAAATCACCGGCAGCGGAAACGCCAACGTAAACGTTTCGCAGAACCTGAAGGCATCGGTATTAGGCAGCGGAAACCTGCGTTATAAGGGCACTCCGGCCGTTTCGCAGCGGAAGTTAGGCTCGGGCAGCATCGAGCCGGCCAAATAAAGCGGGCGAATGGTGTAACCGGAGAGAGAACGGCGCGTCAAACAACCGAACGGGGGCACGGAGCGTCCTCTCCCGGATAATAAAAACAAATGCAAATGAAAACGACACTATTTTTGCCGGCTATATTGCTGGCCGCCCTCGGATGTACCGGTTGTATAAAAATGAACGCGATTTACGGCAACGCCCAAGTGATTACCCGTGAAGTGACCGTAGAAGACTTCAACGAAATCGGTACGGCCCTCCCCGGTATGGTATGCCATTACGAACAGCGCACCGATACGGCGCCCTACTGCCGGATTTCGACCGACAGCAACCTGTTCGACCTGTTGGAAATAAAGGTAAACGACCGGAAATTACGCATCGGGCCTAAGGAAAAGAACATGCACCTAAAGCCTACGCACCTCACCGTAACCCTTTATTCTTCCGGATTGAACAAAATAGGGCAGGCAGGAAGCGGCACGTTTCATATCGACTCGCGTTTCACGGCCGATACGTTCACGGTAAATCAAAGCGGTAGCGGAGCAATCTGCCTGAACGACAGCGCGGAAGTAACGAAAATAAACTGCTCGCTTTCCGGGAATTGCCGCTTCGACGCCCTGCACCTGTGCTGCGACGAGTTTACCGCCAAAGGAGCGGGCGCGAATAAGCTCGTTTTAGGCGGACAAGCCGGAAAGGCATCCTTCTCGATTGCCGGCTGGGGCCGCATACAGGCCTTGGACTGTACTATCGACGCGTTGAAGTGCCAGATAGCGGGCTCGGGGAATATCGAAGCCCACGTAACCGGGTCGATTCAGGCGAAAATTGCCGGGAACGGACAAATACGGTACACGGGCGACTCCGCCATTACCAAAAACCTAGCTGGGAGCGGCTATATAAGCCGGATAGGAGAGTAAACTCAAAGCCAGCCCGCGCCCCGGTACCATTCGATACACTCTTCCAGCCCTTTGCGGAGCGGATAGCGGGGCGCGAATCCCAGTTCGTCGCGTAAGGGGGTAACGTCGCAAATCCAGTTGCGCTGTTTCAGGATGCGGTATTTATCCGTATTCAAGGCGGTTACCTGATGCGTGAGCCGGCCTATCCACTCGGAGCATCCGCACGCCAGGCGCACGATTCCCAAGGGAACGCGGGCATGGAACACCCGCTTCTTTCCCAGTATCTCCTGTATCATCCCGGCAAACTCCGCATCGGTATATACATCCCCGTCGGCCACGAAATAGGTGCGGTTCCGTATTTCCGGCTTCTCCAAGGCTAAGAAAGCCGCAGCAGCGAGGTCTTTCACGTAAATAAAGGTAATGCGCTGGGGAACGAACCCGACGGCAAAGTCGAAACCGGCAGCTACCGACTTGATTTCCATAAAGTAATCTTTCTCGCCGGGCCCGTACACGCCGGTAGGGCGCAAAATCACATACGGGAATGCCTGTTGCCGGCTCACATATCCCTCGGCCTCCAACTTGCTTTGCCCGTACGCCGTATCCGGAGCCGGCGTGTCTCCTGGCCGGATAGGGGTAAAATTCACTTCGTCGCCTTTGCCTACCGCGCTCAGGCTGCTCATCAGCAAAAACTTCCGGGGAATACATCCGGCCTCGGCCAACGCTTCTACGAAATTGTGGGTATAGCCGGCGTTCACGCGGAAAAAATCGGCCTTATCCAACGTTTTGGTAACGCCGGCGTTATGGATAATATAATCCCACGGGCCTTCGGTGCGGGCGAAATCGGCCAGTTGTGCCGTTAAGGCCGGCTTGTCGTTATATTTCAGGTCGATAAACCGGATGCGCGAATCGGCCAGCCGGGCTTTACTGCTTCCCGAACGTACGCCGGCCCAGGTTTCGTAGCCGCGCCGCAGGGCTTCTTCCACCAAAAAACCGCCTATAAATCCGCTCGCTCCTGTAACCAGAATCTTCATATCGTGTCGTTTTTTTGCAAACGTAGAGAAAAAAACAGAATCTTAAACTACGTTTCGCATTTATTTGTTTACTTTGTAACAGGGATTTAGGTAATCCTGTAAAATAGGTATATATGACGAAAAAGAGTAAAGACACCCGCCCGAAAGGGAAAAGGGGGAAAAAACATGCGAAGAAGAAAAACCTGGCGCCTGCCGTGATTTCCGTTTTTCAAGCCTCACCCAACGAATTATTCAACTACAAACAAATAAGCAAAACCATCGGCGCTGCCACCGAACAGGAAAAACTGCTGGTGGCGGCTGTATTATCCGAGCTGGCCGACGACGGCTTTTTAATAGAAACCGACCGCGGCCGCTACCGGCTGAACGGCTTGGGCACGGTAGCCTCGGGCATCTTCGAGCGCCGGAGCAACGGCAAAAACTCGTTTATTCCCGACGACGGCGGCCCGGCCATCTTCGTAGCGGAGCGGAACTCGAAGCACGCCATGGACGGCAACCGGGTAAAGGTGCAGGTACTGGCGCGCCGGAAGGGGCGCGAGCCGGAGGCCGAGGTAGTAGAGATACTGGAGCACCGCGAAAGCACTTTCGTGGGTACGTTGCAGGTTACCCGCGGATTCGCTTTTTTAACGACGGAGAACAAGAAGCTGGCGAACGACATATTTATTCCGCGTAACAAGCTGAAAGGGGGCAAGAACGGGCAGAAGGCTATCGTACGGATTACGGAGTGGCCCGAAAACGCCAAGAACCCGCTGGGCGAGGTGCTCGACGTACTGGGCGAAGCAGGCAGCAACACCACCGAGATGCATGCCATCCTGGCCGAGTTCGGCTTGCCGTACAAATACCCGGAAGCGGTGGAGAAAGCGGCCGAAAAGATACCGGATACGATTTCGCCGGAAGAGATTGCGGCGCGGGAGGATTTCCGGAACGTACTGACGTTTACCATCGACCCGAAGGATGCGAAGGATTTCGACGACGCGCTTTCGGCGCGGCGGCTCGACAACGGGAACTGGGAAATAGGGGTGCACATCGCGGATGTGACGCATTACGTAAAGGCGGGGAGCATCATCGACCGGGAAGCGGAGTCGCGGGCTACCTCGGTGTACCTGGTAGACCGCACGATTCCGATGTTGCCGGAACGGTTGTGTAACCAAATCTGCTCATTGCGCCCGAACGAGGAAAAGTGTTGTTTCTCGGCTATTTTCGAGATGGACGACGAGGCGAACGTAAAGGCGTCGCGTATCGTACGCACGGTGATTAACAGCGACCGCCGGTTTACGTACGAAGAAGCGCAACAGATTATCGAAACGGGCGAGGGCGAATGCAAGGAGGCCATCCTGAAGATGAACGAGCTGGCCCAGAAACTGCGCGAACGGCGTTTTACGAACGGGGCTATCAACTTCGACCGCTACGAAGTGAAGTTCGAAATCGACGAAAAGGGGAAGCCGGTCAGGGTGTATTTCAAGGAGTCGAAAGAGGCGAACAAGTTAGTGGAGGAGTTTATGCTGCTGGCTAACCGCACGGTAGCGGAGTTTATCGGAAAAACGCCGAAAGGAAAGTCGAAAAAAACGTTCGTGTATCGTATCCACGACTTGCCCGACCCGGACAAGATGGAAAACTTCGCCTCCTTTATCCGCCGGTTCGGCTACAAGCTGAAAACGGAGGGTACCAAGAGCGACGTGTCGAAAGGGATAAACAAACTGTTAGACCAGGTGCAGGGCAAACGGGAAGAGAACCTGATCGAAACGGTGGCTATCCGGGCGATGGCCAAGGCGGTGTACTCGACGGTGAACGTGGGGCATTACGGGCTGGCGTTCGAGTATTATACGCATTTTACGTCGCCTATCCGCCGGTATCCGGATATGCTGGTGCACCGGTTGCTGGAAAGGTACCTGACGGGGGGACGGAGCGTAACGCAAAACAAGTACGAGGAATTGTGCAAGCATTGCTCGGCCATGGAGCAGACGGCTGCGAACGCAGAACGGGCTTCGATTAAATACAAGCAGGTGGAGTTTATGAGCGACAAGCTGGGCATGGTGTTCGACGGGGTGATTTCGGGTGTTACCGAATGGGGCTTATACGTAGAGCTGAACGAGAACAAGTGCGAGGGCCTGGTGCCTATCCGCGACCTGAAAGGGGATTATTACGAGTTCGACGAAAAGAATTACTGCCTCATCGGCCGCCGTACCAAGAAACGGTACCAATTGGGCGACCCGCTGGCGATTAAGGTGGTGCAGGCGAACCTGGAGAGGAAGCAGTTGGATTTTGCGTTGGCAAAGTAAAAAAGGCGGTGCCGGGTTGCAAGTACCGCTCCATTTCCTTTTATTTCTAATAATTTCTTAAAAACCACCCGGAATAAATAAAAAACAGGTTAAAAAAGGGGAAGTCCGCCCCCTTTTTTATATATTAAAGTAGCGTGCATCCCCCACACCGGGGAAACCCGATCAACCGGATAACGGCCGGTAGCAGAAAATCCACTGCCGGGTGAAGCAGGCGAAGCGCCGGCCGCCTCTGTTTTTATAGTGCCGGCCCGCCTCGATAAAGGCACCCTGTTTTACCCGCTTTCTTATTTCTTCTCTTCTCCTGCTTTGCTTTTTTATCCGGCCTTCGAACCGTTTTATTTCTTCTTTTATATTGCAAATGCTTCTGTGTTAACAAGTAACATCCTTTACCCACTAACGATTTACGCCGGGCGTCACGAACGACTGACGCCGGACACCGTGTACAAGCGACGTACTGGGCTGTGAATGGCCGGCGCCGGTCGGAAGCGCTATGCGTAACCGGCTCGAGTTGCCGTTTTTATCCCGGCAGAAAAAGGCGCCCCGAGTGCCGGGGACGGACAAGGCGACTCAAAAACGGCCTGACAGATACCCCGAGAAAACAGCCTTCCTGTCTAAATGGTTGATTATTAATGTATTCTTACTGCCTTTACTCTTTATCCTTTCTTCCGTTTACCGGGTACATACGTTTGCGTCGATAATCGACGTAAGCTTACGCGGGTTATCGACGTAAGGTTACGTTAGTAATCGACGTAAGGTTGTATAGGTTGTCGACGTAACGTTAGATAGGGAACCGACGTAAGGTTAGATAAGTAATCGACGTAACGTTACGTCGATTACCGACGCAAACCGGAAGCGCCTGGATATGCCTTTTTTTTATCTCTTGTTTTTCCCTGGGAATAGCCGCCGGAACAGCCGGGGTACGGACGGGATGAAAAGGAAGGAAACGAACCGGAGCGTTAACACGCACGATAAATAAGCATTAAAATACATAAATATATTTAATCCAGCCGGATTGCCTCCGTACCGGCAATCCGGAAAAAGTCCGCCCGCATCTTACCTTACCCCGTTCCGCCGAGCCGCCAGGCCGGTGAAAACAAGCAGCGGCCTATCGCGCGACCCTTACCGGCGGTGTTTATAACATCGCCTGCGCCTTTTCGAGCGCCTCGTGGATGTTGCTGCAAATATGCTCTTCGCCCACTTTGGCGGCCAGCCCCGACTGTACCAGCAGTTTATGTACCTGCGGATTGACGCCCGAAAGAATAAGGCGGATGTTCTCGGCGGCCGAAAGCCGGTACAAGCTTTCGAGGTTATGCAGACCGGTGGAGTCCATAAACGGCACTTTCCGCATGCGGAGAATCCGCACGGAAGGCTTGTCGCCGAGTTGTTTCATGCACTCGTCGAACTTATTGGCTATCCCGAAGAAGAACGGCCCGTCGATTTCGTAAATCTCCACGCCGTGCGGCACGGTGAGCTTCTCTTCCTCGTGTGCGAACTCCCCTTCGTGCGACAGGTCGATTTCGTCGCGGATAACCGATACCTGCGTGGTTTCCGTCATCCGGCGCATAAACAGGAGCATGGCTAACAGCAACCCGATTTCGATGGCAATCGTAAGGTCGAACACCACCGTGAGGACGAAGGTGACGAGCAACACGGCCGCGTCGCTCTTCGGGTTCTTCAGCAGCGAGCGGAACGTGCGCCACTCGCTCATGTTGTACGATACGATAATGAGTACCCCGGCCAGGCAGGCCATCGGGATGTGTTTGGTAAGCGGCCCTAAGAACAGGAGGATAAGCAGCAGCACCACGGCGTGGATAAGGCCGGCTACCGGCGTGCGGCCGCCGTTGTTGATGTTGGTCATGGTGCGGGCGATGGCGCCGGTAACGGGAATACCGCCGAACACAGGCACCACGATATTGGCCACGCCCTGCGCCATCAGCTCGGTATTGGAGTTATGCTTCTGCCCCGTTACGCCGTCGGCTACGGTAGCGGAAAGCAACGATTCGATGGCTCCTAAGAGCGCAATCGTAAAAGCCGAGGGGAGCAGCAAGTCGATGGTTTCCATCGAAAAGGAAAAAGGCGCCGGCGCCGGCAACGACGCCTGGATGGTGAACCGGTCGCCAATCGTTTCGATGCCGTTGACTCCCAGCCGGTGCTTCAGGAAGTACACCACGGCGGTAAGCACCACAATGGCCACGAGCGAGCCGGGAATCTTGCGTGAAAACTTGGGCGTAACCACAATCAGCAGGATGCTGGCCGCCCCGACGAAAAACGAGGCGGGATGGATGGTAGCGATATGCTCGAAATAAGCGGCCCACTTGGATAAGAAGTCGGCCGGAACGTGCTCCATCTGCAAGCCGAAGAAGTCTTTCATCTGGGTGGTGAAAATCGTCAGCGCGATGCCGCTGGTAAAGCCCACCACGATGGGGTAAGGGATAAACTTGATAATGGTGCCCAACTTCAGGGCGCCCATCAGGAACAGCAACACGCCGGCTATCACGGTAGCCACGGCCAGCCCTTCGATGCCGAAGTTCTGTATAATCCCGTAAACAATGACGATAAAGGCGCCGGTAGGGCCGCCGATTTGTACCGGGCTGCCTCCCAAGAACGACACGATAAACCCGCCGATAATGGCGGTAATCAAGCCTTTTTCCGGGCTTACGCCGGAAGCGATACCGAAGGCGATGGCCAGCGGCAGCGCCACGATGCCTACGATAATCCCGGCCATCAAATCGGCCATGAACTTTTCTTTCGAATAGTTTTTCAACGAAGCGAACAACGCCGGCCTGAAATCCAGTTTATTTTTCATCTTCCAAAGTGTATAGGGTAAGAGGCCGCAAATTTATAAAAAATACAAATACGCACGGATATTAGCAAGAATTAATCACTCGCCGCCTCTATTCCACAAAATTTTTATATTTCTTTGGACCGGCTATACGCGGGAAGCGGCAGGGAGATTTCCCGGCGGTACAACTGTTAGCAAAAGGCACTGTCCGTACATATAATTAGGCCGTTCAAAGGGATAGGCAAATATTCAGAAGGAGCTGTACAGAGGTATATAAATCAGGTATATCCAATCAGTGGAAAATCATCCATACGCACGGGGCGTTCGTTCAACCCGACCGAGAATAGGTAAATAGGCCTGCAATAAATCTTTATAAGCGAATCCGGGTATAAATACATGGGAACTATCGGCCTTTACCAAGCGTACGGGCCATACGGTTATCGATAAGGTTGAACAGCATAAAGATATACCCGGCTCCCTATCGTATAAAAAAGCATGAACAAGACAAAATAAATCCGTGTAAATATGAGAGGTGTATTATTTGTGTTATCCGGTTTGCCGGCTTCGGGAAAATCAAGTTTGGCGAAGCTGATAGCAAAAGAGTATAACGCTTTCTATTTGAGAATCGACACCATAGAGCAAGGGTTACGGGATGTATGCAACGTTGATGTACAGGCAGAAGGGTATCGCTTAGCTTACAGAATAGCAAGAGACAATTCGGAGTTAGGTCTTTCTGTTGTTGCGGATTCGTGCAATCCAATCCATTCAGTACGCCGGGAATGGGAAGAAGTGGCCGAACAGAGCCGCTGCCCATATATTAATATCGAAGTAATTTGCTCTGATAAGTCAGAACACAAAAGGCGCTGCGAGACAAGGAACAGTGAAGTTACAGGTTTGCAACTCCCCTCATGGGATGAAATCCAGGAGCGAACTTTCGACCCCTGGGATACGCATAGAATCGTGATTGATACCGCTAACAAATCAATAGAAGACAGTTTTACTGAATTGCAAAAGGAAATGGAAAAGTTTATCTTTTCACGCCAGCAATCCTAACTTTCGTGCATAACTTATCGCTTCGGCCAGGTTATACACCTGCATTTTTTCCAGAATATTCTGACGATGCCTGTTTACGGTATGGATACTGATAAATAATTTGTCAGAAATCTCTTTACTTAACATACCCTCGTTTACCATGGCAAGAACTTCCTTTTCCCGTTTGGTAAGAGATATTTCTGGATTGTCGATAATCGGAATATTAACGATATGGCCGGTTTTGAAATTTACCAATCGGAATTTTACAGGTGCTTTCAAGTCCTGATCGGGGGAAATATCAACAACTCCCAATAATAAAAAAGGCTTTTCAGATTCTCCCGTTTCAAGCAGTTGGTATTGGCAAATCACACGAACATATTCCCCGGAAACTCCTAATGCCCGGAACTCAAAAATGTGTTTGTAATCACATTGTTCGTTATGGGGCAGCTTGAAAACATAGTCAAAAGTCCTGTTCTGCAAATCCAGGAGAACAGGCAAGTCAGCGGGGTGTATACATTCTTCCAGCAAATCGTTTTCAAAAATCATATCCCCGTTAAAGGACAAACTGAACACATTCTTGAAATTGGGTGAAATAAACAGATATTTCACATGCCATAAACTTACGAACACACAGCTATTGTTAAC